>JBDTLB010000114.1:0-5542 GCA_039934955.1 Devosia sp.
ATGAAGAGGTCAATGCGGTGCTGCCGTCCGATCAGGTGTCACCGGACCAGATCGAGGACATCATGTCGATGTTCTCCGAGATGGGCATCAATGTCGTCGATGAGGACGAGGTCGAAGAGGCCGAGCCTGATACGCCGGAAGAAGAGTCGACCGAACTGGCCGAGCGCACTGGCACGGCCGTTGCCAGTAAATCGAACGCCCGCGAGGGGAGCGATCGGACCGACGATCCGGTCCGCATGTATCTGCGCGAGATGGGCACAGTTGAGCTGCTTAGCCGCGAGGGCGAAATCGCCATCGCCAAGCGCATTGAAGCTGGCCGCGAGACGATGATCGAGGGGCTGTGCGAGTCCCCGCTGACGTTCCAGGCCATCATCATCTGGCGCGACCAGCTGGGTGCCGCCGAGATTTTGCTGCGCGACATCATCGATCTCGAGGCCACCTATGCGGGCCCCGACGCCAAGCACGCGGCGCCGGCCGTGCCGATCGAGCAGGCGCCGCTCATGGCCCCCGCCGCCCCGGTCAGGGCTGAGGCCGCCAAGCCGGCTCCGCGCCGCGTGAGTGGGGACAGCGAGGACGACTACGTCCCCGAGGAGCCGCAGGCCCCCGTCGATCCGGTCGAGGACGACGACGACGATTTCGAGAATTCGCTGTCGCTGAGCGCGATGGAAGCCGAGCTAAAGCCGCTGGTGGTCGAGACCTTTGATCGCATCGCCGATGCCTATGGCAAGATGCGCAAGCTGCAGGACAAGCATGCTGCCGACCGCACCAAGCCGGCGACGGGCGCCGAGACCAAGAAGGTCGACAGCTTCCGCAGTTCGGTGATCGCGGACGTCAAGTCGCTAAGCCTCAATGCCTCGCGTATCGAAAGTCTCGTCGAGCAACTCTACGACATCAACAAGCGTCTGGTCCGGCTTGAGGGCCGGTTGCTGCGTCTTGCCGAGAGTTATGGCGTCAAGCGCGAGGACTTCCTCGAGGCGTATTTCGGCACCGAGCTCGATGCCGAATGGTCCAAGACCGTCGCACCGCGCGGCAAGGGCTGGGCCGAATTCGCCAAGCGCGAAGGCGATACGATCCAGGAAATCCGCGGCGAGATTCATACGCTCGCGACGGAAGCCGGCCTCGACGTTACCGAATATCGCCGCATCGTCCACAAGGTACAGAAGGGCGAGCGCGAAGCGGCAATCGCCAAGAAGGAAATGGTCGAGGCGAACCTTCGCCTCGTGATTTCCATCGCCAAAAAGTACACGAACCGCGGCCTGCAATTCCTTGATCTCATTCAGGAAGGCAACATTGGCCTGATGAAGGCCGTGGACAAGTTCGAATACCGCCGCGGCTACAAGTTCTCGACCTATGCAACCTGGTGGATCCGGCAGGCGATCACCCGCTCGATCGCTGATCAGGCGCGCACCATCCGGATCCCGGTGCACATGATCGAGACGATCAACAAGATCGTTCGCACGTCGCGCCAGATGCTGCACGAAATCGGCCGCGAGCCGACGCCCGAGGAGCTTTCGGAAAAGCTCCAGATGCCGCTCGATAAAGTGCGCAAAGTGCTGAAGATCGCCAAGGAGCCGATCAGCCTCGAAACGCCGATTGGCGATGAGGAGGATTCAAACCTCGGCGACTTTATCCCTGACTCCAATGCGATCCAGCCGATCGACGCGGCGATCCAGTCGAATTTGCGCGAGACCACCACCCGCGTGCTGGCGTCGCTGACGCCGCGCGAGGAACGTGTGCTGCGCATGCGCTTTGGTATCGGCATGAATACCGACCACACGCTTGAGGAAGTCGGCCAGCAGTTCAGCGTGACGCGCGAGCGTATCCGGCAGATCGAAGCCAAGGCGCTGCGTAAGCTCAAGCACCCGAGCCGTTCGCGCAAGCTCAGGAGCTTCCTCGACAACTGAGGCACGGAATTTACGCCATGATTTCGGCCCGGACTCGCGTCCGGGCCGTTTCGTTTTTTCTCGGCCATGTCGACCGGATTTGCCGAGGGGCACGATCGGCCCTAGAATGACCCAACAGCACCAACACGGATCGTCTCATGTCTTTCTGGAAGAATCTCTTTGGCGGCGGCGGGTCTGCGGTTGAGGCAGCGCCGGCGCCTGGCGAGGCGTATATGGGCTTTATCGTGCGCGCGACGCCGATGGCGGTGGGTAGCGAGTATCAACTCGCTGGAACGATCGAAAAGACCGTCGGCGACGAACTCAAGAGCTACAAGTTCGTGCGGGCCGACCGCATGAGCTCGCGCGACGAGGCGACCAGCTTCGCGCTCGCCAAGGGCCGGCAGATCATCGACGAACAAGGCGACGGCATATTTGCCCAGAGCTGGCCGAAAACCAACTAGCCCCCTCCACCGTTGTTCCGACATCACTTGTGCCGGGGGCGCTCAGCGCGTACAGCCCCGGCCAACGGAGTATTCAGCCATGGCCAGAAAGCCCACAGCGCGAAGTGAATTCGTGTTCTTCGATATCGTCTACGAGGATGGCAGCCAGCGCTCGAACCGCAAAGTTCCGGGCGACATCCTGGGAGGGCTCGACGGTGATGAGCCGGCGCGCATCGAGATCGAAGCGCAGGATCGTGCGATTGCCGAGAAATCCGGATTGCCGCCGCTGGTGATCAAGTCGATCCGGCGGAGCGGATCGAAATAGTGCTCTAGTGCCCGACGAGCTGGTTGAGACCGTAGAGCAGTTCAGACGGCGTCAGTCGCGCGTCGGACAACAGGGCAAAACCGCCGAAAATCAGGATCGCCGCAACCAGCAGTGCCTCGGTGATCCAGAGGCGCCGAAACCGGCTGACTGAGCGCTGGATGAGATGAGCCATCACGAAGCCTGACTTTCGCTCGGCACCACGCCTAGCGTTAAGGAAAAGTTTATAGAAGCTGGTCGTGGCGCGAACGCGACCAGATTTTGGCGGTTTCACGGCGGATCAGTTTACATTAGCGGCCGGGCACAGGTGAGCGTCGCGTTCAGGCAGCGTTTAGCGTCGTCAGTTCGCTTTAAGTGCCAGCGCCTTGTTGACCGCTGGCTTGACCACGGTGCCGAACAGCTCGATCGCCTTCATCACCTTGGCGTGGGGCAGGGTGCCGACACTGAGTTGCAGGCCAAAGCGCTGATGGTTGAACCATTCGTGCTGCATCAAAATCTTGTCGATCACCTGCTGCGGCGAACCCATGAAGTAAGCGCCATGCGGGCTGGCGCCGGCCTCGAACTGTTCGCGCGTCGTCGGCGGCCAGCCGCGCTCCTTACCGATGCGGCTCATGGCCGCCTGATGGGCGGGGAAGGCGATGTCCATCGCGTCCTGGCTGTCTTCGGCGATGAAACCATGTGACGAGATGCCGACCGGCAGCTTGGCGAGGTCGTGGTTCATCTTTTCGGCCGTGGCGCGATAGAGCTGCACCAGCGGCTGGAACTGCTGCGGCCGTCCACCGATGATGGCGATCATCAGCGGCAGGGCGAAATAGGCGGCGCGGGCGACCGAGTTGGGCGTGCCGCCGACCGCGATCCACAATGGCAGCGGGTCCTGCACGGGCTTAGGGAAGATTTCGAGGCCGGGGATAGGCTTGGTGTGTTGGCTGCCGGGCCAGGTGACCTTGCCGCCTTTGCGGATCTCGATCAGCTCTTCAAGTTTTTCCTCGAACAGCGCGTCGTAGTCGGTCAACTCGTGGCCAAAGAGCGGGAAGCTCTCAACGAAGGAGCCGCGACCGGCCATGATCTCGGCGCGGCCGTTGGACAGCAGATCGAGGGTCGAGAATTGCTGCCAGACGCGGATCGGGTCGTCCGAACTCAGCACCGTGACGGCGGTCGACAGACGGATGTTTTTGGTCCGCGCCGCGGCCGCGGCGAGAATGGTCACCGGGGCGGAGGCGACGAAATCGGGGCGGTGATGTTCGCCGAGGCCATAGAAATCGAGGCCGAGCTGGTCGGCCAGTTCGATCTCCTCGAGCAGATCCTTCAGCCGCTCGGCGGGTGACTGCAAATGATTGCCGTTGAGGATTTCCGGCGTGTTCTCGGCGAACGAATAAAGACCAATTTCCATGACGATGACCCTGTTTATTGCCGACTAGATGTTGCCTTCAGGCCTGGCACGCAAGAACGCACAGCGAGGTAACCGGATGGAATGCAGGGTCGGGCCCAACGAGTGCCGGAGTTGAGGGGGCGGCTGGATCTGCTCGTCGCGGTCGCCTGCATCGCGATCTGCCTGCTGTTTCGCGCACCAGCGCTCGCTCTGCCGCGGGAGGTGGCAAATATGGCGGGTCGATCCTGTGTTCCGCCATGGTCTAGTTTAGCCTTCGGGTGCTGTGGCCGGAGCCGCGGGTGTTGCTGATGGCGGTGGTCGCGGCGGTGCTGGTGGCGCTCGGGGAGGCGATGCAGTTCATGTCGTTCCGGGGTTCGATCATTTGCGCGGAACGGCCATCTGATTTTTGGGCGGACCTTTGCGATCGAAGATATTGCTCCCTACTGCATCGGCAGCGGCATCGCCGTTGCCGCCGTGGCTGACAGGTTGGCATTGCAGCAGCGGAAATAGCAGAGGCCCCAGCGGGAAGCCGGGGCCTTTGCCTGTGCCTCATATCAGAGGGACTGAAGCGGCGGGGTTTACTGCGAAGCGGCGGGGGCCGAAGGAGCCGTGCTGGTGGAGGTATCGGCCGGGGCCGTCGGCGCGGGGACGACGGGAGTGGTGGTCGTAGCGGCCGGAGACATCGGGGTGGCGTTGGTGTCAGCCGGAGCGACCGGGGTCACCGGAGCGGTCACGGCCGGGGTGTTGTTGATCTCGACTGGGCTGGTCGCTGGCTGCGAGTTTGCCGAGAACACGAGATAAGCGATGGCGAGAAGCGCCAGCGCCACAATGATGCCAACGAACCATCCCGTCGAGTTGCTCTCGCGGGTGTAAACAGTGCGGGTGGTGCCGTCATTGTTATAGACGGTATCGCGATCTGGGTTAGCCACGGTGGACCTCCTTGGTTTGAGTACCGTATGGCTCAAGAACGCAGGTCTTAACGGATTGTTCCGGTTTGGGGCGGCGCCGCCAAACACGAACCCAGGGCCGCCATAAACCTCTGATGCCGCTGACGACTATTTCGCGGGGGCGCCGTGGAAGTAGCTGCCGAGGTAAATCTCCGCCGTGTAGAGAGTGCGCCCGTAGGCGACATAGGGCACTGACTCGAGCGGCGTGAGCGTGTCGAAGTGGCCGGCGACTTCGCTGAGCCCGTATTGCGAGTCCGAGACCACGAGGGCGTCCTCGCCGTCATGCGCGGGGGCATCGAACCAGTAGTCGTATTGATCGGGGCGATCGGCAATGGCGGTCACATCCGCATCGTGCAGCGCAAAGCCAAGTTGCGCGGCGGTGGTGTAGCGCGCCGTCGCGATGAAGCCGACCTTGTGGGAATGTTTCAGCGCGTCGACGCGGGCAGCGACGGCGGGCCAGCCGAATGATGACGAGATTGTCCAGTCGAAGCCACCGCGCAGATTGTCCAGCGGGACGATCGTGGTGTTGAAGGCAAAGCCGGCGGCGAAGATCAGGCCGAAGAGGCTGTGCAGCACCAGCA
>JBDTLB010000115.1:0-9610 GCA_039934955.1 Devosia sp.
AGCAACTTCTTGATTTGCGCGACTTCCTGGGCGGTGAACGTCGATTTCATGGTGGGGTCCTCTGGAGTTATCCCGACAACGCCCTCTCCCCCCTGTAGGTTCGATCAGATCCCGAAACGATCGCACTCCTCCTCCTCCTCGTCGCCGCAGGCCTCTTCTGCGCATGGATCTATACCAGGCAGGACGAACGCCATGGTCCTCGAAGGGCGAGGCCACAGGTGATCGGGAGAGGCCTACGTAGTGCTCTCTTACGAGAACTGCGAACAGCCAAACTCGCACCTCACGAGATCACTAAGCAGCGTCTGCTTGTAACCCGGCGCGGGGTCTCTACGTCGATCGGCCAGCCACACCGTTGAAATCTCAGCGATGGATGGGGTCACGCTTCGGCGCCGCTTCACAAATTAATGCGCACGATCAGCGACATGTCTCGATCGGCGGCGCTGCTTGAGTAAGCAAGAGGTTAAGATTCCCGCAGTTGGTCGCTCATTGTGGCTGTGTCTGACCGTCACAGCTCTCACAGCCGGGAGGGATCCGTCGTTTTCTCATCGTCGACGAGGCCTCCGCGTGGGGGCCAAATGTCTCGGTATCTTAACTGGACGTTTGCGAAGAGTCAGTCGCATGGTGACATCTCGCCATTCGTTTCGCCCGTTCGTCAGCGTCGGAGCGACGCCCAAAGCGAAGCTTAGTAGCCCTTGATGCTCCGACCCTAAGGCAAGTCATGGACTGCCCGACGGTGCTTGGATGTGGGTGCATCGAGCCGCGCGGCTGACTGACGGACAATTAGCTGGGGCTGATGGATGCTTCGCTCGCCCGTGGGCGATATCCGGTTGGCGATTTGCTTGAGCAGCAACTCGATTGATTTGCGAGCCATCAGCAGAATTGGCGTTTCGACCGTCGTCGGTTGCGGGTCGAGCAGCCTGGCAAATTCGAGATCGTCGATGCCGACAATGGACAGATCGTCCGGTGGGGTCAGCCCGCGCTCTCGTAGCGCAAAAAGAAGGCCAACCGTCATCATGTTGGAGATGGTAACGATCGCCGTTGGAGGACTCTTACGATCAAGCAGCGCCAGCGTTGCGTCATGCGCAGTTTGCTGATCGAAATTGCCGGGCCAGGTAAGTGATGGATCGGGCTCAAGGCCGTGATCATGGAAAGCCTTGCGATAGCCGGTGTGCCGGTCATCGCTCGTTGCCAACCCTGGAATGCCGACGATAAGACCGATCTCGGTATGCCCGAGCGAGAGCAGATACTCCGTCGCGAGCCGGCCGGCCTCGATATTGTCCGTCTTGATCACGTCGTAGGGCAGACCCTCGACATACATGTCGAGCAGCACCGTTGGAACGTGAATCTGATTGATGAGCGCGGCACCGTGTTCGGCATCCGACCGCGTTGGAATAACGATCAGCCCGGCGACGCGCTGCACGCGCATCATCTTGAGCACCTGGCTCTCGCGCTCGGCGTCTTGTCCGGTCGAATAGACCACCGTCGTATAGCCGGCGCTGAGGCAGACATTCTCGACTTCGCGAGCCACCGCAGCGAAGTGCGGGTTGGCGACATTGGGGACGACCAATCCGATCAGCCGCGAGCGACCGGACCGAAGGCTTTGTGCACCCCCGTGCGGGGTATAGCCAATGGCCGCGATTGCCGCATCGACACGGGCAATGGTGTCCTCGCTGACCGGTGCTGAACGGTTGATCACCGCCGATACCGTCGAGATCGCCACACCCGCTCGCCGCGCCACGTCCTTGATCGTCGACAACGCATTCCCCTTGCGAGCAAAACTCCAATGTGCACTATACGAAACGTTTCGTTTTCGCAAAAACATGTGCACATCGACCAAAGCAAGGTCTGGGCGCTTAACGAGTAACGCAATACGAAACGTTTCGACCGGCAGGCCGGCGAATTTGAAACGCGCTTGGGAGTGAGCGCCAAGGGAGGACTAGATGTTCAAACTATCTCGGCGCAGCTTTGTGCTGTCCGGCGCGGCGCTGGCCGCATCAACCAGCTTCACGGGCGCTTTTGCTCAATCGGATGCGGCGGCGACGCTGCAGCTCGCGGGATTCGGCGGCGAGGCTGAGGCCACGGCCATCGGCCACGCCATCGAGCGGTTCAACAAGAAATACCCAAATGTGAAGGTCGAGCTCCAGATGGATCCGATCAGCACCGGTTGGGGTGACTATGTGACCAAGGTATTGGGCCAGTTCAACGCCGGCGGCCCGGCCGACATCTATGGCACCGCCATCGAGACGTTCCAGGCCTTCGCTTCGCGCAACCTCTTTTTGCCGCTCGACGCCTATGTGAAAGCCAATCCGGAATTCTCCGACTTCGCACCCAGCCTACTCGACCAGTCCAAGTATGGCGGCAAGCAGATCTATATCCCGATCGGCTGGAACAACATCATGATCAACTACAACCGCGACCTGTTCGACAAGGCCGGGGTTGCCTATCCCAAGGACGGAAACTGGACCTGGAATGAGTTCCGCGAAGTCGCCCAAAAGCTCACTGTCAAGGACGGTTCGGGCACTGTGAGCCAGTATGGCTATGAGGTTCCCAACCAGAACTTCTTCATCCAGCCCTGGCTGTTCACCAATGGCAGCTCAGGCGCCCTCAACGCCGACTGGACGGGCTCCAACATGCTCGACCCCAAGGTCGCCGAGAGCCTGCAGTTCCTGCACGACCTAATCCATGTCGACGGCAGCTCACCGATTCCGGGTTCAGGCGCGCCGATGGACAACCAGTTCTTCGCCGGACAGGTTGCCATGATCAGCCGCGGCCACTGGATCGTGCAGGGCGCCAAGACGAATGGCGTCAACATGGACATCGCCAATGTGCCGAACAAGGCCTCGCCCGACACCGTAATCGGCTTTGGCGGCTACGCAGTGTCCAAGACCTCTGCCCATCCCGACCTCGCGCAGGCCCTCATAACCGAACTCACGAGCTCGGCGACGCAGGTCGAAGAGGGTGTCGGCGGCGGTGGCGTCCCGGGCCGCAAGTCGGCAGCCGAAGATCCGGCCTTCGCGCAATTCCCGCCATCCGCCGGGCTATACTACGCAAGCCTCCCCCACACCAAGGCGGTGCCGTCCCCGGCCAACTTCCAGGAAGTCGAGAAGATTTTCATCCGTTACTACACTGCGATGATGGCCGACGAAGTTGCAATCGCCGAGGGCTGCAAGCAGGCCCATGACGAGCTTGAGGCGTCGTTCGCTCGCCTTAGGGCCGCCTCATAAACTAGGACTGTCCTCCCAACGTCCCGGGCACGGCGGTAACCGCCGCCGTGCCGATGTTCCCTGAGGCAAAAATGGCCACGGCAACTGCGATGCGTCCCAGCTCCGATCTGAGCCGCGCCCAGACCCGCGTGGGCTATCTGTTCATCCTGCCCACCTCAGTGCTCTATCTCACCTTCGTGCTCGCGCCGGTGGTCGTCACAGCTGTTCTCGCTTTCACGCATTTCGATCCGCTGCGCGGCTCGTCCTGGGTCGGCTTTGACAATTTCACCCGCTTCTTCACCGACAGGCGGTCGTTGCAGATCTTCTGGAACACGCTGCGCTTCGCCTTCTTCGCGGTGACATTCAACGTCAGCGTCGGGCTGATCCTCGCCCTGGCGCTCAATCGCGTGATGCCGGGATGGCTGCTCTATTTTTTCCGTCTCGCCTTCTTCCTGCCGGTGATCATTGCAGCCGCCTTCGTCGCGATCGTCTGGAGCTATTTCTACGGCGACGACCTCGGCGTGATTAACTTCTATTTGCGGCTAATCGGACTGCCGGGCGTGCATTGGCTAACCGACAGTGCCAACGCCATGACGTCTATCCTCATCATGGACGTGTGGAAGAACACCGGCTTCTTCATGGTAATCTTCATCGCCGCGCTGCAGGGCGTTCCCAAGAACATCCTCGAGGCCGCGGTAATGGACGGAACGCCCGCCTGGCGACGCTTCTTCCGCATCACCCTGCCCTGGATTTCGCCGGTCGTCTTCTTCTGCATCGTGTATTGCTCGATCGGCGCGCTGCAGGTCTACGAATCGATCGTCATTCTGACGCAGGGTGGCCCCGGAGATGCGACTCGCTCGCTGTCGATCCTGATCGTCGAGCAAGGCTTCGGCAGCTATGAAATCGGCTATGCTGCGGCGATCTCGGTGTCGATGACCGTGTTGATACTCATCATCACCGGCGTGCAGCAATTTCTCTCACGTACATTGGTGCAACAGTGAACGGCGCCATTCAGACGCAACAGATTCGTCGCTGGCTGAATTGGGCAATCATCGCCGTTATGCTGGTACTGGCAATCGCGATGCTGATGCCCTTCTTCTGGCTCATTTCGATGTCGTTCCGCAAAGTCTCCGAGGCTTACAAACTGCCGCCGAGCTTTCTTCCGACCAACCTCGACTTCACCAACTACGCCCGCGTTATCACCTCGCGCGGAGTGCCATTTCTCCAGATTTACTTCAACTCAGTGATGATCGCGGTCGTCGTCACAGTCGGCCAGCTTGTCACCTGCACACTCGCGGCATTCGCTTTCTCTCGCCTGAAATTCCCCGGTCGCGACAGCCTGTTCTTCGTTCTACTCATCGGCCTGATGTTCCCCGCGCAAGTGACGATCCTGCCGATCTATCTCGGCTACGCCAAGCTTGGCCTCATCAACCAACCGATCGGCCTGGCGCTCATGTATCTCACATCGAGCTTCGGAGTTTTCCTGATCCGACAGTTTATGATGAGCCAGCCCAAGGCGCTGGAGGAAGCCGCGCTCATGGATGGCGCCGGCTATTTCAAGATCTTCTGGCGCATCTCGCTACCACAGCTGCGGCCCGCCCTATCAGCGCTCGGCATCATCACCTTCACGCAAACCTGGAACTACTATTTCCAGGCCAAGGTGCTACTTGGCAAGAACGAGTCGATGACGCTGCCGATCGCCATGGATGTGCTGCGCGGCTACATGGCCGCGGGCAATCTCTCGGTCGTCATGGCCGCCATGAGCATGGCCGTCCTGCCAGTCATTCTGCTGTTCCTCATCGCTCAGAAATTCGTCATCGAAGGCGTGACGATGACGGGCATTAGAAGTTAGTTCCAAGGATTGTTTTCATATGTGGGATGACCTGAACTCCATCGATCCGCAATTCGCCTATATCGGCGAGCGGTCGCGCTATGTCCGTTTCCCGCTCGGTGGCATCGGCTCTGGTGGCTTTTCGATCTCGGGTTCTGGCCGCCTCGTTGACTGGTCGGTCCGCAATCGTCCCGCCCTGCAGGGATTCAACGGCTACTCGCACTTCGCCGTGAAGGCCGAGCAAGACGGCAAGCTGCTCGATGCGCGCGTGCTAAACGGCCCATATGATGAGGACCCTTCGGGCGGTCCCGGCCTGCGCCCGATGTTCGATGGCTTCGGCCATGGCGCCATGCGCCAGACCCTCGTCGGTGTGCCGCATTTCCGCGACGTCTCATTCTATGGCCGTTTCCCAACCGCCGATCTCACTTTTCGCGATGATCGTTTCCCCGGCGCTGTGCGCCTCTCTGTACTCTCGCCATTCATCCCACATAATGACCGCGACAGCTCCATGCCCGTCGCGATGATGAGCTTCCAGCTCACCAACACGACCAACGCACCGATCGACTACACGCTCGCCGGAACGATCGGGAACTACGGCAACAATTCCGGCGCTCATAGTTTTGCGCAGGAGAGTGGCGTCTCCGCCCTGACCTTCGCGTCATTCGATGCCGATGAGCTTGAAGCGCATCGCGGCAATCTCACCATCGCCACGGACAGCCCCAACGTTCAGCATCAGGATTATCACTACCGCGGCCAGTGGTTCGACGACCTCACAGTGTTCTGGAAGGACTTCGCCAAGTTCGGCCCCCTGACGGAACGGCACTACGACACGCCCCGCGCCACGGTCCACATGCAGAAATTCCCCGAACACGGGACGCTCGCCGCCAAGCTTACCGTTCCAGCCGGCGCCACCCGTACGGTTCGCTTCGTCATCTCCTGGAGCTATCCGCACGGGGATGCCTATTGGGCCTATCGCAGCAAGCCCGATGCCCCAGTCCCCGACAAGAGCACGCCGCTCTGGACGAACTACTACTCTACTCAGTGGGCGACCTCGCTGATCTGCGCCCGCGACGCCTTTGGTCGCTGGAACGAACTCAGCGGCAAGACCCTGAAATTCCGCGACACGCTGTTTGGCTCGTCCATGCCGGCACCGCTGATCGATGCTTCGTCCGCGACGCTGGCGCTGCTGCGGACAGCGACTGTCATCCGGCTCGAGCATGGCGAGATATGGGCCTGGGAGGGTCAGCACCGGTTCGATGGCTCGTGCGAGGGCTCGTGTACGCATGTGTGGAACTATCAACAGGCGCTGAGCCATCTGTTCCCGGCGCTGGAGCGCAGCCTGCGCGAGACCGAGTGGACTTACAATCAGCTTCCCTCGGGCGGACTGACCTTTCGCCAGAAGCTGCCGCTCGGCTCGGGTTTCGACATCATCGGTCCCTGCGCCGACGGGCATTTCGGCGCCATCATCAAGACCTTCCGCGAGTGGCGCCTGTCGGGCGATAGGGCCTGGCTCAAGCGCTACTGGCCCAACATCAAGCGGGCCATGGAGTACGTCTGGAGCACAGACAATCCGGACAATTGGGACCCCGACCAGACCGGCATCCTCTCCGGCCGCCAGCACCAGACGCTCGATATGGAACTGTTCGGGCCGAACTCGTGGCTCGGCTCGATGTATGTCGCCGCCCTGCTGTCGATGAGCCGCATGGCCGAAGCGATGGGTGATACAGATCTCGCCGCCAAATGCCGGACGATGGCCGAGGTCGGCGCCCGCTATATCGACACCGCGCTCTACAATGGCCGTTACTACTTCCAGGCCATCGATCTCGGCGACCGCTCGGTGCTCGCCCCGTTCGATACCGGGCGCAACGCCGGCGTGCTCGCCGACAGCCTGATGTCCGCCTATTGGTCCGACGAGCACGGCGAGATCAAGTACCAGTTTGGCGAAGGCTGCATCGCCGATCAGATTCTTGGCCAATGGCACGCCGAGGTTGCGGGGCTCGGCCTTTTCCTCGACAGCGACAAGGTCGTTTCCGCGCTGCGGGCGGTCCATGAGGAGAACTATCTCAGTAGCATGGCTGACCACTTCAACCCGTGCCGCAACTATGCCTTCGAGGATGAGGGCGGGCTGCTCATCGCGACCTATCCAGACGGGACCCGGCAGCCCATGGTCGCCGCGCCCTATGCTGAAGAGACCTGGACCGGCGTTGAGTATGCGTCGGCGTCGCACATGATCATGCACGGTCTTGTCGAACAGGGGATCGAGGTGGTTCGCGCCGTCCGCCAACGCCAGGACGGCGCCCGCCGCAATCCGTTCAACGACATCGAATGCGGCTCCTACTACGCACGGTCGATGTCGGCCTGGCAACTTGTCAACGCCTGGGGCGGCTTTCTCGCCGACCAGGTCGATGGCACCCTGGCCTTCGCGCCGAAAGCCGAAGGAGACTATCGCGTGCTCTGGTCCTCGGGGACGGCATGGGGCGAACTGGTCCGGCAGGGCGGCGAGTTGTCGCTGCAGGTCCATGGCGGCGTCCTGGATGTGACGACGGTCACGGTCGACGACAAAACCTACCCCGCCGACGTTCTGACCGCTGCGGGCCGAACGCTGGAGCATGCCTAATGGCCAAGATCGAACTCATGGCGGTCCGCAAGAGTTTTCAGAGCCTTGAGGTCATCCACTGTATCGATCTTGCCATCGAGGACGGGGCTTTTACGGTCTTTGTCGGACCTTCTGGATGCGGTAAGTCCACCCTGCTGCGGATGATGGCAGGCCTCGAGGAACTGAGCGAAGGCGAGATCCATATCGACGGTGTTCGCTGCGATCATTTGATGCCAGCCGCTCGCAATATGGCGATGGTGTTCCAGTCCTACGCGCTCTACCCCCACATGTCGGTCGAGCAGAACCTCCGGTTCGGGCTTGAAAACCAGCGTATTCCCGAGCCGGAAATCGCCCAGCGCGTCGCGAAGGCCGCCGATATCCTTCAAATCTCTCATCTGCTGAAACGCCGTCCCAATCAGCTTTCCGGCGGCCAGAGTCAGCGCGTGGCCATTGGTCGCGCTATCGTCAAAGAACCCAAGGCTTTCCTATTCGACGAGCCGCTGAGCAATCTCGACGCGGAGTTGCGCGTCAAGATGCGCGGCGAACTGGTCGCGCTGCACGAGCGGCTCAAATCGACGATGGTCTATGTCACCCACGATCAGGTTGAGGCCATGACCATGGCCGACCGCATCGTCGTGCTGCGCGACGGCATTGTCGAGCAGGAGGGACGGCCCATCGATCTTTACACGCGGCCGCGCAACCGCTTCGTGGCCGGCTTCCTCGGCGCACCGCAGATGAATTTCCTGCCCGGCCTGATCTCACCGAGCCCGGATCTAACAGTGTCTCTCGATAACAATCGCGCGACACTCCGCCTCCCGCATTGCGACATCGGGCTGCTCCCCGGCACGTCAGTGACTATTGGCATACGGCCCGAACATCTGCTCATCTCGGCGGCCGGAACGTTGACCGCAACCGTGCGCCAGACCGAGATTCTCGGCGCCGAAACCATCATCCACGCAGAGCTTGCCTCAGATGTCCCGCTCGTCTGTTCAATGCGCGGCATTGTCGAGCTTAGCCCCGGCGAGGTCGTTCGCTTCTTGATCGATGAGAAGTGGGTTCATGTGTTTGACGATGCGGGAGCGAGTCTGCTCGCAACGGTTCCAGAACACGGCTTTTTGCGCGGCAAAACGTCGGAATAGAACGCCACACTGTCAATGCTAATATAAGCTGTCGTGAAGTGAATCTTCGGTCCATCGTCCGACTTGACTAAGCGCCAAGCGGCTTAGCAGACTTTTGCCTGTGTATCGGCACCTACCGCTGACCCCCGACGACGAGTCGGTAGCTTTTTGATTTGCTGAAACAAACGGCAATTAAGTCGGGGTTGTAACCGGGCGCGGGGTCTCGACGCCGATCGGATCGCCAAACCGTTGAAATATCAGCGATGGGTGGGGTCACGCTTCGGCGCCGCGTCACAAGTGGTGCCACCGTCCGATCGCCGGCTTAGCTAATGCTCGCGCATTCCATAGAAAACGACTCCTATACAAAGTCATTATAACGTCATAACCTGGCGGCGCTCAGACGGCATTAGGTCGGCTGTTCCTCAGGGAGAATTCGCATGCAACTGCTTCGGACTCTCGCACGTGCCGTGGGCACGACAGCGATCCTCATGTCCACGACCGCCCTCGTTCAGGCGGCCGATGTGTCGTTCTTGACCCATTGGGGTCCCGAGACCGTCACCAAGCTCGAGGCGGCTGCGACCGCCTATTCCAAGGATCACCCCGATACCAAGATCACGGTCCGTGCAGTGCCATTCGGCGATCTGCTGACGACCCTGCGTTCCTCGGGCGGCGGTGCCGACGGCGCGACGATCGCTGGCATTTATGATGCCTGGCTGCCGGATCTGGCCAAGGACAAGCTGGTGGCGCCGGTGCCCGATACGATGGCCACCGACACCAAGGCGAACTGGCCGGCCGGCATCGTAAGCGCCGCCTCGATTGGCGGCACGCTCTATGGCATCCCCAACGAAATCGACGTCTACGC
>JBDTLB010000116.1:0-7638 GCA_039934955.1 Devosia sp.
TCGAGCTTGGTGATGGTCGCGGCGATGTCGGTCTGCCCTTCGGGCGCCGCCGGCGTGTAGACCGGCTTGGGCACGCCGCTCGGGAAAGCCCCGAACTGCGTCAGGAACGTCACCATGTCGGTGAGCACCGGCGCGCGCCAGCGCCACATCGCGCCGATCGCGAATGCCGTCTCCATGTGGCCGACGTTGGGGTAGTATTTGACCGTCACCCAATCGCCCGCAGCCTTCAGCTTCTGCGCCAGATGGTCGGTGTTCTGCATCCGCACGATTGGGTCCTGATCGCCCTGCAGCAGCAGCATCGGCGGCTCGTCCGCCGTCACCAGATTGACCGGCTGCGTGCCTTCCGGATTGTCGGTCGTGCCGAACGTGTTGCGCACCTCGTCATACTCGAACGGATAAAAATCATACGGCCCCGAAATGCCGACGACCGCCTTGACCGGCATGGTGACGTTGTACTCACGCAGGAACGACTTCTCGAGCCCGAGCATGACGGCGTTGTAGGCGCCAGCCGAATGTCCGGCGATGAAGAAGCGCGAGGTATCGCCACCATAGGTGCCAATATTATCCTGTATCCACTTCGCGGCTGCGGCATTGTCTTCGAGGAACGCCGGGTAGGTCACGTCGGGGTAGAGCCGGTAGTCGGGAATGACCACGATGAAGCCGTTGGCGGCGAGCGCCCGGCCGACGAACTGATAGTCGCTGCGCTGCCCCTGCTTCCACGACCCGCCATAGATGAACATCACCACCGGCGACGGACCTTTGGCGGCCTTAGGCCCATAGATGTCGAGCTTCATGCGGTCGCCATCGGCGTACGGGATACCCTGGCCGAGCACCGCAGCATCATCCATCGCTGCCCCCACATTGAACGGGTCCATGATGTTCTGCGCGGCAGCAGGCGCGGCAAAGTTCAACAGGGCAACGACGAGAACGATCAGGCGAAACAGCATGGGGCGAATCCGGGACGGGAACAGGGCCGCTCTGTGACCATCAAACCTGCCCATATTGTGACCGATCGGCTCAAGCGCGGCGCTGTGCCGCGCACCAGATGCGCCACATACCACGCATCGCGTCCTCGAGGTTGCGCGCAAAGCGCTGCGCATCAAACAATGGTGAAGTCAGCATGCGCTTGCGCAGCCCCGCTCGCAGCATCGCCAGCCCGTCGATGTCGGCAGAAAGCCTCGCCCCGAGCGCCGGATAATCCGCTTCGTCGACGGCGATCCAATCCGGCAATCCGGCATTGTGGAGAATGCTCTCGCCCATATGCGCGACGTAGCGGTCACCGGCGCGCACCAGCACCGGCACGCCCATGTAGAGCGCCTCGACCGTTGTCGTGCCGCCGTTGTACGGAAACGGATCGAGCGCGATGTCGATCTCGTCATACGAGCGCAGATGCGCCGCATAATCGGTGATCTTGGGATCGATGCGGACGCGGCTGAGATCCACGCCGGCGACGCGCAGCCGCTGCTCCAGATTTTCGACGACGCCCTCGTGGTAGTGGCCGGAGGAGCGAAGGATCAGCCGCGCATTGGGAACTGCCGCAAGCAGCACCGACCAGGCGGCCAGCGTGCGGTCGCTGAGCTTGTTGAAATTGTTGAAGCTGCCGAAATTGACGCGACCGTTTGCAACCGCCGGCAGCGGCCCCGGCATCGGCGTATTCGGCGGCTGGCTGAAACACAGATACGTGTCCGGCATGCGCCAGATGCCCTCGCTCCATTGGCTCTCCTCGCCCGGCGGCACGACCCATTTGTTGGCGAGCACGTAGTCAATCGAGGTAAGACCGGTGGTGGCGAAATAACCGATCCAGCTGAACGAAACCGGCGCCGGCTTGCCCGCCAGCGTCAGCAATCGGATCGACCCGCTGTGACCCGACAGATCGATCAGCACATCGATGCCGTCGCTGACGATCAGTTCGCCGAGCGCCTTGTCGTTGAGCGGTTTGGTCTCGCGCCAGACGGGCACATGCGACCGCAGCCGTTCGGTCAGCTCGTCCGTCTTGGCCGTATCGGAATAGGCGGTGAGCGCAATCCTGCCCTGATCAATCTCGGCGATCACCGCGGCGAGGAAGCGGCCAACCGGATGCGCGCGCAGATCGCCCGACAGCAATCCGATTTTGAGCACGCGATCCGGGTCGAGATCGTTGTCGTGGTGCTGGCGTGGCGGGGCCATGCGCTCGGCGATCTGCCCGAATTCGCGGGCCTCGTCCGCCAGCAGGACCGGATCGATCTCGGCCAGATTGTTGGCGCCGAACAGGATGAAGCTGCGCGCGCCGAGCCGGTCGGGCGAAATCGACTTCGCCTTGCGGGCGCTGGCGATCGCCTCACGGGTGAAGCCAGCGCGCATCTGCGTGTGGGCAAGGTTGACCCACGCGTCGCCCATCTGCGGATCGAGCGCCAGCGCCTTTTCGATCGCCGCAATCGATTCGAGCATGCGGTCTTCCGCCCGCAGCGCCACGCCCAAATTGGAGAAGGCCAGCGCATGCCGCGGCTCGATCGCCACCGAGCGTTCGATCAGCGCGATGGCGGCCGGGTAGTCGCCGGCCTGCAGCGCCAGCACGCCCTTGAGGTGCAGCGCGCCGGCATGATCGGGGCGCGCCGCGAGGATCTGCTCGTAGAGACCGGCCGCATCCGCCGTCTGGCCGCGCTGGTGCAGACGAATTGCTGCGCGATAGAGATCGTCGACGGGCAGGATCACGGGCGCAGATACGCCCAACCGGCGGCCTGCAATTGCGCCAGCCGCACCACGCCGCCCTCGTCGATCCGCACAAAGCCCGGCAGCAGATCGGCGACGCTTAGCTTCTGCGCATCGAGCGTATTGCCGCAGGCGCCGAGCTCGACGCCGAACCCGACGGTCTCGTTGAGCCGCCGCGTGACATCGATATTGGCGTCCTTGGCGGCGAACGCGAACAGTGCCGGGCCGTTGACGACCAGCGCGATCTGCACCTTGTCCGGCCCACCCATGCCCTTGATGTGGTTGGCGATGTTGCCCAGCACGAACTGCACTTTTTCCTTGTCGCTCAGATGATAAGCGACACGCGGCACCTCGTCCGCGGCTACAGCGTCGCTGACCCGGAACGCCGCGAAACCGGCGGCGCCAGCGGCGGCGAGCCGGGCAACGAGGCCGCGGCGGCTGACGGCGTCACTGCGCACTGTCGAGGAGGAGCTGTTTGTCATCGTCGCCAACGAGATCGACGCAGAGCTTCGAGGAAACGCGGGTGAGGAGGAACAGTTTGTCGTCGGAGCCGAACTCCGCCTTGGGCGGGATGCTTGCATCGGGGTCGGCATCGTCGGGGGCGGCGGGATCGTAAATCCGGGCGCCGTAGGGAACATCGACCAGAATGGCGTTCGCATCCTTGGAGCGCACGGTGATCGAGCCGCCGTCGCAATCGATGTAGCAGTTCAGCGATTTCTGCGCCTCGTCGGTGCCGCTGCACCCGCCATAGGCCCGGAACTGCGTTTTCACCGAGCGGAAATTGATCCCCATGGTCAGCGAATAGGACCGCGTGTCGTCGGACTGATCGCCGAAATTGCTGTTCACCAGCAGCATCATGTCGGTGACGTTCTGCTTGGGATGCGCCTTGAGATGCGCCGCATCGTAGTGGCGGGTGAAACAGGCAAAGACATGGTCCTTGCCCGGATCCTTGCCGAAGAGCTGCATGTCGACGGTAGAATCGGCATAGGCGGGAAATGCAGCCAGCAGCGCAAGGCCGCAAGCGATGGTCAGCAATTTTGGCATGAGTGTCCTCATCGTTGCCCCCCGGCTGCGCAGACCATAGCCGGTTTGCTGTGGCGCTTCAAAGGTCCTCCGGCATGACCAAGATCGAAACTGCGGACGAGCGAGAACGCCCGATGGGCCGGGGGGCGGGGCAGTCATTTCGCCGCTGAGGTAGCGGCGGGGCGAGGCTCCGTCCCCGGATCCGGGTAGTCCGGCGTGTTAAGTGAGGAAACAGCCTCGTCCACGCGATCGGGATTGACCCTGCCGACTGGTGACCCCGGCATCTTGACTGCGCGCCCTCACCTGGCGTTGCACGAGCGGCTTTGCCCGCCCGTGCCCCACTTCGCCCCACCGACAAGGGCGGGACGAACGGCATCGGCGCCGGGTGCAGAATCACACCCGCGAGTTCCGACTGCAGAGTGAATGGAGCCGACGCCCCAAACCCCCGAACCCTCCACACCAACCACTCGTCATGATCTCGCTGTGATGTGGAGATGGGGGAAATATACGCCTGGTGGAGACAGCGGGGATTGCGATGTCGAAATGAGTTTTTCGCGGAATGCGATCAAGGCGTTGGCGGAAGATTGCCATGCCGGTTGGCATCGCGCCAAGCACCCACTTGCCGACCGCGGGACGGATCAGGCGGGCACATAGGTCAGCTTGAGAACGTCGTCGTCGACCTGCTCGCTCGAGGCAAGGCGGAGCCGCGGCCGCGGACCAGCGAAGAAGGGCTCGCCCGAGCCGAGCACGACCGGATGAAGGTAGATGCGATACTCGTCGATCAGTCCAAGCTCCGTCAGGCTCTTCGCCAATACGGGGCCGCCGACTTCGATCTCGCCGTCATGCTCGTCCTTCAGCTTGCGGATCTCCGCTTCGAGATCGCTGCCGAGAAGCGTGGCGTTGGGGCCGACCGACTTCAAATGGCGCGACACCACCCATTTTGGTGATCTCCGCCACGCGGCGGCGAAGTCGCGTTCCGCCGGCCCCCATTCAGGCTGGTCGTTGTCCCAATAGGCCATCAGCTCATACAAGCGAGGACCGTAGACGCTACCGGTCTGGTTGCGCACCTGCTCGATGAAGTGACGGAACAGTTTTGGGCTCGGCCCAAACTTCATGTAGTCGACATAGCCGTCCAGCGACTGGTTCATTCCGAAAACGAGCTTTGCCATGACCGGCTCCTTGTCGTCTGCTTCACGCGGAGCGCATTCAGTTGCGCCGGACATCGTGCTAGCAGTGCGTCACGGGGCGAAACCACATCTATTTTGCAACCGGTTTTGACGGAGGGATGCGATGAGCTATCGGCGCTCAGGATGCCCGATCAACAACACGCTGGAGCTGTTCGGCGACCGCTGGAGCCTGATCATCCTGCGCGACAGCATGTTCGGCGGCAAGCGACGCACTTTCCGCTCTTACCTCACCGAAAGCCTCGAGGGCATCGCCTCCAACATCCTCACCGACCGGCTGAAACGCCTGGCCGCCAACGGTCTTCTGTCGCGCTGCGCCGATCCCGGCCACAAGCAGGGCGTCCTCTACGCGCTGACCGAGAAGGCCATCGAGCTTGTTCCGCTGATGGCCGGTATGGGCAGCTGGGGCCTCCGCTACACCTCCCCCGCGCGCGAACTCGCCATCCGCGCGGAGATTCTCGGTGAGGGCGGCCCACAGCTCTGGGCCGAGTTCATGGAAGAGCTGCGGCATCTGCATCTTGGCGCACCGGCGCCAAAGCGCTCGATCCGCGCCATCCGAGTGGCTGCGGTACTCGCGCCATGTGAGCTTTCTAGAAGAGCCGTACGGGCTGTCTGATATGAGTTGGCCTCAGCGATCCACGCCGCAATAGCAGACAAGCCACACCTAGTCACACACCAGACAAGCCATACCCCCTACTTCACCTCTTCCGTTACCACCTCGAACCCCGCCAGCAGCGCTGGGCCGAACTCGGTGGACAGCGCTACATCGGTCGCGTCGCGGCCAATGGCCATGAGGATGCGGCCGGTACGTGGAACGTTGTTCCGGGCGTCGGCGGTGTACCAGTGGCCGCCGAGATAGACCTCGGCCCAGGCGGAAAAATCCATCGGGCCGGGGACCGGGACATTGTTGATGTCGCCGAGATAACCGGTGCAGTAGCGCGCCGGGATGTTCATGGCGCGGCAGAACGCGATGAACAGATGCGTGTAGTCGCGGCAGACGCCGACCTGCTCCATGTAGCCGCCATAGGCGCTGCGATAGCGATCGGCCTGCATGTAGTTGAAGCGAATGTGGTTGTGGACGAAATCGAGGATGGCCTGCACGCGCGGCCAGCCGAGCGGCGTGTTGCCGAACAGATCCCAGGCGATGTTGGTGAGCCGGTCGGTTTCGCAATAGCGGCTGCCCAGGAGGAAGACGAGCGTGTCGTCGGGCAGATCCTTGATGTCGTGCTGGGCGGCGCCCATCGGGAGGAAATCAGGGCGGCCGCTGTCGTTGATCTCGAACGCCGCGCTGACGCTGATCCGGCCAACCGGCGCGGTGATGCGGGTGCACACATTGCCAAAGCCATCGACATAGTCCCAGGCGGCGACGTCCGGGGTGAACTGCAGGCGCTGCGGCGTCAGCAGATCGCCTTGCCGCGATGGATGCACAGAGAGGCAGAGCAGCATCGGCGTCGGCTGGGGGCAGTCATAGCTTACGGTGAAGCCGGCTTTGATGCGCATTGAACTCTCCGGGTGCGGAACGTGCGGGAAGGCCCGCCGCGCCGGGGTGTAAGCGTCAGTATGGGGGATTGGTTGCAGGCTTGGCAATTCGCGCGCGCGCAGGGCTGGGCAGCGCGTCGCGGCGAGGGCCGATTCTCAGCACCAGCTCGCCTGGTCCTGATGCGGATCGCGGAGCAATTCTTTGATGTTGGCCTCGATCACCCGGAAGCCGAGGTTGCCGAAGAGCTTCTGGCGGCCATCGTTCAACACCAGGGTGGGGCTGCCTTCGATGCGCATCTTGTCGGCGCTTTGATAGTCGGCCGACAGGGTGGCGAAGGCCGCGCCGCTCTCGATGCGCGCCGCGACCGCGGCGAGATCGATAGCAAACGGACGGGCCAATTCGAACTGGATCTCGCGGCGGGAAATGTCGAGCCCATCCTGAAAGAAGCCGCGCCGCAGTGCCCAGGTGACACTCTCGAAAATCTTCGGCTCGCGCTCGAGCGGCGCCGGAAGAGTGGAGCGCTCCCAATCGAGCACGGCACTCAGGAACACATGCGGGCTGAGCGAGGACGCTGGACGCACCTTCGTCCATGCAACGGGATGCAGCGTCACATGCTCGAAGCGCTTGACCACACCCGCCACGTGCCGGCCATACCCGGCAAAGCCGTCGCGATCGCGCCACGCCTCGCCGATCTTGGTAGCGGTGTCGCCGAACACAGCGCAGAATCGGTAGTCGATCAGCACCTCGCTCGCAAAGCTGCGCTTGATCGCGTCGACCCGCGCCTGCCCCGCATAGGCCCAGACGCACAGTACATCGGAAAAGTAGATCACCCTGATCGGCGCCATAGCGGGCCTCCTGTTACGGGCTTCGGCCCCCGCCAGCCAATCGGAGCGGCACCGCCGCGTCAATTGCGGGTGCGCCCGCTGCGGCAATTGACCGTTGCGCCGCCAGATGCCGCAGCGTCGCCGAGTGCCTCGCGATCAGCGAGGGTGCTGCGAGCAGCAGCTCGGCATATGTGTCGAACACAGCACCCATTGGCGCCGGATCGCCGCCCGCCGAACGCAGCGCCAGCTGCACACCCGCAAAAACCTCATGGGCCTTCACAGACAGCGGATTTTGCCACGAACACCTCGGAAGTAATTACCCACGGCCCCTTTGGGCGGCGGGATATCAGGCGAGAGTGGCGCAGATGGCGTCGAACGGCGCCTTGCCGGCGAGCGCTGCGGTAGCGACAGTTGTGCGCACGGCGGCTTCAGCCCTTGC
>JBDTLB010000117.1:0-12402 GCA_039934955.1 Devosia sp.
CCGACTGCGAGCGCTTCAGCGAGGCATCATGTTCCGATCCGACCTCTGGACCTCCGCCTTCGTACGGCGCCACAACGACATCGGCGAGATCTGCGTCGTCTCGCGCAAGGGCGATCCCATTGCCGGCCAGATCTTCATCGAGATCGACCACCTGAACGGCACAATGTCGCTACTGACGCCCGCACCTTCCATCGCGCGGATCGATGGCGATGAAGACCGCCTGTTCGTCACGCGTTTCGAGCGGACACGGCCCGAGGAGGTGCGTGACCGCATCGCGCGCGAGGTGAATTTCGATCCTGATTTGTGGGTTCTATCGCTCGAGACGCGCAGCGACGACGTTGGCGTGACGCTGGTTTGAGGATGGACCTCGCACTCGGGTTTCCCTCCCCACGCGGGGGAGGCAAACCGACTGGGAGCTTAGAGCTGGAGGATTCCCGACTGCGAGTTTAGCTGGCGCGGCGGCCGATCGTCGCGAGTGCTGCGATGGCCTTGTCGACGCTGTCGCTCGGCGATTGCGCGGCGGCGGCCGCGGCCGAGCGGCGGGTTTCGGCGAAGGGCCGGTATTCGGGCTTGCCCAGATCGAGCAAATTCACCTCGCCGCGCCACGCACTCATCAAATAGGCGGTGGCGTCGACGCTGACCGATTCGAACATCTTGGAAAACACCGAGAGCGCCGCCGAGCGGTCGCCATCGTGCGAAGTGGCATGGATCAGCACTTTGAGCCCGTCATAGGCGCTGCAGCCGAAGGCACGCAGCACAACAAATAGGGCCGCGCCGCTGCTGTCGTGCGCGATCTGGCCGCAACGAACCTCGTCGAGGCCAGTGATCTGATGCAGCAGGCGGGTCACTTCGGGGCGGCGATTTTCGGTGAATAGCTTCATCAGCGCGCGAGTCAGCTCGCCAGTTGCGACCGACAATTGCTCGAGCGTCTTCTTGATCGGGGCCTCGGGTGTGGCGCGCATCGCGAAGGCCTGGATCACTTTGATCCGGTCGCTCTCGTTGAGATCAAAGAAGGCAGGCGCCAGCAACGCCGCGTCAAAATCATTGCGCGCCGCCAGCGACCACGCAACCTGATGATCCATCTGGGCCGAGCGCGCCAGGGCGGCGAGATAGGGGCCGCGCGGCGCGATCACCGTGTTGGTCGCCAACGCCCGATAGACCTTCCGGCTGTTCATCTGGAACAATTTGGCTAGAACCACGTTCGTCAAATCGCCACGACGCGCAATCGCCGAGGCGCTCGCGACATCGTTGGAGCTGATCACCTTGAGCATCGTGGCTTCGGAGAGTTTGGGGGCGCTCACGAGGAAATCGACGAGATCGTCACCGATGTTGGTGACGATCAGCTCTTCGAGCTCGGAGGACAGGCTTTCGGACCGGCCGAGCGCCGCAGCCGCCTTGGCGCGCGCCGAGGGCGCGGCGGTGGGGAACAGCCGGCCCGCGAGGGCGAAGAATTGTTCGGTTTCCTGCTGTGTGGCGCGACCGCGCCGGGCGTAGGCGTCGCAGGCTGCAATGAGTAATGTGTTGGTCCGGTCGATACCGCCGGTCTCGATCAGGAGCTGGAAGGTTTCGTAAGGTTGAAAACCGAGCATGGAGGGGACCTGCCAGGCCCGAAGATCGCGGGCCAATTCGATAGCCCGACTATTTCCAGCAATTCGTTAGCAGACTGTTAACCTTGACGATCTCTTAATGAATTCACTGGGGAGAAGCGTCGCGGTGATTTGGACAGCGGTCGTTCGGCCGGACGGAGCAAGACTTGGGAAAACTCGTACAATTCGAGGGACGGGGGAAAGACCGCGACAGCGGCCAATCCGATCGCCCCGCTAGTGCCGAAATCCTGATCTTTACAGGAGTGCGGTATGAGCGCGGTGGCGCGACCGCGCCCACCAAACCCCCAGCCTCATCGGGCACCAAGCGCAAACGTGGATAGATTTGTTCGCCGCGCCGCGGGCATTGCCGCGCTCGCTCTGCTGCTCGCTTTGGCCGGTTGTGCCCGGCCGGTGGGTGATTTCGGCCGCGCCGCCCCCGACCCGCTACATGACGAGGTGATGCCGCTGCTCGGGACGGGCCGGGCGCTGCTCTCCAAGGAGCCGGTCTCGGCTTTCAATCTTGCCGATCAGGAGCGCGAGATGCGTGACCGGATCTGGCGCTATCTCATCGCTCCGCACGCCTATGACTGGTTCGGCGCCAACATCGCCGAGTTCCAGCGCACCCGCATTCTGCCGGTCAGCGCCAAGCCGATGCGGACTGACCTGTACTATCAGTGGCTGCACAGCGAGCGCTTTGCCTCGTCGCGGGTGCGCTACGCGCGGATCGCCGACAACGTCACCACCGACATTCAGATGATGCCCTCGGCCTTCGCGTCGATCTGCGCCGTGCGCGAAATCGACCGGCAGCGCGGCGTCGCCGACAACGGCCTTGCCGATCTCGACGAGAAGACCAAGGGCGATGCCGCCGCTCGACAGTTCGAGAACGAAACCCAGATCGCCTGGTTCGTCCGAGCGGTCGGCAACCGCTCCCAATCCTACAGCTTCGCGCTCGACCATCTGCTGGTCGAGACGCCGCACGAGGAGGCCGTGAAGGTCAACGGGTTGCTGAGTGACCTCGAGATCTACGTCGAGGCGGCGGAACGCGGCGATTTCTGCAGTGATTTGTCCCTTGGCCGGGGTAGCGCGGCACCGGCCATTCGCTCGCGCATCCTGCGCTCGGACGTCCTGGTGAAAGGGTCCTGACGCAGAGACCTCAGGTCTTGAGATTGCGGCAGGCGAGCTTGGTCAACTGCGCTGCGTAACGGTCGCGGACCGCCGGCTGCGGCGGCGCCAGCCGGACGACGACGAACACGTCGTCGGTCTTCGTCTCGACGATCAGCAGGCCCGCAGCGACATCGATCTTCTGCTCAGCGAGAAGCCGCGTCTGCGCCACATCGAAGATGCCCAGATCAAGATTCTGGCCGATGCCATCGCGATTGGTGGTGCTGTAGAGCACCGTTCCCGAATTGTCGTAGACGGCTACCGACCAGAAGGCGAGCGGCAGCACGCCGCTGACTTCGCCCGGGCCGCCCTTGAGGTCGAGCCGGCAGATCGCATAGGACAACTCTGGATCAAGCCGGAGTGGGTTCGCGGCGCCCGGCGCCACATCGGCGAGCAGTACGGTCTTGTTGAGCTGGCCCAAGGTCGCGAGCCTGGCCGCGACATTGTTGCTGGCAAGACCCGGCAGCGTCAGGATCACCACCAGATGGATGGCGAGGCCGAGCAGCAGGCCAGCGAGCACATAGAGCGTGGTTCGCACCATCAGCATGCCTCGCGGATGATCGAGGGCAAATCGTTGTCGTCCGACCCGGCCGTTGAAAACACCGTGGTGTCATAGAGATTGAGCACCAGCGAGAAGGGTCCATCGCCGGTGATCTCCAGCCAGTTAAGCGGCGCCAATGTCTTGCTGACGTAGAGCTGCACCGAGCCGTCATTGGCGCGCGCGATGCGGGCGCTGTAAAAGCCGGGTGGTCCATCGGGCCGTGCGATGGTCGAGCCATCGGCAGCGACTGGAGCAAGAGTCCAGAAGGTCGTGGTGGGCGTATTACCGTCGATCCGGTAGCGGCAGGAGCGGTTGAGCGGCGCCCCGTCGCTGTCGGCGGTGGCGACGAACTGCATGCCTTCGCCCTGGCCGAGCTGCAGTGCCCCGCTGCGCGCCAGATAGGCCCGCGTATAGGGATCAGGGGCAGGTGAGCCGGCGCGCGGCCACGCCGTCCATGGCCCAATCTGCGCCGCCCCGAACAGCCGGCCGTCGTCGAGCGCGTAGAGCGACAGACCAAAGCCGATCGCCAGTGCGACGGCCAGCATCAGCAGCAGATTGAGCAGGAACCGCAAGGATCAGCTGTTTCCGGCAGGAGCGGCGGTGACCGCGAGGGTCGCGACATTGTTGTCGGCGCCGGTAGCACGCAGCGCCGCGTCGAGCTGGTCGGCAATATCGAGCAGCTTGGTGGCGGCTTCGGCTTTGAGCGTTGGCGGACGCTGCACGTCGGTGTTGACCGGCGTGCCGTCGGCGTTCTGCGCCACGACAAATGGCTTGGGCTTGAAGTCAAGGAACTGGAGGGGTTTGACCTCGATATTGGTGTGCGCATAGGCCATAAATTTCTGCCATGTCATCGCCGGCAGCAGGCCTCCGGTGAGGCGCTTGGTCTGATGATAGTCGTCATTGCCGTACCACACCGTGGCGACATAATTGCCGGTGAAGCCGCAGAACCATGCGTCGCGGTAGTCGCTGGTCGTGCCGGTCTTGCCCACTGCGGGCACGCCGTCGATGGCAGCGCGTGTGCCGGTGCCGCCGGTGACCACCGAGCGCATCAGCGTTTCCATGTAGCCGACGGTCTTTTCGGTCAGCACCCGTTCGCGCGGCGCATTGACGTCCTTGTCGAAGATCGTGTCGCCGCGCGTTGTGGTGATCTTGAGGACGCCATAAGCCGGGCTCTTGTAGCCGCCCGAGGCGAACACCGAATAGGCCGAGGCCATGTCGATGACGCTGACTTCGGCGACGCCCAGCGCCAGCGAGCGGGTGACCGGAAAATCGCTGGTGATCCCCATCGCGTGCGCGAGGTCGGCGATCGGTTGGCGGCCGGTTTTGATCGACAGCGCCACCGCCGCGGTGTTGACCGAATGCTGGAACGCCGAGGTCAGGGTCAGCGCGCCGAACCGCTCGCCCTCGTAATTGGTCGGGCACCAGTCGCCGATACAGATGTTGCGGTCGGCGATCGGCGATTTCGGTGTGAGATCGGTGGATTCGAACGCTTCGGCATAGACGAAGGCCTTGAACGACGAGCCGGGCTGACGCAGCGCCGCGACGGCACGGTTGAACTGGCTCTTGCCATAGTCGACGCCACCCACCATGGCGCGGACCTGGCCATTGGGTTCAGTCGCCACCATCGCCGCCTGGGTGACGTTGTAGCGCTCGCCATTTTCCCGCATCACCGAACTGACTGCATCTTCGGCGTAGGACTGCAGCACCGGATCGATGGTGGTGCGCACCACAAAGCTGCTCGACGTGCTGCCGCTGTCGGCGATGAGCTGCTTGGCCTGATCGAACGACCAGTCGAGGAAATAATTGGGGGAGTTGATCTCGTCGGTGTGGTCGACCGGCGTCGCCGGATTGCGGCGCGCGGCGGCGACCTGGCCCTCGGTCAGATAGCCGGCATCGACCATGTTCGAAAGAACGAGGTTGGCGCGGGCGCGGGCTGCCGCCAGATCGACGGTCGGGGCGTATTTGGTCGGCGCCTTGAACAGGCCCGCGAGCATGGCCGCCTCGGCGAGATTGACGTCGGTGATCTTCTTGCCAAAATAATACTCCGACGCCGCCGCGGCACCGAAATTGCCGCCGCCCATATAGGCGCGGTCGAAATACAGTTTCAGGATCTCGGATTTCGAATAATGCCACTCCAGCCAGACGGCGAGGAAGGCTTCCTTGACCTTGCGCTCGACGGTGCGCTCGGGGCTGAGGAAGAGGTTCTTGGCGAGCTGCTGGGTGATCGAGGAACCGCCCTGCGTGCCGTTGTCGCCGCCGGCGTTGTTGACCAGCGCGCGCAGCGTGCCGATCACGTCGACGCCGAAATGGTCGTAAAAGCGGCGGTCTTCGGTCGAGATCGCGGCCTTGACGAAAAAGTCCGGCAGCTTGCTCAGCGGGTAGGAATCGTCGGAACGGATGCCGCGACGGCCGATTTCATTGCCGTAGCGGTCGAGGAAGGTGACTGAAATATCCTCGGGCTTGTTGAAGCTGCCCGACTGCACGGCCTGGAAGGCGGGGAGCGCGAGGCCGAGGACCAGCACTGAGCCGATGGCAAGGAATGTGGCGCCGTCGGAGAGGATTTCGACGAAAAACCGCCGGATCCCGCGGACCCGGAAGTGTCCGAAGAAATCCTCGATATGCCGGTAGCCGCGGCCCAGAGCATTCCAGAACTCGTACAAAGCCGAATCGAGCCATGCATCGGCGTCGAGCATCCGCGCTTTCTTGCGGCGCTTTTCTTTGTGGTAGAAGGGGTCCTGCAACGGACGCTCCGGAGGGGCTGTCGACGCAGGATACCTACATCGTTTAACACGGCAAACATATGGCCTTTTGGGACGACAAAACGCTGGAAGAGATGACCGCCCCCGAGTGGGAGGCACTTTGCGACGGCTGCGGCCGCTGCTGCCTGATGAAGCTCGAGGACGAGGATACCGCCGAAATCTACCGCTCGGACGTGCGCTGCCAGCTGCTCGACGGCCAGAGCTGCCGCTGCTCGGACTACCCCAACCGCCAGCAGAAGGTGAAGGACTGCATCAAGCTGACGCCCGAGAACGTGCGGACCATCGACTGGATTCCGCGCAGCTGCGCCTATCGCCGCATCGCTGAGGGTCGCGGCCTCGCCTGGTGGCATCCGCTGATCTCGGGCGACCCCAATTCCGTGGTCGAGGCGGGCATCTCGGTGCGCGGCAAGACCGTGGCCGAGACCGAGGTCAAACCCGGCACCTGGGAAGACCACATCGCCGAATGGCCCGAATGGGAGCCGCCGGAGGAAATCTGAAATCGGAACCACCACGCGGGCCGCAGCTTGCGAGGGGAGGAGGTGCGCGTGTTCTCAAAATTTGGCTCGCTGGCATTTCGGCTGCGACAGCTCGAACGCGCCCCCTGGGTGCTGCCGCTCTCGTTCTCGCTCGTCGCGCTGTTCACGGTGCTGGTCTCGTACTACGCCGCCCGCTTCGCGCCCGAAAAACTGCCCTTCACCATCGATCATGGCGCGCTTGCGAGCATCCTGACGATCCTCGGCTCGTCGATGCTGACGATCGCGGTGTTCTCGCTGTCGACGCTGGTCGGCGCGGTATCACAGGCCTCGCAGTCCAGTACGCCGCGCGCCGTGCCGCTGATCGTCCAGGACCGCGCGGCGCAGACCACGATCTCGGTGTTCATCGGCGCCTTCCTCTATTCGATCGTCGGCATCATCGGGCTGTCGAGCGGCATCTACAGCGAAGCGGGCCGGCTGGTGCTGTTTTTCGTGACGCTTGGGGTAGTCGCCATCGTCGTCGCGGCGCTGATCCGCTGGATCGACCATGCGGTCAAAATCGGCAGGATCGTCGAGGTGATCGGCCATCTAGAGCGCGCGGCCACCAAGGCGATGGAAGCTCTGGCGGAGGATCAGCGCTTCGGGTGCCGCGTCCGTCGCGGCGAGGTGCCGAAGGGCCGGCAGGTTCGGGCCGACAAGGCCGGTTATCTGCAGCACTTTGATCTGTCGCGGCTGAATGAATTGACCGAAAATCGCGAGGCGACGATCCACATCATCGTCTGGCCGGGGGCGGTGGTGCTCAAGGACATGACCATCGCGGTGCTGGTCGGACCATTCGAAGACGGCGACGAAGCGGTGGTCCGCGACTCCTTCACCATCGGCAACGAGCGGACGTTCGAATACGATCCGCGTTATGGCATTTCGGTGCTGGCCGAGATTGGCAGCCGGGCGCTGTCGCCGGGGATCAACGACCAGGGCACGGCGCTCGACGTGATCGGTGCATTGGTGCGAACGTTTGCGGCCGCGCCCGATGCGCTGGCGGATGCCGACGACGATCCGCGCTATCCCCAACTCACCCTGCCGCCGATCGATGCGGCCAAATTCTTCGCCGCCGGTTTCCGTCCCATCGCTCGCGACGGCGCCGACAAGATCGAGGTCGTCTTGCGGATGGCGAAGGGCCTCGTCTGGCTCGAACATTTTGCGCCCTATCACCGAGCGGCCGACGACATGCTGACCGAGGTGCGCGCGCGCGCGGCGCAGGCACTGACCTATGAGGGCGACCGCGACCTGCTCGACCGCAAGATCACTGAGCTCAGGTCGCGCTATTCGTCTGACTTGGCGTCGCCGCCGGAATCGTCATCGGCATAGGCAACGCGGGAAGTGGATCGGCCCACAGGTCTCGCTACAGGCGCTACCTCGTTCTCTACGACGCGTGCGAGCACGAGATCATCGAGCAGATCCAGCCGCGGTCCAAGGAAATGGGACTGCCGATGTAAGCTGGACTGCGATCTGTTTTCCCTCCGCCGCGTGGGGAGGGAAGCGGAGCTTGGCCGAATGGCCTAGCGAAGCTGGGTGGGGGGAGTCGGAGTTAGTCCCGAGAGTCCCCCCACCCCGGTTTGCTAGCTCGCTGCGCTCCCAATTGCGCCGCCCTCCCCCCGCGGGGGAGGGAAAACGAGAGATCTCTATTCCGCGTCGCCGCCGTCGGCTTCGCCGCCGGTGCCGTCTTCGTCATAAGGCGAGAGCAGGTAGAAGCGCGGCTCGACAGCGGGGTCGGTGTCGTAGAGCCCATCCTCATCCTCGAACAGCCGCATCGTCACCTTGCGCTCGGCATTGAGGAAGATCACCGAGCCATCATTGGGGTCGATATTCCACGCGAGGAATTGATCGGCGGCCGGGTAGGGCGCCGGGCAGGTTTCCGGCACTTCGACGGCCCAGCCGCCGATGGTTTCCTGATCGGTGAGGGTGAGGGGGCATTTGGGCAGCGACTCGTCTTCCTGCTCGAGGATGAAATCGCCAACCATGCCCTGCAGCTCTGGCGGAACAGTCGATTGCGGCTCGGACGATGCCGACGAATCCTGCGCGAAAACGGGCGCGGCGGTCAGCGCCACAAGTACGAGTGCGAGTCGCACCCGACCCGAAACGAATCTCATCATGGCCGATGCCCTCCATTGCCCCGCGGCCGAGTCTAAGCGGCACGCGGCCTGCGCCGCAAGGGCCAGCCTTTGCAGGCGTCTGCGGCTATTTTCACGAAACTTATCCCCGCGTCACGCAGCGGGAGTATATTCAGGTATGGTCGCAGAAATGGGGCCAGACGGCGGGGGCCGGCAACGTCCCGCACTTTCACCAAATTGGCAGTCGGGCCTCTCCTGCACAGCGGGGGAGGTGGCACGCGTCAGCGTGACGGAGGGGGCGGCCCACGCCCCGGCATAAGCGGCCGCCCCCTTCCGTCGCGTGCGACATTTTCCCCCGCGTCGCAGGGGAAGGCCCCGACTGCGCACCTCTGGAGCGAACGATGGTTGCGCGACGCAAACCGCTATCCCGGCCGGTGATCGAAGCGATCCGTCTCGCCTACGACAATCGAGCCATCCCGATCAAAGCGGTCTGTGCCCGAAACAAGATCAGCCGGGGTCAGCTCTACGCCATCGTCACGCTGGAAGGATGGCGGCGGCGTTCGCCGCGGCGAGTCGACAAACACGATTTGACGCAGAGGCTGTTGCAGCTGCTGGAGGAACAGATTGGCAAGCTGGAGACGACCATGACGGACACAAATACCGACCAGAGCGCGGTGCTGGGCAAGCTGGCAACGACGCTGGATCGATTGATCGCCACCGACCGCGCCACGGCACCACAGCACCGGCCGGCGCGGGACAGCAAGACGATCGAGGACATTCGCCAGAATGTCGCTGACCGGCTCGCGCAGTTGCATGGAGATTGATCCGTCCCGCGTCGCCACGCTGTCTGCCGACGAGCTCACCGAGCTATGGCACATTTGGGGGTTTTGGGCCCGCGACGCGCAATTGCCACCGCCCGGCGACTGGACGACCTGGCTGCTGATGGGCGGCCGCAGACGCTATTCGTGGCGGTTGCGGCCGAGGCCGCGATCGTCGTACTCGACAGTCAGCGCGGCCGGTCGGCACAGGAGCGCGCCTTCGCACTCGGCCACAGCCGCGCGCATTTCGGGCAGTCGGCTCACAACTGGTCGCCAGCGGTGGCCTTGGATGTTGTACCGGCTCCGATCGACTGGAGTAATCTCGCGCGGTTCCGGGCACTGGCGGCGCTGGTGCAGGCCGAGGCCGCGGCGCGCGAAATCCGCATCGTCTGGGGTGGCGATTGGGTGGGCCTGCGCGACATGCCGCACTACGAACTGGCGCCATGGCGCGAGTGGGCAGCCAAATCAATACCGTTCGCGGGTTGATGATGACGGACCCCTACAAATTCGGCACGCGTTCGGCCGCGACGCAGGCGCTGCAACAGGCGCTCGCCAGCCGCGGGCTCTTCCACGACACGGTGGATGGCATTTTTGGCCAAAATACACGGGCGGCGGTTGAAGTGGCGCGGGCGGGGCTGGGATTGCCGGCTGGTGGCGTCGACGCGGCGCTGCTCGGGCGGCTCGGTCTAAGCCCACCAACCCACACGATTTCCGACTTCCTCGCGGAACTGCTGCTCGACCGGGCAGCCGCGATCTTCATTTCCCAACTGAAAGGACGACTTCCAATGAGCTTTCTGGCCGGCTACCGCACCTACATCATCGCCCCCGCCATGCTGCTGACCGGCCTGGCCGGGACGCTTGGCGTCGATATCCCGAGCTTTTCCGGCCAGGCGCCGGGCAATCTCGTGCTCGAAGCACTGGCGTTCTTTTTCCTGCGGCAGGGCCTGAAGACGGGTGGCGGGCAGTCCTAGACTGCGGCATCCTGACAGAAGTCATTCACGTGGCGTTCAGTCGATCCTGCCTAAATGTGGCCACATGAAATCAATTCGCACCATTCTCATCGTGATGGCGGCGGCGGCGGTTATGTCGCTTGGCGCCGCCATGCCTGCTTTTGCGGCGGCCCAAAACGCCAATTGCTTGACGGACCAGCAAATTCAGACGGAAATCGCCTCCGGTCAGATCAAGAGCTGGCGAACGATCCGCGAACTCGGCGGGGTGCCCGCCGATTATTATGAAACGTCGTACGTTCAGGTGTGCCTGAAGGGCGGGGTCCCGTACTTTGTCGTCAAAATGAGCTCATCCAAGGGGGAGAGCGTCAAAATCGTGCTCAACGCCATGGATGGTAGCAGCTGATTTGCTATAACTTGGGAAAAGGACGGCTTTAATGCGCATCCTCGTGGTCGAAGACGACACCAACCTCAACCGCCAGATCAAGGATGCCTTGACCGAGGGCGGCTATGCCGTGGACGTCGCCTTCGACGGCGAGGAGGGCCACTATCTGGGTGAGACCGAGCCCTATGACGCAGTGGTGCTCGATATCGGCCTGCCACAGATGGACGGGCTTTCGGTGCTCGAGGGTTGGCGCCGGGCGGGTAAAGCCATGCCGGTGCTGCTGCTGACGGCCCGTGATCGCTGGAGCGACAAGGTTCAGGGCATCGATGCCGGTGCCGACGACTATCTCGCCAAGCCCTTCCACATGGAAGAATTGCTGGCGCGCCTCCGGGCGCTGGTCCGGCGCGCTGCCGGTCACTCGTCCAACGAGATTACCGCCGGTCCGGTCCGGCTCGACGTCAAGGCCGGCAAGGTCACCGTCGATGGACAGGCAATCAAGCTGACCAGCCACGAATTGCGGCTGCTGAGCTACCTCATGCACCACAAGGGTAAGGTCGTGAGCCGTACGGAACTGACCGAGCATCTCTACGATCAGGATTTCGACCGCGACTCCAACACCATCGAGGTGTTCGTCGGCCGGCTGCGCAAGAAGCTGCCCGAGGAGTGCATCCAGACCGTTCGCGGTCTCGGCTACCAGATCCTTGAAGATTGATCTCAAGCGCGTCTGGCAGGCGGGCAGGCTGAAGCTCAAAGGGCTGGCGCCGACGCTGCGCGATTCCATCGCGGCGCGGCTGTTCTGGCTGTCGGCCGGCTGGCTGATCGTCGCCCTGGTGGCGACCGCCTTCCTGCTCACTGAGCTCTATTCCCACGCCCTCGATACCAGCCTGTCGCAGACCCTCGATTTCTACAGCGAGACGCTGATCAGTCACATCCTCGATACCGGCGACCCGGCGAGCGATGAGATCTTCATCCCCGACCCGCGCTTTTCGCGCAGCGCCTCCGGCTGGTACTGGATCATCGCCGACGACAGTGGGCAGGTGGTCAACCTCTCCCCCTCGCTCACCGGCAGCGTGTTGCCGGCCATCACCACCCCGTTCGACGCCCAGAAATATCGCACCGCCGCGCTGACTGACGAGTTCGGCGTGCGCATCCGCATGGTCGAGCGGGAGGTAACTATGAAGGGCACCACCTATCACATCGTCGTCACCGGCAGTCTCGACGAGGTGTTCCGCCTCGTCGGCGATTTCCGCGGCCAGACGCTGACCGTGCTGGGCGCCGTGGCCATCATGCTGGCGATCATGAGCTTTATCGTCGCGCGCATCGCGCTGCGGCCGATCGGCATGCTGCGCAAGTCGATCGAACAGGTGCGGGAAGGGGAGTCGAGTACGGTGACGGGCGCCTTTCCGCCCGAGCTTGCGCCGCTGGCCGACGAGGTCAACGAGCTGCTGCGCTCCAACGCGCAGATCATCGAGCGCGCCCGTAACCAGGTCGGCAATCTCGCGCACGGCCTGAAGACGCCGCTGGCGGTGCTGCGCAACGAGGCGGCGGGCAACAAGACCCGGCTCGGCGAGGTAGTGGTCACCGAGACCGAAAAGATGACAACGCTGGTCTACGGCTACCT
>JBDTLB010000118.1:0-38586 GCA_039934955.1 Devosia sp.
ACGAAGGTGGCGCCACTCTTGCTCAGATGCAGCGCGTTGGCGCGCCCGTCGCCGGCCGCCGGCCGACGATCGATTAGGCCGCGGCCCTCCAGAGCATGCGCAAGGGTCACGAAATTGGCGCGCTTGATGCCGAGAGCCTCAGCGATTTCCGTTTGCTTGCGCCCCGGGTTGTCGGCGATCAGCACGAGAACGGAATATTCCGCCGGCCGGAGCTTCAGTTCGTCGAACACAGCGAGGAAACGTTGAAACACGCTGAGCTGTGCCCGGCGCAGCCTGTACCCGACGAGGCCGGCCGTCGCGCTTGTTTGGAGGCTCGTATCGCTGCTGATGATCGAAGAGGGCATGTGCAGGTCCTGGGCGTCGCTCGCAATCGGCCGAATGCGATATTGCCAGATGGCGCAGAATATTTGTTATATACGATAACATTGGGTTCAGAACGCCGCCGAAGGAAGCGCGAGATCCTGGTGGTCTAAATTCGCGTCTGGTTATTCAACGCGGGGTATTTCGTCCCCCTTAGGGTAGAAAGCGGCATTTGGATAATCCAGGAGTTATGCTCTGACCGACACTAGTCATTTTACTTGCGGTGGATGAGGGCCTCTAATCCACTGGAGAAATTGCCGCTTTGGCTCGGGTTCGTCTGCTTGCTGGTCGTTTTGGAGGAGCCCGTGAGTGAGCGAGAAAACGATCTGACAAGAGCCAAGTGGCGGCCCGCAGTTGTGGGCCTCATCGCACGAAGGAAGGGGGGAAATAGCTCATGGATGAAACCCCGGTAGGCCGGTTCGTAGTTAGACTGGCGGCGGTGGTTGCCATCCTGGGCGGGGTGGCACTGGTGGCCATCACGGCGATCACTGTTGTGAGCGTGATCGGCCGCGCACTCATCCCGCTGGGCGGGGGAGCTGTCCCGGGCGATTTCGAGCTGGTCGAGGCAGGCATGCTGTTTGCGGTTTTCGCCTTTCTGCCGTGGTGCCATCTTGAGCGCGGCCACGCGACAGTGGCGATCGTGACGGATCGCTTTCCCATACGGTTCAGTGCCGTAGCCGAGTTCGTCTGGGACACGGTCATGCTCGTCGCCGCGGTCTTCCTGACTTGGCGCCTTTGGGCCGGCCTTGTCGACAAATACGGCAACGGGGAATCCACGTTCATCCTGGGAGTGCCGCTCTGGATGGTCTATTCGGCCGGGCTCTTCGGCGCAGTAATTCTCGTCATCGTGGCGGTCTATTGCGTGGCCCGCTCTGCAGCGAATGCGGTTTCGGCCAGTCCGGTCCGGCCCATCTCCGGGGCCGGCGAATGAGCAATGTCGAACTGGGCCTTTGGTCGCTTCCTGTTCTGCTGCTGCTCATCTTCCTGCGCATGCCAATTGGTCTGGCGATGCTCTTTGTCGGCGTCGTCGGCAATTACCTGATCACCAAGTCGTGGAATCCGAGTCTCGCGATGTTCAAATCGCTGACGTATTCGACCTTCTCCAACTATTCCCTGTCGGTCGTGCCATTGTTCCTGTTGATGGGTCAGTTCGCCTCGCTCGGCGGCGTCTCCAAGCAGTTGTTCGACACAGCGGCGTCCTGGCTGGGGCACCGCAAAGGCGGGGTGGCCATGGCGACGATCGGCGCCTGTGCTGGCTTTGGGGCGATCTGCGGCTCTTCACTCGCAACCGCCGCGACGATGGGGCAGATCGCTCTTCCGGAACTTCGCAAGCATGGCTACTCCGGCGCCCTGGCGACCGGGACACTCGCGGCGGGGGGCACGCTGGGGATACTCATTCCCCCCTCGGTGATCCTGGTTATCTTTGCCGTTCTCACCGAGCTTAATATTGCAAAACTCTTCGTTGCCGCGATGGTCCCGGGCATCTTGGCGGCCGTTGGGTACATAATCGCGATCGCTATCGCGGTTCGCATCCGTCCGTCGCAAGCGGGCACGCCCTATCCGCGCGTTCCCTACGCCGAGCGCTTCCGGCTGCTGGCCAGCACCTGGCCGGTACTGCTCATCTTCTTCCTCGTGATCGGCGGAATCTATCTCGGCTGGTTCACGCCGACGGAAGCAGCGGCAATCGGTGCGGCCGGGACGGCGATCATCGCCTTGGCGCGCGGTGGTCTCACGCGCTCGAATTTTACCGACGCCATGCTAGGGACGGCCAAGGCTACAGCGATGATCTTCTTCATCATTCTTGGCGCCGCGGCGCTCAACAATTTTCTCGCCCTCAGCCAGCTGCCGCAGGCCGCAGTGAGTTTCGTCGTCGACCAAGGCTTCAACGCCTGGGTGGTGCTGATCCTGATGCTGGTGTTCTATCTGATCCTCGGTTGCTTCATGGACTCGCTGTCAATGATCTTGCTGACAGTGCCGATCTTCTACCCAGTCGTGACCGCGCTCGATTTCGGCCTGCCGCCGAATGAATTCGGCCTGTGGTTCGGTATTCTCGTGCTGATCGTCGTCGAGGTTGGCATGATCACGCCCCCGGTCGGCATGAATCTGTTTGTTATCAACTCGATGAGCAAAGGGACGACACTGGGGCAAACGTATTCGGGCGTTGTGCCATTTCTGATATCGGACATCGTCCGAACTATCATTCTAGTCGCGTTCCCGTCGATTTCACTATTCCTTGTGCATAGGTTGTACTGAGGCGCAGCTTTGGTTTTCTCGTAAGGTGCCAATGCTGGCGCCGAGTTTTGGACTAACCCTAGGGAGGAAGATATGAAGAGACGTGCGTTTATGGCCGGCACTGCTGCCGGAACCATCGCCCTGGCGATGCCTGCCATCGTTCGTGGTCAGGATGTTACCACCCTGCGTGTGCATCAGATGCTGCCCGCGCAGGCAACCATTCCGGCCAGGGCAATCGAGCCATGGACCAAGCGGGTCGAGGAAGCATCGGGCGGGCGGCTCAAGTTTGAGCTCTACCCTGCGATGCAGCTTGGCGGCGCCCCCGCGGACCTCTACGATCAGGCCAAAGATGGCGTGGTCGACCTGATCTGGACCGTGCTCGGTTACACGCCGGGCCGCTTCCCCAAATCCGAAGTGTTCGAACTGCCCTTCATGGTCACCAAGGGCGAGCCGACCTCCGTTGCCTTCCAGAAGTTCGTCGAAGCCAACTCGATGGACGAGTTTGCCGGCATCAAGCTGCTCTGCGTGCATGCGCACGGGCCTGGACTCTTCCACACCAAGACCCCTATCACCAAGCTCGAAGACCTCAAGGGCATGAAGATCCGGGGTGGCTCGCGCATCATCAATGATCTGCTGGCCCGTCTCGGCGCCGAGCCGGTGGGCATGCCCGTACCGAAGGTTCCCGAAGCGTTGTCGACCGGCGTTATCACCGGCACGACGATCCCGTGGGAAGTCACACCATCGCTCAAGATCGCCGAGCTGGTTCATAACCACACGGGCTTCTCGGGGACTCACGGGCTCTACACTCAGACTTTCGGGTTCACGATGAACCTCGATCGCTACAACAGTCTGCCTGACGACCTCAAAGCCATCATCGATCAGAACTCAGGGGTCGAAACGGCGCGCGCGTTTGGTTCGACGATGGATGTAGGCGATGCTATCGGTCTCAAGATCGCCCAAGACGCGGGCAACAACATCATCACTCTCGATGAAGCCGAGACCGCGCGTTGGAAGGAGGCTGCCAAGCCAACCCTCGAGAAGTGGCTCGCAGACGTGAAGGCCGCCGGTATCGACGGTGATGCACTTTATGCCGCGGCGACTGCCGCTGTAGCCACCGAGTCCGGTGCCTAATTTTTGAGGGAGGGCGCCAAGGCGCCCTCCCTATCTAATTTGCGTTTCAGACCGACAGGATCCGGAGCCTCCCCGATGGCCGACACCAAAACCAAGAAGCCGCCCTTCCGCGCCGACGTCGTCGGCAGCTATCTTCGTCCGCCCGCTCTAAAGGCGGCACGCAAGGCGAGGTTTGAGGAGCACAATCTGTCAGCGGAACAGCTCAAAGCCGCGGAAGATGCCGCGATCATCGACATCGTCAAGCAACAGGAAACAGTCGGGCTGAAGGCCGTGACCGATGGCGAATTCCGCCGCGCTTGGTGGCATTTCGACTTTATGGGCATGCTCGACGGCCTCGACATCGAGCAGCGTGAGGGGGGTGGCATCCAGTTCCACGGCACCACCACCAAGTCCGATGTGCCGGTGATCAACGGCCCCCTCGGTTTTCCTGACAATCATCCGATGCTCGAGCACTTCAAATTCCTCAAGGCGCACACCAAGGTGACGCCTAAGATTTCGATCCCCGGCCCAAGCGCAGTACATTTCCGCATCGCCGATGACGACATCCATGTTGGCCAGTATAAGCACGATGCCGAAGCCTATTTCGATGCCATCACCAAAACCTACAAGAAGGCCGTGGACGCCTTCTACGCAGCCGGGTGCCGGTATCTGCAGTTGGACGACATCTTCTTCGCCTATCTGTGCGATCCCAAAATCCGCGAGCAGCGCAAGGCGAAGGGCGAGGACCCGGACTGGCTCATCGGCCGTTACGCCAAGATGATGCATGACTCGATCGAGCATCGTCCGGACGACATGATCATCGGCATGCACATGTGCCGCGGCAATTTCAAATCGACCTGGGTTGCTGAGGGTGGCTACGATCCGGCAGCCGACGCAATCTTCAACCAGACCGGCGTCGACATCTACTTCATGGAGTATGATACCGACCGGGCTGGCGGCCTCGAACCGCTGAAGCGCCTGCCCAAGGGCAAGAAGCGCGTAATGGCGGGCTTTATCACCACCAAGACCGCCGAGCTCGAGGACGTGGACGACCTCAAGCGGAAATTCGATGCAGCGTCGAAATTCGCCGATCTCGACCAGCTTGGCATTGCGCCACAATGCGGCTTCGCCTCCACCGAAGAGGGCAACGCCATCACCGCGGACGACCAGAAACGCAAGCTCGAGTTGGTTGTTCGCACGGCGGAGGCGATCTGGGGCGAGATCTAGAGCTTCCCAGGGCAGCCTTCTACATCTCGTCGATCGTCAGTGTTCGCGCCATAAACGCTGCAAACTTCTGCTTGTAGTCGTTATGCCAGCGAGACAAAGCAGGCCGCCCGAGAATGAGGTCCATCGCGTTCCAGTAGATCCGCTTGCGATCGATTTCAGGCGTGGTCTCGCCGTCTGGGCAGATGATGTAGAATTGCTCTCTATCGATGGCATCAGCCATATACTCAACGACCTGGCTGGGCAGCCAGGCCGAAGGGTTTGGTGCCGCGTCGCCTGTGGCGGTCCAGCCAGGAACCAGGAGGTGCGCCGTTACGGCTGAGCCGGTTCGGTCTCGAACGTCCCGCGCCAGATTTTGTGTGTAAGCGTTCACGGCCGCCTTGCTGGTGTTATAGGCGGGGTTGCCGGGCGGGTTCGTGAGACCCTGTTTCGATCCGGTGTTGACGACAAAGGATCGTCGTCCCGACGCGAGCATGCCGGGTAGGAACGCCTGCACGCCGTTGACGATGCCGAGGACGTTCACAGCAAAGAGCCGCTGCCAGTTCTCGTTCGCATCGAGTATTCCGCCCGCGCCGCCGGCAACGAAGGCTGCGGCATTGTTCATAAGCAGCGTAGGGTTGCCGAGGCGCGCTGTCACAGTTTGGGCCAGGTCCTGCATCTGCTGGAAGCTGGCCACGTCCACGGCCTCAGCAAGCACATTGTCGATACCGCTGATCTGGCGAAACTCTGTTGCTGTCGCGTGAAGTTTGTCCTCGTTGACGTCAATCAGCACCAGCTTCATTCCGCTCTCCGCGGCCCGTTTCGCGGCCGCGCGGCCTATTCCGCTTGCTGCGCCGGTAATAACAGCGACGCCACCGGTCATGAACGGGTTGGGCATGGGCACTTCCAATCGATAAAAATGGTACGCGGTTCGGCGCAGACTATAGGCCTTTTCCGTGGTCTTATATTACCTATCGCCCTTGGATCCATCGCCCCTATCGCACGCCAGCCGGCGTGGGAGTGCCGGCGCACTATTCCAGGGACATGTTCGCCGGTCGCGCGATATCCTCGATGACCAACTTCGCCGCCTGATCATAGCCGTGCTGACTTCGAAGACATCATCCATGATATATCGGCTCCGCCGCCCGCATTGACTTCCGAAACCTCAAGCAGGTGGATACGCAAAAGTTCGACATAGAGGCCGAGGCCTGAACTCGCCCCGCCTCACTCAACCCTCTGGAGTCTCTATGACCGTTCGTCTCGCGATCAATCCCGTCACCTGGGTCAACGACGATATGCCCTCGCTTGGCGCCGGCACCTCGCCCGACACCATTCTGTCAGAGACCCGCGAAGCGGGCTTTGCAGGCACCGAGATGAGTTTCCAGTTTCCCAAAGCTGCCGCGGAGCTCGGTCCGATGCTCAAGCAGCATAGCCTAGTGCTGACCTCGGGCTGGTACGATGGCCGAATACTCGAACGCGATATCGACGCCGAGTGGACGGCGATCCTGCCGCACATGACGCTACTTCGCGATCTCGGTTGCACCTATGTGGTCTATGCCGATACGTCGCGTCGTGCCGAGGGCGATCTGTTCGCGCCAATCTCCCGGCGGCCGAAGCTGGCCGAAGACGAGTGGGCGGCCTACGGCAATCGGCTTACCGCACTCGCGGAACGAATGGTCGAGTTCGGCGTGCCGATGGCGTTCCACCACCACATGGGCACGATCATCGAGACCGACGCTGAGGTCGACCGTTTGATGGCGGTCACAGGCACGGCGGTGGGCCTGCTCTACGACACCGGCCATTCAGTGTTTTCCGGCGGTGACCCGGTCGCGCTGCTGAAGCGCAATATCAAGCGGGTGGTACACGTACACTGCAAGGACGCACGCAAGGATCTGCTGGCGAAGGCGCGCGCCGCCGATGCAAGCTTCATGCAGTCGGTGCTCGACGGCGTTTTCACCGTCCCGGGCGACGGATTTATCGACTACCCGACCATCCTCAAGATGCTGCACGATTCCGGCTATGCCGGCTGGCTGGTCTGTGAAGCCGAACAGGACCCGCGAAAGGCGCACCCGCTGACCTTCGCGCGCCTCGGCTTCTCGAACCTTGTTCGTATGGCGCTGCAGGCAGGTTTCACCGTCGCGCCGTGAGGGGGCATCCTGAAGTCCATTCGGCGCCAACCCATGTCCTCTGCCGAGTTGGCCCCACGCAGCGGCTGGTTGGACGCGGGTGAGGGTGGATGGCAGTTCGCTTGCCGGAACGCTTGTTCCGCACTCGTATCAGATCGTCCGGATTAGCTGGTGGGTTCAACTGATCGCTGCAACACACGCAGCAAACTTCTCCGCCGGGGTTTGATAGAGCAAGGTCTTTCTGGGGTGCTCGTTGAGCTGCCGCGCAATGGCGCTGAGCTTGGCCTGGCTGTGCACGGCCAGGTCGGTGCCACGCGGCAGATATTGGCGCAGCAATCGGTTGGTGTTCTCGTTTGAGCCGCGTTGCCACGGGGATCGCGGATCGCAGAAGTAGACCTCGACGTTGGTGGCCAGCGTCAGTCTCTGGTGGTCGGCAAGCTCCTTGCCGCGGTCCCAAGTCAGCGATCGGTAGAGTTCGCGGGGTAGTTTCTGCGAGTGCTTGATCAGGGCGCTGACGACGCCTTCGGTGTCCTTGTTGGCAACCTTGATCAGCATCACGAAGCGCGACTGGCGTTCGACCAGCGTCGCCACATAGCTGTTCTTGGACCCGCCGATGAGGTCGCCTTCCCAGTGGCCTGGAATGGCTCGATCTTCGACAGACGCAGGCCGCTCGCTGATTGAGACTGCATCCTTGATCTGGCCCAGACCGCTGCGCTTCATGCTGGCGTGCCGGGAACGGCGGATCGTACGCCTCGCCCTAAGGATGCTCAAGCAATTCCTTCTTCAGCACCCCACGGGCCTGGATGAACAGGCTGCGATAGATCGTCTCGTGCGACACCTGACGATGCGCCTCTCCCGGATAGGTGCGCTTGAGCCAGCCTGCGATCTGCTCGGGCGACCACTTGCGTTGCAGCTTGGCTGATACTGTGCAGGCCAGATGCGGACAGCAAGCCAGCTTGCACAGCTTGGGACGTTGGGCTCGATCCCAGGCAGCCTGATCGGAACGTGCCGCTCGATAGAACTCCGAGCCGCCGTTACGGCGAACCTCTCGGCAGATTGTCGATGGCGATCGGCGCAGCGTGCGCGCAATCGAACGCAAGGAGCACCGCGTGCTGAGCCCCCGCGATCTCCTCCCGCTCATTGAGGCTGAGCGCCTTAGGAGCCCGTCGCCGTTCAGGAGGACGAATGCCGCCGGCCGGAGAGATCACTGAGAATACCGATGATGACGCTCGATCGAACCGGCGCCCGATCGACTTCATCGACTCGCCAGCCTGCCATCGATCCCAAATCTCAGATCGCTGAGCTGCGGAATAGTAGATGCGACGTCGCTGCTTCATGGCCCACACTCCATCTTCGCCTGAAGATTAGCGTGTTGCGTTCACCGATTGAGCCCACCCTTGATTGATCACCGATCCGAGCTCGTGGCGGTTGATCGGTTGGAATCGGGATGCTTTGCTGTCAGAAGACTCGTAACCGCCACTCTCCGCCCTATGCAGTCGAACAGTCGGCGCCATGAGATCAGCCAAATCGGTCATGGGCACTTGCGGGCGCCGTGCCGGGGACGTTGTATGAGATCCATGGGTAAACCGGAGGCGCAAACGTGAGAACCAACAATCTGAACAAGATGAGATCACAGCGCGTGTGGCTCACGCTGGACCATTGCAACATCGAAGACTTCCAGGCCGTCGTCGAGCGCACGACCGATCTGGCCGACTACCCCTTCGCCGTCGACGTTCAACAGAACGTGTTGATCTATGACAGCGCGGTCGTGCGTCAGGCGGTAGACAAGACCGATACCCGAAAGGCGCTCTTGGCCGAATGGGTGGAGGCGATGACAGACGGACCTGGCGTCGTCGCCTTCAAGGGGGCTTTTGCGGACACCGCGCCGGTCGATGCGGCCACCACGCTCTTCAATGAAATGATCGCTGAGCAGCATGCGACCGGGACAGGTGGCGGCGACCACTTCGCCAAGCCAGGAGCCAATGATCGCATCTGGAACGCGCTCGAGAAATTGGCGCTGCGAGACCCTGAGGTGTTTGCTGCCTACTACAGTAATGACATCATCGCCCTAATCTCGGAAGCATGGCTAGGGCCGGCCTATCAGGTCAGCTCACAGGTCAATTGTGTGAACCCGGGCGGCGCGGCGCAGTCCGCCCACCGCGACTATCACCTCGGCTTCCAATCGCCGCAGGTGATCGAGCAATACCCCGTACACGTGCATCGCATCTCGCCGACTCTAACGCTGCAGGGCGCCATCGCACACTGCGATATGCCGCTCGAAAGTGGGCCGACGCTCTATCTGCCATACTCTCAGGCGTATTTGCCCGGTTACCTCGCAACAGGATTGCCGGAATTCAAAGCCTATTTCTCCGAGCATCACGTGCAACTTCCTCTCGCCAAGGGCGATGCAGTGTTCTTCAACCCGGCGCTGTTCCACGGCGCTGGCAACAACCGTTCGACCAATATCCGTCGTATGGCCAATCTGCTGCAGGTCTCATCCGGCTATGGGCGGGCCATGGAAAGCGTCGACCGCACGAAAATGAGCGCGGTGCTCTATCCCGCGATCAAAGCACAACTCGCGTCCGACCGGATGACTGTCGCACAGGCCGCGAACGTGATTGCTGCTTCCGCCGAAGGGTACTCATTCCCGACCAATCTTGACCGCGACCCACCGATCGGTGGTCTGGCGCCAGAGACCCAGCAGGCGCTTTTCCACCGCGCTCTCAACGAGGGTTGGGACGCGCCGGCGTTCGAAGCGGCGCTGCATGAGCAGGCTGCAAAGAAGCTAACCTAGGAGGCCGTTGGCTGTTGGCAGCACGAGCGGGAGATAGGCTACGAGCCGCTTGGATGCGGTCCCTGTGCGCTAACCCTTCACCACCGAAAATTGCTCGTCGAACCATGTGCCTGGCACCATCGCCTGGCCGCGTGCGACCCGATCGGCTTCGCGAACGCTCTCGTCGACAACCGGCACTGCCGTGTCGAGCGGCACGTAACCGATCACCTTGCGGGTGTGTTCGATATCCCAGCGCATGCCGACATTGTTGGAGACGAGGTTGACGACTGCAAAGCCGATGCGCTCGGCTTCAATCGAGCGCTCCGCCGCCTGAAGCATGTCGCGGTTCGACAGCCACATGCTCTGGCCCCATTCGCCGATCTGCATATGCGAGCCCGGCAGGTTGTCGCCGCGCTGGAAATAGCCAATGCGCCAGGCGAGGAAGTCGATCCCGGTCTCTTCGTGGAAGGCGCGACCGATCTGTTCGCCGAACAGCTTCGAGATGCCATATGGGCTGAGTGGGGCAGGGGCGATGTCCGTTGTCACCGGCCCGGTGCCAAAGCGATGGCCGAGGACCACCTGGTTGGTGCTGGCAAAGATCACCCGCCGTACCCGCGCCTCGTGCGCCGCGCGCAGCAGATGCTGCGTCCCTGCGATATTGGCCCGCATCACCTGGGCCCAGCTCGCGCGCCCATGTGGATCGCCGGCGAGATGGATCACAGTATCGACGCCCGCGAGCATCCCCGGCCACGGGCCGCCATACTCCCCGAGGTCGGCCGCGACGATGTCGCCGCTGCCATTGAGGTCGAGCAGCCGCAGTTCGTAGGTGCCGGTCGCCTTGAAATGCGCCGCCAGCTTGCTGCCGATATTTCCGGCTGCGCCGGTGATCAGGATCGTCCGCGTCATTGTCCCCTCATGCCGGGCATTCGCCCGCCTATTAGCGCCATCCTAGGCAGACAGCAGCGCGACGGGAAGCCTTCCGGCCGACTTGTCAGATGCCGGCCAATGTTTGCAGATTGAGGAGCTCTTCGGAGCTCAGCGGGATGCCCTTCGCCTCCGCCTCGCGGCGGTTGGCGTAGCGCCGGTCGCCGGGGAGCCGATCCTGCCCGGCGTCGTGGATCGCGTCGATCAGCGTCTCCATCCGGCCGGTGAAGTCGCGCGCCGCGCCGCGCGACGGATCGATCAATATGTAGGTCTGCCCGCCATGCGGCGTCGCCGCGCCCGGATAGGCGCTCCAGTCGATCTCGAACGAATACTCGCCGCCCGCCAGCGCCGCGCCCATGATCTCCATCATCATCGCAATGGCCGAGCCCTTGTGCCCACCGAACGGCAGCAGCGCCCCACCGTCGAGCACCACGTTCGGATCGGTCGTCGCATTGCCGTCCCGATCGACACCCACGCCCGGCGGCAACTGCCGTCCCTCACGTCGCGCGATCTGCACATCGCCATTCGACCACGCGCTGGATGCCTGGTCGAACACCAGCGGGTCGCCGTGCTGCCGCGGCGCCGCGAAGCCCATCGGGTTGGTGCCATAGAGCTTGCGGTGGCCGCCATGTGGCACGACGCTCGCCATCGAATTAATCATCGCCAGTGCGACGAGGCCGTCGCGGGAAAATGGCTCGATATCGGGCCAGACCGCGCTGAAATGATGTGCGTTGCGCACCGTCAACAGGGCGATTCCATTGGCGCGAGCCTTCGCGATCAGCGGCGAGCGTGCTGCCGCCAGCACCGGCAGCGAGAATCCGTTTCGTCCGTCGGCGCGCAACAGGCCCGGCGCCACATCTTCCAGCACCGGAACGGCTTCGCCGTCGACCCAGCCGCTGTCGAGCGAACCGAGATTGCCGCGAATGCGGAAGATGCCGTGGCTGTGGGCGCCATCGCGCTCTGCACCGGCCATGTTCTCGGCGAGGATCATCGCCACATGATCGCTGCAGCCATGACGGCGGAAGATCGTGTCGATCAGCACCACAAGCTGATCATAGGAGACGTGAACCCGATCGCTCACTTGCTGATCCGCGGCCAGGTGTCGCTCAACTTGTAGCCCGCCGGCCAAGGGTCGGCAGGATCGAGCATTTCGGTGCGCTTGCCGCTGATCCAGGCGCGGCCGGAGATCGACGGAATGATCGCCGGTCGGCCGCCCAGGGTCGTATCGGCTTCGATCCGTCCGAGAAATTCCGAGTCGATGATTGATCGCGCCAGATAGCGGTCGCCGACCTGCATCTCGCCCTTCGCCCGCAACACCGCCATGCGCGCCGACGCACCGGTGCCTGTCGGCGAGCGGTCGATCTTGCCCGGTTGGATGGCCACCGCATTTGCCGCAGTCAGCATGCCGTCGCGCCGCTCGACCGGCATGGCGATCTGGCAGAACGAAATATGCGTCCACTCGGCATTGGTCGGATGCGTGAAGCCAAGCTGTTCATTTGCCGCGTTGGTAATGCGAATGCCGGTCTCAGCCAGGTCTCGCGCCTCGTCCGGCGCAATGCTGAACCCGAGCGCCGCCGCATCGGCGATGACAAAGCTGTCGCCGCCATAGGCCGTGTCGACCGTCAGCGTGCCGACGCCCTCGACCTCGAGCATCGCGCCAAGCTTGTCAGCAAAGCTCGGCACATTGGTCACGGTGATCCGCTCCGCCTTGCCGTTCTTGCAGTCGGCGACGATTTCGACCAGCCCGCCCGGCGCCTCAAGGATCAGCCGCGTTCGCGGCTCGGTCATCGACACGATGCCGGTATCGAGCAGCACCGTCGCGACGCAGATCGAATTCGATCCCGACATCGGCGGCGTATCTTCCGGCTCCATGATGATGAAGCCCATCTGTGCCTTCGGGTTCTTCGGCGGCACGAGCAGATTGACGTGCCGGAACACGCCGCCGCGCGGCTCGTTCAGCACGAAGTTGCGCAGCGTCTTGTCGCTGGCGATGAAGCGCGATTGCGCCCACAGCGTATCCCCCGGCGGGGGCGCAACCCCGCCCACGATCACGTCCCCCACCTCACCCTCGGCGTGGCAGGAGACGATCTCGATGCTCCTGCTGGTTCTCACCGGATCACCTGGACCGGCTCGCCCAGCACGTCGAATCTCGGCGTGATGCCGAGCCCGGGCGCATCGCTCGCCGTCATGAAGCCATCGACACGCTTCGGCGCCCCGTCGGCGATCGACACGGTGACGTAGGAATTGAAGTCGGTGGCGGTGAAGCAGAACGTCTCCGGCGTCGAGCGGGCCAGATGGGCGATCGTTGCGGTGACGATATCACCGCCCCAGGTGTCCTCGATCGTCATCGGGATGCCGTGCGACACGCAGAGGTCGCGCATTTGCTTGGCTTTGGTCAGGCCTCCGACCTTGCTGATCTTGAGATTGATGACGTCGAACGCATCCTCGGCAATGCCCTTCACCAGATCGCCGACTGTCCCGATGTTCTCATCGAGCACGAAGGGCAGGGCGGTCCGGCGGCGGATCGACACGCTCTCCTCATACGTCATGCAAGGCTGCTCGATATAGACGTCGACATCGCGCACCGCATTCACCACCCGCGCTGCATCCGCTTTCGTCCAGCCGGTATTGGCATCGGCCACCAGAATATCGGTCGGCTTGAGGATCGCGCGGCACGCCTTGATCCGGGCGATATCGTCATTGGCATCGCCTCCCACCTTGAGCTGAAACTTCGTGTAACCCTCGGCTCGGTAGCCAGCGATCTTCTGCGCCATCACCGCCGAGTCCTCCTGACTGATGGCGCGATAGAGGGCGATCTTGTCCTGTTCGCCGCCGCCCAGCAGCTTGTAGACCGGCAATCCCGCGACTTGGCCGAGAATGTCCCAGCAGGCGATGTCTATCGGCGCCTTGACGTACGAGTGGCCGCGCAGCACGGCGTCCATGTGATGGTTGAGTGGCCATAAATCGGTCGGATCGTGCCCGATCAGCTTGGGGCCGATCTCGTCGAGGCCGGCGCGGACGCCCTTGGCATAGGACGCCAGATAGGCCGAGCCGAGCGGACAGCATTCGGCATAGCCGGTGATCCCGGCATCGGTCTCGACCGCGACAACGGTCGAGTCGAACACCTCCATGAAATTGCCGCCCGACCAATTGTAGCGGCCTTCGCGGAGCGGCAAATCGACCTGATAGACGCGGATGGCGGTGATTTTCATATTGTGTCCTAGACGAGCGAGAAACCGAGCGCGAATGGGTCGCGATCGTCGATGAAGATGGTGTTGATGCCGGTCTGTCGGGCCCAGCCGGCGATCGATGGTACGATGCCGTCAACATTGCCGACACGCACCGATTTCTCCACTCGGCCCTTGAAGATCGAACCGATGATCGACTCGTGGATGAAAGCGTCGCCGACTTTGAGCTTGCCGCGCGCCGCCCATTGCGCCATGCGCGCCGAGGTGCCGGTGCCGCACGGTGAACGGTCGATCGCCTTGTCGCCGTAGAACACCGCGTTGCGCGCGGTTGACCCGGCCTTTTGCGGCTTGCCCGTCCACATGATGTGGGTGCAGCCCTTGATGTTGTCGTTCTCGGGATGAACGAATGAGTAGCGCTCGTTCATCGCCTTGCGCAGCACGGGGCTCCAGCGCAGCAAATCGCCCACCGATACGTCGGCGAGGTCGGTGAAGTTCTTCTGCGGGTCAACGATGCAGTAGAAATTGCCGCCATACGCGACATCCACCGTGAGTATCCCCAGCCCGGGGCAATCGATCTCGAGATCGCGCGAATGGAGGAAGCTCGGCACATTGGTGATCCGCACCTCGTCCACATACTCGCCGTCCATCGTGTATTCGGCCACCACCTTGCCGGCCGGCACATCGAGGTTGACCACGCCCGGTGTCTTCGGTGTCATCAGGCCGTTCTCGATCGCCATCGTCACCGTGCCGATGGTGCCGTGCCCGCACATATAGAGGCAGCCGGAGGTCTCGATGAACAGAACCGAAATATCGCAATCCTCGCGCGTCGACGGATAGAGGATCGACCCGCTCATCATGTCGTGCCCGCGCGGCTCGAACATCAGCCCTTTGCGGATCCAGTCGTGATTGGCGAGGAAATCGGCGCGCCGTTCCATCATGGTGCTGCCCTTGAGCAGCGGACCACCACCGGTGACGAGCCTGACGGGATTGCCGCAGGTGTGGCCGTCGATGCACGAAAAGGTGTGGCGTGACATGGTTGTCTTCCTAGAAGCGTTGCGGCGAAAACGGCGCGAGGTCGAGCGATGGCGTCGCGCCGGTGATCAGTTCGGCGACCAGCTTTCCAGTGCTGGCCGATTGCGTGAGCCCGAGATGGCCGTGCCCGAAGGCGTAAATGATGTGCGGCGAGGGCCGTGAACGCCCGATCGCCGGCAGGCTGTCCGGCAGCGACGGACGAAACCCCATCCATTGCGTGCCGCCGCTTGTCTTGAGGCCCGGCATCAGCCTGGTAGCCTTGGTCAGCATCGCATCCGCCCGCGCGAAATTCGGCGGCAGGTTCAGCCCGCCCAATTCCACCGCGCCGCCGATGCGTACGCCGGTCGACAGCGGCGTCACGACAAAGCCATGTCCGCCGAACACCAGCTGTCGCCGCAGATCAAAACTGTCGCACGGCAGCGTCGTATTATAGCCGCGCTCGGTCTCCAGCGGGATGAGGTCGCCCAGTGGCGCCGCAAGCGCCCGCGACCACGCCCCGCCCGCGACCACCACCTTGTTGGCCGTGAGACTGGTGCCGTCGCTCAGCTCGATCGACACGCCATCGCCAAGCGGCCGCAGCGTCTTGACCTCGTCCTGGCGGAACACGGCCCCGCGTTCTATCGCCGCGGCGCCAATCGCCATTGCGTACTCGTAGGGATCGGTAACCGTCTGCCATTTCGGGATGAAATTCGCCGCGATGATGCTCGGGGCCAGTCCCGGTTGCAGCTCCGACAACTCGTCGCCGCGCACCAGCCGGTGCTCGATCCCCTCGCGTGTCTTGGCGGCGAGCTCCCGCTGGGCGGCCCGGATGTCGCCTTCGCTCTCGTAGAGCTCCAGCACCCCATCCGACCGCACCATGTGCGCGATCCCGGCTGCCGCCACCAGCGCATCCATTTCGCTCTGCGCCAGCCGCATCATCGCGGCTTGCGCCTTGATGCTCGCTGCGACCTTGTCTGGCCAGCCGGCGCGCCAGAAGCGCATCAGCCACGGCGTGATCTGCGCCAGATATTCCGGCCGCACCGTGAACGGCCCGAGCGGATCAGCCAGCCAGCGCGGCAGCTTACGCAGCACATCCTTGGTCGCCATCGGCATGATGTCGGAGAACGCGAACGCGCCAGCATTACCGCGGCTGGTTTCCTCGGCAATGCCCTTGCGGTCGATCAGCAGAACGTCGCGGCCCGCCTCCTTCAGCTTGAAGGCGGTCGCGACGCCGATGATTCCGGCTCCGACAATGACGATGTCTGCATCCATCCGGTCAGGCGACCATCTTAAGCTGTGGCCGTGTGTCGATGGCGTGCTGGATGATGCCGGCGATCCGGGCGCGTTCTTCGCCCTCGAGCGTCATGCGCGGCGCGCGCACCCACTCGCTGCCTTCGCCGGCCATCTGGTTGGCAAGCTTGATGTACTGCACCAGCTTGGTCGCGACATCGAGATGCAGTAGCGGCATGAACCAGCGATACAGCGCCAGCGCCTCGGCGACCTGTCCGCTCTTGGCCAGGCGGTAAAGCTGCACTGCCTCGCGCGGGAACGAGTTGGCGAGGCCCGACACCCAGCCGGTCGAGCCGAACAAGGCGTTCTCGAGGAACAGATCGTCGACGCCGGAGACAATCGCGTAGCGATCGCCCAGCAGGTTGATCATGTCGGTGATCCGGCGGCTGTCGTGGCTCGACTCCTTGACCGCGACGATGTTCTTTTCGCTGGCGAGTTCGGCAAAATCCTCGGGCTTCAGGTCGACCTTGTAGGCCACATGATTGTTGTAGATCATGATCGGCAGATCGGTGCCCCGGGCAAGCGTGCGGAAGTGGTTGATGCTTTCGCGCGGGTCGGTCATGTAGACCATGGTGGGCAACGCCATGATGCCGCTGGCACCAGCGCTCTTGGCGCGGTTGGCAGCGGTAATAGCGAGCTTGGTGGTATATTCGGCGACGCCGGCGATCACCGGCACACGGCCCTTCGCGGCCTTTACGGCGGCGGCGACCACGGCGTCCTTCTCGTCGGGATCGAGCGAGGAATTCTCGCCCAGCGTGCCGAGCATCACGAAGCCTTCGCAGCCGACGCTGAGGCATGAATCGATGTGCTTGGCGGTCGCGTCGAGGTCGAGGTCGCCGTTCTGTTTCATCTCGGTCATCAATGCGGGGATGACGCCGCGCCAGGTGAGTGTCATATCGAAGGTCCTTCAGTCAGGTGTTGGGAGTAGAATGATGCAGATCGGATTTATCGGCACGGGCACGATTTCGGGCGCCGTGATCGAGGGGCTGCAATCGCTTCCCGATGCGCCCGAGATCATCGTCTCGCCGCGCTCGGAAAGGGCGTCTCTGGCGCTTGCCGCCAAATTCAGGCGCGTCACGCGCGCGGCGTCCAACGCCGAGGTGGCGAAGGTCGATATAGTGTTTCTGGGCATGCGGCCGATGCATGTCGACGACGCGATGACCGGCATCGCGTTCGGCGCAGGCCAGATCCTCGTCAGCATGGTTGCCGGCTTCTCGCTCGACGACATCCGCAAGCGCTGGCCGCGGCCCAAAATCTGTCGCTTTATCCCGATGCCGGGCATTGCGCGCGGCATCGGCCCGATGGCGACCTATCCGGCTCTGCCCGAAATCGTCGCGCTGTTCGCGCCGCTGGGTGATCTCTTCGTCGCTGCCGATGAAACCAAACTCAGCTTCGGCGGTGTCAATGCGTTCATGTCGAGCTACTACCAATTGCAGCGCGCACTGATCGATGCCGGCACGGCGGCTGGTCTGTCGGAATCGGAAGCCCGAGGCTACGTCGTCTCGCTCCTCGGCATGCTCGCCGATACCGCACAGCACACGCCGCCGCAGTCCTTCGGCGCACTCGTCGATGAGCACCAGACCAAGGGCGGCCTCAACGAGCATGTGCGGGCCAATTTGCTGGCAAAAGGCTGGTTCGACATGCCGGCCATCGCGATGCGCGAGACCACGACACTCAACTACAAGAAGCTGGGCTGACTCACGCGCCAAGATAAGCCTCGACGATTGAGGTGTCGGCGCTGAGCGCTGCCGCTTCGCCCGACATACGGATCGTGCCGGTCTCAAGCACATAGCCGTAACTTGCAAGCTTCAACGCCAGCCGGGCGTTCTGTTCGACCAGCAGGATCGTGACGCCGGACTTGTTGAGGTCACGGATGATGCGGAAGGTCTCGATCACCAGCTTGGGGGCCAGCCCCATTGAGGGTTCATCGAGCAGCAGCACCTTTGGCCCATGCATCAGCGCGCGGCCGATCGCCAGCATTTGCTGCTCGCCGCCCGACAGCAGCGAGCCGTCCTGGTGCTGCCGCTGCGCGAGGATCGGGAACAGACTGAACGCATGCTCCATTCGCTCCTTGCGAAGCTTGGCGTCCGTTACGGTGAAACCGCCAAGCTCGAGATTCTCGCGCACGCTGAGTCCGCGCAGCACATGCCGGCCCTCGGGTACATGCACGACGCCCATCCGGGCGATATCGCTGGCCTTTCGGCCCACCAACTCCTGTCCGTCGAACATCACCGATCCGGCAGTGGCGCGAACCAACCCCGAGATAGTCTTCAGCGTCGTCGTCTTGCCCGCTCCATTGGCGCCGAGCAACGTCACGATCTCGCCCGCCCGCACTTCGAGGTCGATGCCATGCAGCGCCCGAATGCGGCCATAGCCGGCTTCGAGGCCCTTGAGCGACAGAACGATGGGGGCCTCAGAGCGCAAGCGCGGCCTCCGCGTCTTCAGCGCCCAGATAGGCCTCGATCACCTTCGGGTTGGCCTGGATATCCTTCGGGATCCCCTCGGCAATGATGGTGCCGTGGTCGAGCACGCTCACGCGCTCGGAAATGCGCATCACGAGCCCGGTGTCATGCTCGATCAGCAGCACCGCGACTTTGCGTTCGTCCCTGATGCGTGTGATCAGCTCGACCAATTCACCTTTCTCGCCTTTGGTCAGTCCCGCCGCCGGCTCGTCGAGTAGCAGCAGTTTCGGCTCCGTCGCCAGCGCCCGCGCAATCTCGACGCGGCGCTGGTGACCATAGGCCAACGTGGTGGCGTCGCGTTCCCACTCGTCCTGGCCCACACCGACAAAGCGCAGACACTCGACGCTGTGCGCCCGGATCTTTTCTTCTTCGCGCTGCTGCGCTGGCAGATGGAAGATTGCCCCGATGGCGCCGGCGCTGGTCCGGCAATGCTGGCCGGACATGACATTCTCAAGCACGCTCATCTGCCGGAACAGCCGCACGTTCTGGAACGTCCGGGCGATGCCGGCCCGCGTCACCTGGAACGGCTTCAACGGCAACATGGCCCTTCTATCGAACGAGATGCTGCCGCTCTGCGGTTTGTAGAACCCGGTAATGCAGTTGAAGAGCGAGGTCTTGCCGGCGCCGTTCGGTCCAATGAGGCTGGTGATCGTTCCCGCGTCCACCGTGAAGTCGACGCCCTGCAGCACAATGTTGCCGGCAAAGCCGAGCGTCACACCGTTAAGGTGAAGGAGCGCCGCCATCAGCGTTTGCTCCCTGCCGGCCAGATGCCGCTCGGCCGGTAGAGCATGATCAGCAGCAGCCCGACGGCGAAGATCAGATAGCGGAAGCTGCCGAAGTCGCGCAGCACTTCTGGCGCCAGAACGACGATGAACGCCCCGAGGATGACACCGGGGATCTTGCCCATGCCGCCGAGGATCACCGCCATCAGGAACAGTGTCGATTGCTTGAACGAGAAACTCTCGGGCGAGATCGCCGTGAGGTTCACCGCAAAGAACGCCCCGCCGATCGAACCGTAGATCGCGCCGATCACATAGGCGGCGAGCTTCACCCGCACGCGGTTGATGCCCATCGCCTCGGCCGCGTCCTCGTCGTGCCGCACATAGAGCCAGGCGCGCCCCAGCCGCGAATTGGCGAGCCGCACCGACACCAGAATGCCGATGATCGCGAGGACGAGAAACACGTAGTAAAAATCGACCGGCCGGGCGATGTGCCAGCCGAACAGCCACGGTTGTTCGATCCCCGAGATGCCGCTTGCCTTGCCGGTGATGTCGAGGTTGCGCGCCGCGATCCTGACGATCTCGCCGAAGCCCAGTGTCACGATGGCAAGATAGTCCGACCGCAGCCTGAGCGTCGGTCCGCCGATGATTAACCCCGCCAGCATTGCTGCAAGCACCGCCAGCGGGATCGTCGCCCAGAAGTTCCAGCCGAAGGTCGTTGTCAGGATGCCGACCGCATAGGCGCCGACGGCAAAGAACGCCGCATAACCGAGGTCGAGCAGGCCGGCATAGCCGACCACGATGTTCAGTCCGAGCGCGAGGATCGTGTAGAGCAGGGCGTTGGTGAGGATCACGGTGGCGTACTGGCCGAACGCCATCGGCGCCACGACCATCACGGCGAGGATCAGCGCAATGGCGACGCCGCGCTTCGCCGGTGTGTCGAGGATCGTCGCCAACCGGCCCCAGGCGTCCGGCCGTGGGTCGAGCTTGCCCGCGGCCATTACATGCGCTCCTGTTCGGATTTGCCGAGGAGTCCGGTGGGTTTGAACACCAGCACCAGAATCAGCACCGAGAACGAGAACACGTCTTTCCACTCGCTGCCGATGCCGGGGATCTGCGTGCCGAAGCTTTCGAGCAGGCCAAGGGTGAGGCCGCCCAGCATGGCGCCGGGGATCGAACCGATGCCGCCGATCACGGCCGCCGTGAACGCCTTGAGGCCGATCAGAAAGCCCATGAAATACCAGACCGAGCCGTAATACGCTCCGGCCATCGTGCCGGCCGCTCCAGCAAGCGCCGAGCCGGCAAAGAAGGTCACCGCGATCACTCGGTTGACGTCGATGCCCATCAGCTCCGACATGTCCTTGTCGACCGACACGGCGCGCATGGCGCGGCCATACTGCGTACGCGACACGAACATCTCGAGCCCGAGCATCAGGATCGCTGCGGTACCGGCCAGCGCGATCTGCTTGTAGTTGATGAACACGCCGCCAATGTCGAAGCCCGCAAAGCCGAGCGTCGGGCTCATGGCGACGACCTGTCCGTTGGTCAGCGTCAGAACGCCGTTCTGCAGCACCAGGGAAACCGCCAGCGCGGTGATCAGGATCGACAGCCGTGGCGCCTTCAGCATCGGCGCATAGGCGATCCGTTCGATCACCACACCGAGAAAGCCGACAGCCAGCATCGACAGCAGGATCGACATCGCCACGCCGAGCCAACTGGTCCCGACCGTCCCGGCCACCAGCGACAGCGCCAGAAAGCCCACGAACGCGCCGATCATGTAGAGGTCGCCATGCGCGAAATTGAGCAGCTTCACCACGCCGAACACCATGGTGTAGCCAAGCGCCACCAGCGCGTAGAACGAGCCCAGAACGAGCCCGTTGACGAGTTGCTGTGCAAGAAGGGTGGTCAGCGTCATCGGCGACTGGCCTCAAAATGGCGGAGAGACATCACGCCTCTCCGCCCGGGTTCACAATCGGACCGGGTTACTGCGCCAACACCCAGACGCCGCTCTTGCCCTCGAGCACGATGAAGTTCGAACGGGCCAGCGTCTTGTCGTCACGGAACAGAATTTCGCCCGCAATGCCGTCCTTGAAGTCCGACTTCTGCAGCGCGTCGATCACCTTGGCACTGTCGGTGCCGCCAGCGGTCTTGAACGCCGCAGCGAGCAGCTTCATGCCGTCATATGAGAGCGCCGCATAGGGGCCGGGGGCCGCACCGAACTTGGCCTTGTAGGTGTCAGTGAAGGCCTTGGCGGCGGGAAGGAAATCGGCAGTCGGGCTGGACAGTGCGAGCACGCCTTCAGCCGCGTCGTTCCCGGCGAGCTTGAACAATTCGGTCGAGGTCGAGCCGTCGCCGACGATGATCAGGCCCGTGTAGCCGCCTTCGCGCAGCTGCTTGATGAACGGGCCGCCATCCGCGTAGTACGCCGTCCAGAACACGGCATCGGCACCTGATGCCTTGATCTTGGTGACGACCGACGAGAAATCCTGCTCGCCCTTGTTGACGGTCTCAAAGCTCGGCACCGTGCCGCCTGCGCCGGTGAAGGCGGTCTGGGCCAAGGTGGCGAGATCCTGGCTGTAGGCGTCGCCTTCGTTGACGATCGCCAGGGCTTTGATGCCCTTGGCCTTGAACACCTCAATCGCCTTGGCGACCTGATCGTTGCCGGTCGAATTGATCATGAACGCGTTGCCCGGATTGGCCGGGATCAACTTGGTCGAGTTTGCCGCCGGGATAATCATCGGCAGTTTGGCATCGCCGAAGATTTTCAGCGTCGGGATGGTGGCGCCCGAGCAATAGCCGCCCACCACGCCCACCACGCCCGAGGACGCGATCTTGGTCGCGGCGTTCACGGCCTGCTGCGGATCGCAGCCGTCGTCGCCGACGACTTCGGTGTAGGTGTCGCCGCCCTTGGCGTTCAGCTCATCCATGGCGATCTGGATCGCATTGGCCATGTCCTGGCCGTAGGTTGCTTCCGAGCCAGTGGTCGGCACAAGCACGCCGATCTTGAGCTCGGCGGCATACGGGGCCGTTCCCAGCGCCAGAGCCAGCGCCAGCCCGGCGAGTGCCGGCTTCACAGAAAATCTCATAGGTCGTCTCCCTGTTGCAGTTGTTTCACGTTCGCCGCCCGAAACGGGCCGTTGCGACTGGCACGGACCTGCGCGGCATCCGATGCGTCTGCATGCATCTTGTCGACAGATTGCACGCAAGCGTTTTTCGTGTCAATCGATGGGGGAATGAGGTGATCCGGTGAGCACTCGACCCACCACGAAAAAGACAGCATCCGTACGGCCGATTCGCGGTTCCGGCGTCCAGACCGTCTACGAGCGGTTGCGGCAGTCGATCGTCAGCCTCGAGCTGCCGCCGGGCAGCGCGCTCGACGAAGTGCGCTTGTCGCAGCAGTTTGGATTGTCGCGCACGCCAGTCCGCGAGGCGCTTGTTCGTCTGATGGGCGACGGCCTTGTGACATTGCTGTCGAACCGCACGACCGTCGTCGCGCCGATCGATTTCGCCAAGCTGCCGGTCTATTTTGAGGCGCTGACGCTGATGTACCGCGTCACCACGCGTGCCGCTGCGACACGCCGCACGCCGGACGATCTCATCGCCATTAGCCGCCATCAGAGCGCCTACACCGCCGCGGTCGAACGCAGCGATGCGCTGGGCATGATCGGTGCCAATCGCGATTTCCACGTCGCCATCGCTGAAGCCGGCGGCAAGTCCTATTTCACGTCGCTGTTCAGTCGCCTGCTCGATGAAGGCCGACGCCTGCTGCGCCTCTACTATTATGCGCCGCTCGACGATCATCTGCCGCGCAAATACGTCGACGAGCATGAGGCGATGATCAAGGCGATCGAGAAGGGCGACGCAGGTCTCTGCGACGAACTTGGCGCCAAGCATGCCGCGCAGATCGTTCGCCAGATTCAAAGCTACATCGCCCGCGACATCACAGCGTCTATGCAGCTCGGTGAAGCGCCAAATTCTCCCGCCCGTCCGTCGCGCCGCTAGCGCCATCAACTCTCCTTCAGCGCCATCAGGCTGGCATTGCCGCCTGCGGCCGCCGTGTTGATGCTGATCGAGATCTCGTGCAGCAGCATGTCCGGATTGATGTCCTCGGCACTTTGCACCGGCACGATCTTGCGGCTGAACCCCGCGACCGCCCGGGCCACCTCTCCGAGCCGTGCCGTATCGCCCTCGACCAGGACCCCATCGACGGCTGTCTCATTCATCCAGTTCGCGGTGACCCGCGCCAGCGGCGCCAGCTCGCGCACCACTGCCGCGCCGACCGATTTGCCGTCGATCACCGCGTTGTTGCCGGTCGCTCTGACCGCAGCCAGCATTCGGCCGAGCCCCTCGCGCGTCTGCGGCAGCAGCAAAATCTCGCCGCGCGGTGTCGTGCGATAGAAATTGTTCTCGCCCACCGGTCCTGGAAGCAGTCCGCGAGTTTCGGCCGCCACCACGCGCTGCTTCACCAGCCTTCGCACATAGAGCGGCCCACCGGCCTTCGGCCCGGTGCCCGACAGCCCTTGACCGCCGAACGGCTGCACGCCCACCACCGCACCAATGATGTTGCGGTTGACGTAGATGTTGCCGGCATGGATGCGCGACGTCATCCGATCAATCGTCTCGTCGAGCCGCGTATGCAGCCCGAAGGTCAGTCCATAGCCCAGCCCGTTGATCGCCCCGATGGTCTTGTCGAGATCGGCGCGCGCGTAGCGCACCACGTGCAGCACCGGCCCGAACACTTCGCGCTCAAGCTGCTCGATGCGGTCGAGTTCGATCAGTGTCGGCGCCACAAATGTGCCGTTCAGCCCGCCAAGGGGCGCTGCCGCTACGCGATGCCCCGCCGCCCGCATCGCCGCAATATGCGCATTGATCCGCTCTGCTGCCTCGGTGGAGATCACTGGCCCTACATCTGTCGACAGCCGGTCGGGGTTACCGGTGCGTAATTCCTGCATCGCGCCCTTCAGCATGTTGAGCGTCCGGTCGGCGACGTCCTCCTGCAGGCAGAGCAATCGTAGCGCCGAGCACCGCTGCCCAGCGCTGTCGAATGCCGACGACAGCACGTCGGCCACCACCTGCTCGGTGAGTGCCGAGCTGTCGACGATCATCGCATTGATGCCGCCAGTCTCGGCGATCAGCGGGATCGGCCCGCGCGCCGCCAGCTGCTTCTGGATCAACCGCGCCACGTCAGTCGAACCAGTGAACACGACGCCCGCAATCTGCGGATGCGCGCACAGCGCCGCGCCGATATCGCCGGCACCGGGGAGGAACTGCAATGCGCCGCGCGGCACACCCGCTTCGTGCAGGATCGCCACCATTGCGGCCGCGGTCAGCGGCGTCTCCTCCGCCGGCTTGGCAATCACCGCATTGCCGGCAGCAAGCGCGGCCGCGACCTGGCCGGCAAAGATCGACAGCGGAAAATTCCACGGGCTGATGCAGACAATTGTTCCGAGCGGCGCCGCATCGGGGCCGAGCGCCGTCGATTCCTGCGCGTAGTAACGCAGGAAATCCACCGCCTCGCGGACCTCTGCGATGCCGTTGCTCGCCGACTTTCCCGCCTCGCGCATCATCAACCCAAGCAGCTCAGGCATCCGGGTCTGCAGCAAATCGGCCGCCGCATTGAGGACACGCACGCGTTCCGGCGGCGGCGCCCAGTTCGACGTCGCACCAGCGAAGGCCCGCTCCACCAGATCCGGCGACGCAAACTGTGCCATCCCGAAGAGATCGCCCCGGTCGGCGGGATTGCGCATCTGGACGTCGGTCCCGCTTGCCGCACCATCCGCAAGGAGCGGTGTGATCCCCCACCGATGGGATGCACTCGCGGTAAGTTCTTCCGCCAGCGTCGCGAGTGCGACATCGTCCGCCAGATCAAGTCCGGCCGAGTTGACCCGTACACCTAGGATGCTCACCGGCGCCGCGATCTGCGGATGCGGCGCACCTGTTGGCACGATGGCGCGCGCCACCTCCACCGGATCGGCTACCAGCTCGTCGATGCTCACTGCCTTGTCGGCGATGCGATTGACGAAGGAGCTGTTGGCGCCGTTCTCAAGCAGCCGCCGCACGAGATAAGCCAGCAACGTGCCGTGCGTCCCAACCGGCGCGTAGATGCGGCACGGCCTGTCGAGGTTCTGCGCGCCGACCACGTTGGAATAGAGGGCCTCGCCCATGCCGTGCAGGCACTGAAACTCATAGCTGCCAGGCTGGAACGCCGGTCCAGCCATCTCGTAGATTGCGGCGACGCTCTGTGCGTTGTGTGTTGCAAACTGCGGGAACACCGCATCGCGGGCGGCGAGCAGCGTCTTGGCGCACGCCAGATAAGAGACGTCCGAATAGACTTTGCGGGTGAACACCGGATAGCCGCTCAGGCCATCGACCTGTGCCTGCTTGATCTCGCTGTCCCAATAGGCGCCCTTCACCAGCCGCACCATCAGCCGGTGTCCGCTGCGCCGCGCCAAATCGATCAACCAGTCGACGACGAACACGCAGCGCTTGCTATAGGCTTGCACCACAAAGCCGATGCCGTCCCAACCCTTGAGATCGGGGTCGAAACACAGCGCCTCGAGCAGATCGAGCGAGATGTCGAGCCGGTCCGATTCTTCGGCGTCGATATTGAGCCCGATATTGAATCGCTTCGCTCGCAGCGCCAGTTGCTTCAGCGCCGGTAGCAATTCACCGGTCACCCGGTCGAGCTGGCTGCGCCGATAGCGCGGATGCAGCGCCGACAGCTTGATCGAGATGCCCGGGCCGCCCGACGACCCGCGGCCTGCCGAGGCGGCGCCGATCGCGTCGATCGCCGTCTCATATGCCTTCCGGTAGCGTGCCGCGTCCTCTGCCGTCGTCGCCGCTTCGCCCAGCATGTCGTAGGAGTGGAGGAAGCCACGTTTCTCCATCTTGCGGCTGTTGGCCAGCGCTTCGTCGATGGTCTGGCCCGAGACGAATTGCTCGCCCATCATCCGCATCGCGATATCGACACCGACCCGGATGACCGGTTCGCCGCCGCGCGCGATCAACCGGCCCAGCGCCCGCGCCAATCCTTCTTCGGGCATTGCGCCAGTGACCTTGCCGGTCACCATCAGGCCCCAGGTCGCAGCGTTGACGAACAGCGTCCGCTCCGGTCCGAGATGTGCCCGCCAGTCGCCGCGCGAAACCTTGTCGCGGATCAGCGCGTCGCGTGTCGCATCGTCGGGGATACGCAGCAGCGCTTCGGCGAGGCACATCAGCGCCACGCCTTCCTCGCTCGACAGCGAATACTCGTGGATCATCCCGGCGACGCCTCGGCTCGGTCCTTCCGAACGCAGCTCTTCCACCAGTTTGCGCGCTGTCGTCCTAACCCGGGCGGCAGTCGCCACATCGAGCGTCGCCGTCGCAATCAGCGGCGGCAGGCATTCCGGCTCCGGGCGGCGGATTGCGTCGCGAATGGCACTGCGCAACGGCGATGCGGGTCTCACCCCGCCGGCAAACGCAGAAAATGGCTCAGTACTGCCCTCTGGCTCCGCTCGCTCGACTTCGCTTGCCACCGCCATGCGATCTCCCATTCCGCCAACAAGCTTACCGGCGAATCCCCGGAGCACCATTGCCATCTTCGTGTCTCGCTCGTATCTTCGACGAGAAACACATGAAATTCATGCCGAAATGACGGACCTCGATCCAATCGACCGGCGTATCCTGACCGAACTTCAGCGCGACGGACGCATCACCAATGCCGAACTCGCCCAGCGTGTCGGCCTGCCGCCAACCTCCATGAGCGACCGCTTCCGGCGGCTGGTCCGGCAAGGCTACATCGCCGGCTTCGGCGCCCGGCTCAACCCGCAGGCGCTGGGGCTGGGCTTGCTCGCCTTTGTCGAAGTTTCGCTCGACAAGACCACGCCAGACATCTTCGAGCGTTTCGCCGAGGCCGTGCGCCGCGCCCCTGAAGTGCTCGAGTGCCACATGGTCGCTGGCGGCTTCGATTACCTCATCAAGGCGCGCCATGCCGACATGGCGGCCTACCGCCGCTTCCTCGGCGAAACGCTGCTGGCGCTGCCGGGCGTACGCGAGACGCGCACCTATGCGGTGATGGAAGAGGTCAAGAACGACGGCCCGCTGCCGATCTAGCGGACGCTGACCCGCATCCGGATTTCGTCGGCGGGCTGCACGGTAATCTTCTGCACCGGCTGCGGTGGGCGGCTGCCGGTATAGTCGAAACGCAGCCGCCGCAGCAGCGAGGCCAGCGCGATAACCCCCTCCTGCATCGCGAAGGATTGCCCGATGCAGACCCGCGGTCCGATGCCGAACGGCAGATATTGATAGCGGTCGATGGCGCCGCGTTTGTCCGGCAGAAACCGCGACGGCACGAACTCGCCGGGCCGCGACCACAGCCGGCTGTGGCGATGCAGGATCCACGGCATGATCAGCACCGACGCGCCCTTGGGAATTCTCACGTCGCCAACGCGGTCCTCCTCCAGCGCGGCGCGGTTGAGTGACGGCGCCGGCGGATAGAGCCGCATCGCTTCCTCGAACGCCGCGCGCGTGTACACCAGCCGCTCAACCCAACTCCACGGCGCCGGGTCGGAGAAATCAAACGCATCGAGTTCCGCTTCGACCAGCGCCCGCTCCTCCGGCGCCTGGCTCAGCAGATACAGCGTCCAGCCCAGCGCCCGCGCTGTGGTCTCATGACCAGCGCCGATGAAGGTGATGATGTTGTCTTCAACCTCGTCGCGCGACAGCCCCTCGGCCTCGAGCAGCAGCGTCAGCAGATCGCGCGGCGCCCGCTCCGGCGCACTGCGCAGCAGCGCCTCGCGCTTGGCGATCGTCGCCTGGATCAATTGCCGGAAATAGCGCTGCGATCGCGCCCCGAGCAGTCGCGTCACCCGCGGCACGAAAGCCGGCGCATCGAGCACGTCCATCGGATCGACCCGGCCCATTGTCTTCAGCAGATTGGCCGTCGCCGACGCAAACTCCTGCGGCTCACCTGCGATGTCGCCGGTGAACAACGTCGCCTGCAAAATGTCGAAGGCCAGAAGCGTCATCGCATTGGCGACATCGGTCTCGCCGCCGGCGCGCTCCGCCAGCCCGTCGGCAAACGTTTGCGACCGGTCCAGCATCGACTGCGCCAGACCCTGCGTGTTGCGCGGCGCGAACACCGGCGCCAGCGATCGACGTGTGCGCCGCCACAACTCGCCCTCCGCCGTCAGCAGGCCATCGCGCAGGATCGGCCGCAGCACACGTTGCCGCAGCGGCTGCATCCCGTAATTCTTGGCATTGTCGACCATCACGTGCCGGATCGTGGCCGGATCATTGATCACGACGATCGGCTCGCCCAGCCATTGCGTCACGATCACCGGTTCGGTGAACGCCGCCTCCGACCAGATGGCGAGCGGATTGCGCGCCATCGTGAGGATGAATTCGACCGCGTTCAGCGGCCGTCGGTGCGGGGTCGGGGCAGGGGGATGGAAGTTCATGGCGGGGACTATACAGCGCCTGCCATCACAGCGCGATCAAGCCTTCGCGCATGATGATCGCCACCGCGTCGGCGCGGTTGCGTGCTCCGAGCTTGTCGAGAACGGCCGTCACATGGAACTTCGCGGTGTGCACCGAAATCTCGAGCCGCCGCGCGATGATCTTGTTCGACGCGCCCTCGAGCAGCAGTGCCGCCACTTGCTGTTCGCGCGGGCTCAGATGCGCCGGCGCTGTGGCGTCGACCGGTGGCACCACCAGATAGCCCGCCGCGAGCAGCAACTCGGTGGCTGCCGCCAGCGCCGGATCGGCACTGCCCGGCACGGCCCTAGCCGCGCCGGCGCTCGCCGAGGGTGACGTCGACATCACTTGCGTTTCCACCGCGAACGACTCCGAGCTTGACGGTTGAATTGACTGGGCTGCTGACAAGGCGCTGGGCGATCTCGCCCACCGACTTCACCGGCTCACCATTCCATGTGGTGATCACATCGCCGACCAGCAAGCCGGCTTTTGCACCGGGGCTGTCGGCTTCGACGCTGAGGATTATCGCGCCATTGCCCTGCACCGCCGGGTGCAACATGACGCCCAGCCAGCCGCGCGGTACGTAGCCCTTCTCGGCCAGTGTCGCGACCGCGCGTCCAACCGTCGACGCCGGAATAACAATGGCCCGCCGCCGCGCCGAGGTCACCGCCATGCCGATCAGCGTCCCGTCCGGCGCCACCGCTGCGGCGCCTTCGGTGCGTCCGCTGAGCCGCAGGCCGAGGGTGATCCGCCCATCGATCTGCCCGCCACGCATGCTGCGCCAGGCCGGTCCGGCTTCGCTGATCGAGGTCAGGGTCGCGACCAGCGAGTGTTCGCCACGTCCGGCGACCAGCGCATATGATGCCGGCTTCACCGGTGCCGCCGCGGCCCAGTCGCCGAACTCGCCGGTGTCGAATTTCAGCAGTGCCACGTCGGTGGACGGGTCGCGTCCGGCGAGGCTCGCTTTGACGGTGCGGCCGTCGGCCAGCAGCACCTCCGCCTCGTCCTCGCCGTCGAGCGCCTCTTCAGCAGTCACCGCCAACCCGGTGCGCCAGATGAAGCCGCTGAACTGCCGGCCATTGCCGCCCTGTAACGCGATGATGCGGGGCGCAACCTGTTCGGCAAGCGATGCCGCTGCGTCGGATAGGTCAGTGAGAATACTCATGGCGGGCTCTCGCGTTCGATGTCACGAGAAATTGCGCGTCCGCCCGCCCAGCCGATAGCCGCCCAAATGGGCAGGTTGTTCCGTGCCGCCCCTCGCGGGTCTCAGGCGGCCTTGCCTTTGTGCCGCTGCGTCGTCCAGGCGAGGATCGCCGAGATCACCGCCAGTCCCGCCGTCACATAGGCGATGATGGCGAATGCGTTGTCGGTCGCGCCGCTGCGGATCGCCTCTTGCTCCGGGCTGAGCGGCGTCATCGGTGTTAGCCCGAAACTCATACCGCTGGGCAGGTCGCCGGTGCGCGCGAATACCAGCGCCGCCAGCGCGCCCATCATGGCGATGGCGAACAGTCCGGCCACACGCGCCACCGCATTGTTGATCGCCGAGGCCGTGCCGGTGTCGCGGTCCGACACCGAGGTCATCACCGCTGTCGAGATCGGTCCGGCGACAAAGCTCATGCCGATGCCGAACAGCACCATGATCGGCAGCGTCACGAACCACAGATTGTGCAGCCCGACAGTCAGCCCGAGCCCGAGAAAGCTCAGCCCGACCAGCACCGAACCTCCGGTCAGCACCGGCCCCGGCCCGAACCTGTCGGTGACCTTGCCGGCGAACGGCGACAGCAATGTCAGCGCGATACCGAGCGGCAACAGCGAAAGCGCCACGAACGCCGGCGACACGCCCCAGCCGGCGATCATCACCATCGGCAGATAGAACGTCACCGCACTCAGCCCGAAATACAGCACAAACGTCAGTCCCTGTGCTCCCGCGAAGACCGGGTCCTTGAACAATGCGAGCGGCAGCATCGGCGCCTTGCTGCGCGTCTCCCAGAACAGGAACAACGCCAACACCACGAGCCCTGCGATCAGGTAAAGCCAGAACTGGCCGCCTTCGGACTCGATGAAGGCCAGCGAGGTCAGCAGCAGCGCCACCGTTGCCGTTGCCGCACCGAATATATCGAGCCGCCGCCCGGCCGCCGGTTTGTCGGCCGGCACCCGTGTCAGCAACAGTGCCAGCGCAATGCCACCAAGCGGTAAATTGAGCACAAAGATCAGCCGCCATGCCCAATCGCCGAGCCAGGTCAGCAGCAGCCCGCCTATCACCGGGCCGAGCAATGTCGTCAGCGATGCCGCCGCGGCCCAGATGCCGATCGCGGCGCCGCGCTCTTCCTTGGGATAGGCCTTGGCAATGATCGCGAGGCTCCCCGGCACCATGAACGCCGCACCCAGCCCTTGCACGGCACGCGTTGCGATCAGCAATGGCGGGGTCGGCGCCAGCGCCGAGCCAATCGACGCGACGACGAATAGCGTGATGCCGGCGGCAAACACATTGCGCAGCCCGAACCGGTCGCTCGTCGCGCCCCCAAAGAGCAGCAGCGACGACAGCATCAGCAGATAGGCGTTCGACACCCATTGCGCGTCCGCAAGCGACGCCCCGATGCTGGCGCGAATGGCGGGTATCGCGATTGAGGTCACCGAGCCGTCGATGAAACCCATCGCCGACGCGAGGATCGCCGAGATCAGGACATAGATTCGGTGATTGGCGGCGACGAAAGGCTGTTCCGCTGACGCGTCGGTCATCCTCGTCTCCATTCAACTGGTGCGGCCGGCGCCCGTTTGCGTGGCGATGCTACGCTCAAGGGCGCGCAGCGCATCATAAGTCAGGATCGCCAGCACGCCCACCACCAAACCACCTTGTGCCACGAAGGCCAGATTGGAGTTGATCAATCCGGCGATGATCGCTTCGCCCAGCGTACTCGCCGCGACTGTCGAGCCGATCGTCGCGGTGCCGATCGAGATTGCGACCGATAGCCGGATGCCCGCAAGGATCAGCGGCAGCGCCAGCGGCAATTCAATTTGCCACAGCCTTTGTCGCTCGTTCATCCCGGCGCCACGCGCCGATTCCTCGATGTCGGGCGGGATGGTTGTCAGCCCGGTGAGCGCATTCTCGAAAATCGGCAGCAGCCCATAGAGGAACAGCGCGACCAGCGTTGGCGCCGTGCCGAAGCCGAGGATTGGCACCGCCAGCGCCAGCACTGCCACCGGCGGAAAGGTCTGACCGGTGTTACTCAGCATGCGCGACAGCGGCAGGAACTCCATGCCCGATGGCCGCGTCACCACGATCGCGAGCCCCACCGCCACGATGCTCGCCGCCAGTGTCGCCATCGCCACGATCGCCATGTGGCTTAGCGTCAGATTGAGCAGCGAATTCTGCGTGTAGATCGCTGGCTGTCCATTCTTGGTTAGCGGCTGGAACACGAACGCAAAGCTCTGCGGCGACGCGAGGAACGCTACCAGCAGCACCAGCACGACGATGCGGACGATAAGCCCGATCCTCATATGTGCCGCGCCGCCTGCTTCACCACCGTGGCCATCGTCACCCGCCCGATGATCTCGCCCGATGGCGTCGCCACCGGTACCGCGTCACGACCGGTCCAAAGCGCTTCCTCGAGCGCGTCGCGCAGTGTCGTGGTGTCGGCGATTGGTGCGCCGCTTGCCGCACCGGGCTCGACGAAGTCGCGCACGTGGCGGAACGACAGCAGCCGAAACGGCCGCTCGCCGCTGCCCAGCAATTCGCCGACGAACGCCGTCGCCGGTTGCACCACGATCTCGTCCGGCTTGGCGTATTGCAGCAGATGGCCCTCATCCATCACGGCGATCCGGTCGCCCAGCGCAATGGCTTCGTTCATGTCGTGCGTCACCAGCACGATGGTGGTCCCGAGCTGCCGCTGGATCGCCCTCAGATCCGCTTGCGCCTTGGCCCGGATGATCGGGTCGAGTGCGCCGAACGGTTCGTCCATCAGCAGCACCTTCGGCGCCGCCGCCAATGCTCGCGCCACCCCGACGCGCTGCTGTTGCCCGCCTGACAACGCCGACGGCAGCCTGTCGCGATAGGTCGCAGGGTCGAGGCCGAACAAATTCATCAGCTCATCGACGCGGGCCGCCGTCCTGGCTTTGTCCCAGCCGAGCAGTTGCGGCACCGTCGCGATGTTTTGGCCGACGCTGCGATGCGGGAATAGACCATGCCCCTGGATGGCGTAGCCGATCTGCCGGCGCAGCACATAGGCCGGCCCCTCCCGCGTATCCAGGCCGTCGATCAGCACGCGCCCGCTATCCGGCTCGATCAACCGGTTGACCATCCTGAGCAGCGTCGTTTTACCCGATCCCGAGGTGCCGACCACGACGACGATCTCGCCGTCGTTGATCGTCATCGACACGTCGTTGACGACCATCTCGCCTGAAAAGCTCTTTGTCAGATGTTCGATCTCGATCATCGCGCCTGCCCTCCGGGCGAAATCATTTCCACCACAGCGTCGAGGATGGTGCCCGCCGCGAACGCCAGCGCCACGGTCGGCACCGCACCGAGCAGCACCAAATCCATCGCGGTCTGTCCGACGCCCTGAAAGACGAACACGCCGAACCCACCGCCGCCGATCAGCGCCGCCACCGTAGCCAGCCCGATATTCTGCACCAACACGATGCGGATACCGGTAAGGATCACCGGGAAGGCCAGTGGCAGTTCGACCTGCAGCAGCCGCTGGTTGGGCGTCATCCCCATGCCGCGCGCCGCTTCCCGCGCGCCGGCCGGCACGCCGTCGAGGCCGGATACCGTGTTGGCAACCACCGGCAGCAGCGAATACAGGAACAGTGCCAGCAGGGCGGGCGCGATGCCGATGCCCGCGATGCCGACCGCCGCCGCGCCCGGGATATTGGCTGCCACCCAGGCGAGCGGTGCGATCAGCAAGCCGAACAGGGCAAGCGAGGGGATCGTCTGTAAGCCATTGAGAGTGTTGAGAATCACGGCGCGCAGCTTCGGTGCCCGTTGGCAGAGGATCCCCACCGGAATGCCCATGATTGTCGCGATCAGCAGCGAGCCCAGCGCCAGCACCAGATGAGTCCCGGCCTCGCGCCAGAAGCTTTCGACGCGGTTGGAATATTCGCGCAGCACCGACAGATCGCTCCATACGCCGAAGCTCAAAATCGCCGCGATCGCAATCGCTATTCCGGCGAGCAATCCGATACGCCACCATGGCCGCAGCTTCAGTCGCGCGACCGCGTCCGACGCCATCAGTGCAAACGCGAGCGTCAGTAGCCAGAAGCCGGTGCCTGGCGACGTTCGTGAAATCTTGTCGCCAACCGGCGTCAGCAGACCCGCGGCATCGCCAATCGCAAAGGCCAGCGCGACGAGCACCGCGAGGGCCACCAGAAGCTTGATGCGCGGCGCCACCCGCACAACCGCGACGATCGCAGCTGCGAACAGCAACAGGCTGAGCATCGCCATTTCCCATGCCGGTAGTGCAGACCAGAATGGCACTGCTGTTCCGGGCACGATGCGATTGGCGCGGAACGCCGCAAACGGCGTCGCGATCCCCGCGATAGCAATGAGGGCGATGAGAATACCGAGCCGATCAAGCGGCACGCTGCGGCGGGCGGGGAGGGCAGTCTCTGCGAGGGTCATAAGAACCGAGGCGGGCTGTTGGGCCCGCCTCGTCTAGCACATTACTTCAGGAAGCTGTTTGTCTTCAGCCAGTCGATCGCGACATCCTTGGCGGCCTCGCCTTTGACCTGGATGCGGCCATTGAGCGTTTGTAGCGTTGTCAGGTCGAGCTTGGCGAACACCGGGGCCAGCAAATCCTTGATCTGCGGGTACTGGGTCAGCACCGCCTCGCGGATGATCGGCGCAGGCTGATAGACCGGTTGCACCCCCTTGTCGTCGGTCAGCACCACGAGACCCGACGGGGCAATGCCGCCATCGGTGCCGTAGACCATCGCGGCATTGACGCCATCGGTCTGGTTAGCGGCCGCCGCGATTGTAGCAGCGGTATCACCGCCCGAGAGCGTCACGAGCTGCTCAGGCTTCAGCGTGAAGCCATAGACCGACTGGAACTTCGGCAGCGCGCCGGGCGAGCTGACGAACTCGGCCGAAGCCGCAAGCTTCACCTGGCCGCCACCGGCGACATATTTGCCGAAATCCGAGAAGGTCACGACCTTGCTCGACTCCGCCAAATCCTTGCGGAGCGCCACGGCCCAGGTGTTGTTGGCAGGCGAGGGGGCCAGCCAGACGATTTTTTCAGCCTCGTAATCGAGCTTGGCGGCTTCCGCATAAGCCTTGCCGGCATCATTCCACAGCGGATCGTCGGCTTTGTTGTAGAAAAACGCCGCGTTGCCGGTGTACTCGGGATAGATATCGATCTGGCCGGCCTTGATCGCATCGCGCACCACCGAAGTCGCGCCGAGCTGAATTTTTTCGGTCACCGGAACGTCATTCGCCTGCAGCACCTGCGAAATGATGTTGCCGAGCAGGCCACCCTCGGTGTCGATCTTGGACGAAACCACCACCTGCGCATCCGCTGTGCCGGCGGTGAGCGCCACGACCAAAGCCGCCGCGGTAAGTTTGGTGATCAGACGCATTGTAGTCTCCTTGCTGTCCGGATGTCGTCCGGCGCTGTGTCGAAATGGCGAAAGTCGGGTTGCCGTTGCAGCGGATAACTGCGGTCCAGGGGCCGTCGTTCCATTGCCAAGATCTGGTCGTACGCCCTCCTCGAGGAGGATCTCAAAAGCAGTCAGCTTCAGATAGCGAAGCGCCAGCGCCAAAAAAGGGTCACCACAGGCGTAGCCGATATTCCGACGAAGTATATTGACATCGTCGTGAGGAGTCGCGTGATCCGTGATGATTGGGGCAGGTGCGACGCCGGTCAGCCGCAAGACGGCCGGTTGCATCAGCTTCCGCCGACGGCCTGTCAGATAGGCGAATTGCCCGAAAATCGTCATTTGCATCCAACAGCCGTCTTAGGCCCTGTTCCGCTGCGCTCGAATGACCTCACGCCCAACCTCAAGATCACCTTGATCGTGACGACAGCCGTGTGACACAACGCAGCGTCTAAATGAGGAGTAGTACAGCGTGGCCAAGCGCAAGATCGCCATCATCGGCGTGGGCAAGATCGCCATCGATCAGCATCTGCCGGTGATCGATAGATCACCCGTTTTCCGCGTCGCCGCCACCGTGTCGACCCGCATGATCGCGCATCGCGATCTGCCGGTGTTCCGCACCGCTGCCGAACTCTACGAGGCCATGCCCGAAGTCGAGCTCGTCGCCATCTGCACCCCGCCGGGCGTCCGTCACGCCTTCGTGCGCGAGGCGCTAGATGCCGGGAAGCATGTGCTGATGGAAAAACCTCCCACGCCGACCATCTCCGAACTCGACGATCTTGTCGCCTATGCCAAAAAGAAGAAACGCATTCTCTTTCAGACTTGGCATTCTCGCTACAACGAGGCGGTTGATGCCGCCAAGAAGATGGTCAAGGTCGATGGGATCAAATCCGTCCGCATCGATTGGCGCGAAAGCGTCCGCAAATGGCATCCGGGTCAGGATTGGGTGTGGGAGCCCGGCGGCTTCGGCGTGTTCGATCCGGGCATCAACGCCCTGTCGATCTTCACCAAAGTTGTGCCATTCCCGGTCTTCGTCGCCAGCGCCAGGCTCAAATTTCCCGCTAACCGCCAGACCCCGATCGACGTTGAACTGAAGTTCAAGTCGTCCGAGCCCAGCCAGCCCGAACTGAGTGCCGGCTTCAACTGGCTGGAGGAGTCGGGCGAGATCTGGACCATCAAGATCGTCACCCGCAAGGGCGATGAATTGAAGCTCGAAAAGGGCGGCACCGTCCTCCGGGTCAATGGCGACGTCGTGATCGAAAACCCGTCTCAGGAATATGAGCAGATCTACGAGCACTTCGCCCGCCTGCTGAAGAAGGGCAAATCCGACGTCACCGACGCCCCCCTCCGCCTCGTCGCCGACGCCTATCTTCTTGGCGCACGCGAAAACGTCGAAGACTTCAACTGGTAGGTCGCTGGACGCGATTTAGGACATTGCCCTTCGGCCCAGCCCGTCAGCACTTTTAACGGGCGGAGAGATGGCTGAGCGGCTGCAATCATGCGGCGCCGCCCGGTGAGATTTCGTCGACCGCGCGCCCGCGAAGCGCGAAATTCTGCAGCACTGCCGCCTTGTCCACATCGCCGTCCGCCAATTTGATGACCGAGCGGAACGCCGCCCGGATGATCTCCGTCTTGCAGGCTTCCGATGTTATATTACAATGCAGATGTGGCAATCGTTGAAGTACACAGCGGGAATGCGGCTTCCGTTGAAAGATTTTTCAGTTAGTCCAGATATTTAATGTTATCGCGCGTCCGTTTTATTGAAACGTTACAGTATAAGACGAAAAGCACATTGCTATCAGACAAGTAATATAAGGCTCCCGGCATGATTAACCGCTGTTTAGCGGGTCATCCCTAGAATGCCCCCGCCGCGCGCTGCGGCACGAATTGGGGGATTTCGGCCGATGTTTGGGATCAACACGATTGCGCGCAAGCTGCCGCTGGCGCTTGTCGTCTCTGCGGCTATCGTCAGTCTTGGTGTCGGTACCGGAAGCTATCTCGTCGGGTCCCAGATGGTCGGCGACCTGACCACCCGCAATCTGTCGTCGCTGGCTTACGAGCGCTCCAAGGAGGTCAAGGAATTCGTCGCCACGCTGACCGGTGACGTACAGACCACCGGCGGCTCTGAATCCACCAACCAGGCCATTCGCGATTTCGGCAATGCGTGGCTCCAGCTGCAAGGCGATCGTGCCGGTGCGCTACGTCAGGCTTTCGTCACAGACAATCCCAACCCATCGGACCAGAAGATGCTGCTGGACAGCGGCCCGACCAATTTGAACTACAGCGTCACACACGCGCAGTTCAACCCGGCCTTCCGTAAGCAGCTCCTTACGCACCATTATGCCGACATCTATCTGATTGGCCCTGACGGCAATATCTACTATTCCGTCACCAAGGGCAGCGACTACGCCGGTAACGTCAAGGATCCGGCAAGCCCGCTCACCGCCTCAGGGCTTGGTCAGGTGTTCGCTGCTGCGACGGCGGAGGCGCCGACCGACAGTCAGGTCGTCTTTGCCGACTTCGCGCCCTATGGCCCCGACAAGCGCATCTCGGCCTTCGCCGGACTGCCGATGTTCAACAATGCCAGCGGCCGGATGATGGGCATCGTCGCCTTCCGGTTCGATCCTGCTTTGCTTGAGGCGGTCGTCAACGACCGCACCGGTCTCGGTGAGACCGGTGAAGTCCTCGTCGTCGGCAGCGACCACCTGTTGCGCGTCGACTCCAGTTTCGACGAGGCGAACAACGTTCTTGCGACAACGCTCGATGGCGCCGCTGTCGATTCCGCCCTCAGCGGAACTCTCGCCAACGGCACGATTTCTGACTATCGCAACGCCCGGATGCTGATTGCTGCCGCACCGGTGCAGAACCCCGCGGTCAACTGGGCGGTTGCCGCAGTGATGACCGAGAGCGAGGCCTTCGCGCCCATTGGCGTCCTGCGCAATACCATGCTCCTCATCGGCCTTGGCTTGCTGCTCGTCGCTGCAATTATCAGTCTACTTTTCGCCCGTAGCGTCACGCGCCCGATCAGCTCTTTGACCGGTACGATGCAGGCGTTGGCTGGGGGTGATCTTGGGGTTGAGGTGAAGGGGTCGGGTCGGTCGGACGAGATTGGTGAGATGGCGCGAACGGTGGAAGTGTTCCGCGAGA
>JBDTLB010000119.1:0-22722 GCA_039934955.1 Devosia sp.
CGATGGAGAGGAGCGACCTCTGGGCATCGTCACGGCACGCGACGCATTGGAGGTTCTGCTGGTGGAGTCTGGCAACGAGGAAGAGCAACTCCGCGACTATGTCATGGGCTTCGGCTACCGCTGATCGCATTTCGGCTTCGCCGTTGCCGGCCGCGTTCTCGTCTCAGACGATGTGACGGCCAGCGTTGCGAGCGGCCCAAGAGAGACCGCTCGCGCTGACCTAGATCGGATAGCGAAGGATCGCAGCCAGTTCGCGGCCGCCGGGAATGTCGGATTGACGGACTGCCAGAACGCGTGCTCCGGACCGCAAGGCCCGGCCGACGATCTCATCGACCACGCCGTAGCTGCCGGCATCGCCGTCGGCGGCGAAGGTCACCGCACCAGTGTCCTCGTCCACCTGACCAGCGGTGATGGAGTCGAAATCCACCAACAGGGTGTCAATGCCGCCGAAGGTAGCCAACCGGGCGGCGTCCGAGATGTCACTGGTGGCCCGATTGAGCCCCTTGCGGTCTTCGAACAAACGCTGGAACTCCTCGATCTGGCCTTGATAGTGCGCATCCAGCACCGGTCTGGCGGCGTTTGCCAGCTCTGCGTCGCTCATCTGATCGGGACTGACCTCGACCGTCTGGGGCAGGACAGCGAGAGCCGAGTGGGCGCGAAACAACGAGGCGAGCGGCAAGGTCGACGCGAGCACGAGGGGGGTACCCGAATTCGCCAGAACGGGCCGCAAGGCAGCGTCGATCTTGCGAATATATTGCGTGAGCCGGACCTTCTGACCTTCGAGGCCCTGGATGCGGCCGCTCGGGCTCCGGTCATTGATCGTGGACTTGCCAACTGCACTGGCGGCGTCCTTTGGCAGGTTCGGCACCCTGATCTCGGTCGCGGGGAGATCGGACGACATCTCGATCATGCGAACGGCGTTCTCCGAGAGCGCAAGAATATGTGCCGAATGCGGAAAGGTGATCGCGCGCAGCAGCGGCTTGAGGTGAAAGCGGTCAGAGATCCTGACCATGTCGGTCAGTTTGTTGGCCAGCCGATAGGTCCGAATACGATCGGGCGTCGCGAGGATCGCCAGACTGTGCGCCTGGTGCTGCCAATACTCGTCATCGGCGAGCACACCCTCAAAATATTCCTGCAACGGCCAAAGGCGGCGCTTGTCGAGCCCATTGGCTTCAAGCTGGCCGATGGCGGTCTTCACCATGTTTCCCAAGGCGATCCGGCTCTTGCCGATCTCCTGGGTGACCGGAGTTGTGGCGACATAGATCGACACGCTTCCCTCGGCGCGTTCCCGGGTGAGCGCCGCGATTTCGTCTGATGAGGGGATATCAACATACAGCATGGCTAAGCCTCCTGATGATTTGCGGACGCACAATTGACGAATGATTGGAGCTGGCCGCAGGTGCCTTGTTGACACCCAGGGGGGCGCGACTAGCGGTCGCTTGCGCGCCTGTGGAGCGGTCGAATTCAAGATGAGTGTTACCGAGACGCGAGTGTCGCACTTGGTCCGGCGGGCGTTTACTCCGACGCGAAATTGCCACCGAGAACGGCGGGCGCACCTTGGGCAGAAAACCCGCTGCTGGTGTCGCGACGAACACCGTAAAGAAGTGGGTTGCGGAACGCGCTAGCGGACGTCTCGGCAGTGCTTGTTCCAGGTGATCGGGTTGCCTCCGCCTCGGCTCGCGCAGCGACAAGACGCGCCTCACCGGTGGTGCGGGCTCGAACGACAATCTCGCCATGGTGACGGGCCAATGCCCAGTGTGCACCCGGCCTGTGGGGTACCAGCTTGAAGATGTGCAAACCGTTCTCCTCTGTTGTAGCCGCGCCAGCCAATATCTGTCGCAGAGCCGGTGGGCCGTGGGTTCGGAACGTGGCCCTATGTTGGGCGACACTGCGAGCTCATGAGGATTGGTCATAGCGTCCTGCCGCGAACAAGTCCCAGCGACGAACTGGACAAGAATGTCGCGACAATTGCTCATACCCATGAGGTAAGTCCCGGCTCCGGATTGTCAATAACACCGATGGCAAGTCATCGACTACGCCGCCTCGTCGGCCATGGTTCCCTATCTCAAATGGACGCTTGGTCGCATTGAAACAACGCGGACCACTGACCATCTATTGACCATGCACAAGCACCAGACCATAGCGCTATTGCTTGCCTGCAAAGGGCACATCGAGACAGGGCTTCAGCCCTAGGCCCGCCGCATCTTTGGCGCGCCGGCCTAGGGCCAACAGCAAGGCTGCTCGACATTGGGACGCGGGCCAATAGTCCCTCCCAACGGGCACGACCAGCTTCGCCAATTTCAACGCTCGCGATCGCAATCGTGACTCGTTTTCTCGTCGCGTCATCGTTGACGTGAGCGCAACTACACCCGCTGGAGATCGAACATGCATGACTACATCCACACTATTCTCTCGCAACGCGACTATGACCGCCTAAAGGCGCTGCTGGGCACCATGATCGGAGCCCGAACGCCATTCGCGGCGCTGGTTCGTCGCAAACTGGGTTCGGCGGTGATCATGCGCCCGACGGATTTGGGGGACGACTTTGTCACCAGCAACCGAAAGGTGCGGTTCAAGATCGACGGTGTTCGCCTCGATGAGCGTGAGCTCCTGTGGACTCCGAATGATTGGACCGATGGATCTTCGTTGTCACTTCTCGATCCGCGCGGTCTTGCATTGCTCGGTTTGAGCACCGGTCAATCTATTTCGTTTCTCACGGATGCGCGCCGAACGCAGACCGTACACGTCGAACACGTCTTTGCAGACCAGGCCCTGAATGTGCTGTTCGAAGGCGAATCTGGTCGGCGGCCACTCGACGCGTCCATTCGCGCCATGCCGCGAGCCTCGCGGTCCCAGTGGACGATGCCTGTCGTTGAATCAGGCGACCGCATGGACCGTAGCCTCACCTAACTCTACCGATCGCAGGCGGTTCCTGCGGATTAAACACCACATTGGAGGACACAATGTTCTACGAAAAAAGCATCCACCGAAGACGACGGCTCCTGGGTCAACTTTTTTTCATGCTGCGACCTGTTTACGAGCTTGTCGAAGCCGCAGCGTCGCGGCGGCAAAGACGCCACACGATGGCCGCTCTTCATGCCCTCGATGACCGCACTCTCAAGGATATTGGGATAACGCGCGGTGAGATCTATCATGCCGCCGGCACGCCTTCGCGCGTTTCGCAGACTACGAAAAAAGTGACGGCCGGCTGTCGCCATCAACCTTGGACGGCTGGCGCGAGATTTGCCCACCACTAGAGTGCTACACGCGATAAGTGTTGACCGCGGAGAAGCGACAAATGATCAACGCTGCACAATGCCGGGCCGCTCGGGGCCTCGTGGATTTGAGTACGGAACAGCTGGCCGAGCACTCAGGTGTATTGGAAGACACGCTGCTTGAGTTCGAACGGGGAGGTGAGCTTGACCCTTCTGCCGTGAAGGCTGTCGGGCGCGCGCTTGAGGCTGCCGGGGCACACTTTCTGCCTGAACGCGGCGCGAGGGGCGCAGGCGTCCGCTTCAAGTTTAGCCGACAGAGCGTGAAGCGCGTGGATGTTTGGGAGAACGAAGGCGGCCCTGCCGGCGAGGACGACTATCACTAGGAAGCTAGATCGCTCTGACTTCCTAGTGCGTGCAGGGCTGGTGCGCTCATAGACGTCGTCGCCCGCTACAACACCCACCGGGTTTTCCGGGTGGTTGTCGATGGATTGCGGATGAAAGCGTAGCTCCGCTTAGGGCCAGAGTCCTAGCCACCTGGCTGACGGCACGCATTGCCATCGGGGCCCGCGACGACATCGACATGCTCGCCAGCCAGGTCAAGGTTGCGCCGAACCGACTATCGGGCCTCGTCGAGGACTCGCGCGCGGGGCGGCTTCCATCAGGTGCCCATGGTAAACACCGTGCGAAGGGCACTGTCGTCCAGTGGCCAGGCTTCTGCCACCTGCGACAGCGGAACCGGCCGTGTCTCGATGCGAAAGTCGGCTGTGACTGCGGCCTGCAGAAGCCCGCTGGTGGCGCTAACGAACCGGTCAAGCGGGATACTGCCGATGCCGCTGCCCATGAGGTTAATCGCCGACGCACGCAACACGGCACTCGGCAGGGAAATGGCCGCGCCGCCAATGGAGCCGATCTGCACGAAGCGGATCGGCACGGCGTCGACGCCGTTTTTCGCGGCGGCGATGAGTAGCCGCTCGGCGCTCTTGCCCCACAGATAGTCGATGACGATATCGATGCCATCGGCAACCGGCTTAGCGAAGCGCTGCTCGCAAGCGTTGCCGTATGCATGGCGGGACCAACCCCGGCGCGCCACTGCGAAACCATAATGCGTTGAAACATGGGGCCTACACCGAAGACGCCGACGCAATGGCCCATTTCCTAGAGCGGATCAGGCGTGCAACTTCTGGGTGAAACACGGACGCTCGCGAGTTCCGTAGCTAGAAGCCATCCCAGTCCGAGGGATGTGCCCTTCGCTTGCGCCAAGCCCTCCATCCTCCGAAGACCCCGGCCGGCGGGCAAGGACGCCAGTTACTGAAAGCGCCCACCAGCGGAACCGACTCATTTGGGGTTAAAACCTTGGCTGACGGGACGACAAGCTATTCGCGGTAATTCTACCTTTTGCAAATGCCGCATCGCTACGGGGTGACCTAGCGGCCCTGCCAATAGGTGAGTGCAAGCGCAGAAAATAGGATGGCGCCGACAATGTTGATCGACGCCCAGAGCCAATATTGGGTCGGGTTGGTGGACCTGTCGGCCTCCGACCGCAGCCCGTACTGACCGGGCAACTTCATCACGCCTGATGCCAAGCCCACTACGAGATTGGCGACCCAGAGCATGGTGCCCACTGCGAAAAACAGAGTGAGGATTCCATCCATAGCGCGATCTATTCTGAGGGCTTCGGGTTCTGTTGGCGCTGCCCAGGCGCCGTCGCTATATTCCGCAGCTTCGCCTTGAAGGCGGCTTCGTCCTCATCGACCTCCGGCTCGCGGGCGAGGTCTTTGAACTTGTCGTGCTGGGGCTTGGGGTCAGTCGCGGTCATCGAAACGTCCTGATCACGTCTTTGGCGTTTCCACAAAGATACGCCTAGTGCGGCCACCTTGGCCAATGCCCCATTCGTGTTCGATCAGCGTCATTGCCGCCGCCACTCGGTTGGCAGACTGGGATTCCCGATGACAGCTTGATCAGGCTCAGCCGCTTAAAGCGCTGATGGCCGATACCACGGCGTTTCAGGTCAGCGAGCAAGAGTTGCTTTTCGCTTGCACGCTCCATGTCGGCGCCGTTCCCTGGGACTGGTTGAGTGATTGGCAGAATATCTGGGGCATATGAAAGAGTTTTCGCCCCGTACGGCAAGACGGTCCGGTTATCTGGGCACTTGCCGAGGGGCGCAGCAACAATTCTAAAGGGGAACGTTTATGGGAACGAACCCGAGACAGTGTAAATAATGCCGCAGATTCAATGGTTAATGGCGGAGAGAAAGGATTCGAAGCCCGGGTCGGTCCACTTTTAGCGCCACCGCCACCATCAACGCTGCGTTAGTGTTACAGCGTGCAATAGCGACAATGGTGCGGCACCCGCGTCCTACTGAAGCCCGAGGTGCCACCCCAGCGCTCGTGATCACGTGGCTTTCGACCAAGACGACGAGGGCAAGATCGTACGGCATGCGACCCACGCGAGATGTCTGACGAGCGCCTGCCATCGCGGCGGCGAAGCTGGCCTCGATCATCCTAGCGTCGAGACGGCTGAACAGTGCACGGCCATGGGCAGGTAGCTATGAGGTAGCTATCCGGATCCTGTCCAACCCAGCGTTTGCCCTAAGTCTTTGAAGTTGCTGGTGCACTCGACACGATTCGAACGTGCGACCTCTGCCTTCGGAGGGCAGCGCTCTATCCAGCTGAGCTACGAGTGCGTGGGGTCACCACTACGCGACCCACGCTATGAGTGCAAGACGGCCTAATGGGCCTGATCTGCGGGCGGTTCGGCCCAGAGGCGGTTGAGTTCCTCGAGGAAGAGGTCGGCCATGTCGCCGGTCTCTTCGAGGTCCTCATCGGCGGCCATGACGGCGGCGATTCCCTCCGCAAGGGAGTCGGTAAGGCCCTCGGATTGCTCGGTTTTTTCGTACATCACGCATTACTCCTGCTGCACCCCCCCACCGCAAAGCTAGAAGCGCGATGGGGCGCGGAGTGGGTGATTTCGGGGAGAGATTGTGACGAGGCGGTTTTTGCGCTCTGGCCGATCGATCCGGGGGAGGCTCGCTCAGCCAAAAATGCGGGCGGCTAGAACGGCGCAGGGCTTACGAAATTTCGGACCGAGTGGTCTTTCGGATGCGAAAATTGCAGCATTTCGGCGTGCAGTTGCAGCCGGTCGGCAGCGTCGCGCGCGGCGCCTTCGGCATAGAAGGTATCGCCCACGATCGGGTGGCCGAGTGCCAGCATGTGAACGCGGAGCTGATGGGTGCGGCCGGTGAGCGGTGTCAGCTTCATGCGGGTGATGCCCGGCTCGCGCACGAGTACTTCCCATCTGGTCTGCGCGGCGCGGCCGGTTTCGAAATCGACGCGCTGGCGCGGCTTGTTTTCCCAGTCGGTGGCGAGCGGCAGATCGATCAGGCCGGTATCACCTTCGACCTCGCCCCAGACGCGGGCGATGTAATATTTCTCGACTTTGCGATGCTCGAACTGACTACCGAGCGCGCCCAGCGCCGCCTTGTCGAAGGCGAGCAGCAAAAGACCTGAGGTGTCCTTGTCGAGCCGGTGCACCACCTTGGCGGCTGGGTGTTGCGGGTAGCGCCCCTGCACGCGCGCCTCGAGGCAATCGGCGAGCGAGATATCCTTGCCGGGGACGGTCAAGAGGCCGCTCGGCTTGTTGCAGACGATCAGGCGGTCGTCTTCGTAGACGATGTCGATCCACGGCTCGGTGGGCGGGCGATAGTCGAAGGTGGAGGGCAAGGGGGGCATGGTCTTTTCTTGGTCGCGCTCGCGAACGCAAAACCGGGAACCAGTTTCGCTGCTCGCGCTCCGGGCTCATAGCAGCGATCTGCGTGGCGCACAAAATCTGCGGTACGTGCCTCACCCCCTCTTTCAAGTTCAACAGAGGCAAGTAAAGATGCGCGCCGAGGACGAGCGGCGCGACGGGCGGAGAGTCTTGCCGGCGGCGCTGACAGCCTGACATCGGAGGACTTTTCTTATGGCTGCCAAGCAGCGCATGGGCGTCGGCATTATCGGCGCCGGCAATATCTCGAGCCAGTATCTGAAGGCGATGAAAGACTTTCCGGTCCTCGACATCCGCGCCATTGCCGATATGCGGCCGGAGGTTGCGACGAAGAAGGCGGCCGAATTCGGCGTCAAGACCAAGTCGGTGGAGGATCTACTGGCCGACCCCAGCGTCGATATCATCGTCAACCTCACCATTCCGCGTGCCCATGTCGAGGTCGGCCTGAGGGCCGTGGCGGCCGGCAAGCATGTCTATTGCGAAAAGCCGCTCGGGGTGACATTTGCCGAGGGCAAAACGCTGGTCGCAGCCGCCAAACGGCGCGGCGTGCGCGTCGGTTCGGCGCCCGACACATTCCTCGGCGGCAGCCACCAGCAGGCGCGCGCCGTGATCGACAGCGGCAAGCTTGGCACAATCGTCGGTGGAACGGCGTTCTTTGCTTGTCCTGGGCACGAATACTGGCATCCCGATCCAGCCTTCTACTACGACATCGGCGGCGGACCGGTGCTCGACATGGGGCCGTACTACATTAGCGATCTGGTCAATCTTCTCGGGCCAGTGGCGAAGGTTCAGGCGATGAGCGCGACGCCGCACAAGAAGCGCCCGATCCGATCGGAGCCCAAGAAGGGCCAGATGATGAACGTGAAGGTGTCCACGCATGTCACCGGAACCCTGCAGTTCGTGTCTGGTGCGCTAATCCAGGTGACGTTGAGCTTCGATGTGCCCAAGCACAGCCATTTGCCGTACGAAATATATGGCACCGAAGGCTCCATGCTGGTGCCTGACCCCAACATGTTCGGCGGCGAGGTGAAGATCGCCAAGCCACGCGCCGAGAGTTGGGACGACGTTGAAACAAAGATCCCCTATGCGGACGCAAACTACCGCTCGCTGGGCGTTGCCGACATGGCGCATGCGATCCTCAGCGGCCGCCCGCACCGGGCCAGCGGCGAGCTGGCATTGCACGTGCTCGAGGTGATGGAAGCGTTCGAGACGGCCAGCAAATCGGGCGAGATCGTCAAGATCAAGACGCGGGTGGAACGGCCCGCGCCGATGACGGAATCGATCAAACGGAACAAAATTTCCTGAAGGCGCGACGATCTGCCATGCTTCGAGAGGCGGCCTGCGGGCCGCCTTTTCATTTGAGCAGGATGGAACCGCATCTGACGCCAGCCGTTCTGGCCGCACTGTAACCGGAAGGGATCAGGACGATGGCCGATCGCGAAACGATCATCGAGACCACAGACGATGGCGGCAGCAGCGCTCTGCTTGGCATTCTCATCGGCGCACTGATCGTCGTGCTGCTGGTGGTTGGCGGTTTCCTGGTGTTCAACTACACCGGCGATTCGAGCAACGTAACGCTCGAAATCCCCAAGGTGACGATAACAACACCGAAGTGAGAAATCAGCTAGACCTAACCCATGGGCGGAGCGAGCCGCCCTTTTTCCTATGCGCCAGCGATGCGCGAGAGTGACTCCTTATAATATCAAATTCCACTCGGCGGGCGCGGCGCCGATGCGGCCGTGCGGATCGTCGAGGGCTTCGATGCGGTACATGTCTTCGGCATCGAGGGCGAAATCGAATAGTGCAAAATTTTCGGCGATGCGTTCGGGCTGGCTCGATTTGGGGCACAGGATGAGGCCTTCCTGGATGTGCCAGCGCAGCAGGATCTGCGCCGGGGTGCGGCTGTGCCGTGCCGCGATGGTGACGATAGCAGGATCGTCGAGGAGCCCCTGCCCGCTTTCGCGGCCGTGCTGACTCCACCATTGCGCGCTGCCATTGCCAGGACCGAGCGGGCTCCAGCTTTCGAGGCGGATATCGCGGCGTTTGTGGTAGGCGCGCAAATCGCGCTGCTGGAAGCGCGGGTGGAGTTCGATCTGGTTGACGACGGGCGCGACACCGGTTTCGGCGATGAGCCGGTCAATATGCAGTGGGTCGAAGTTGGAGACGCCGATCGAGCGGATCCGACCGGCCGCTTCTAGCTCGATCAGGGTTTGCCAGGCCTCGACGTAAAGATCCTGCGCGGGCACCGGCCAGTGGATGAGGAAGAGATCGAGCTGCTCGAGGCCGAGGTCGACCATGGTTTCGTCGAACGATGCGAGCGCAAGATCGCGACTATGCGCGCCGTTGCGCAGTTTGCTGGTAACGAACAATTCGGACCGCGGGATGCCGCTGTGAGCGATGGCAGTGCCGACACCCTGCTCATTGCCGTAGCCCTGGGCGGTGTCGATCGAGCGATAGCCGAACCGCAGCGCCTCGCCGACGAGATGAGGGCAATCGGCGTTGGCGATCTGCCCGACGCCGAAGCCCAGTTGCGGCAATGAATTGTCATCCGCCAGCTCAATCCAGGGCACATTCGCCGCCATCGCACCCCCGCGCCATCCCCCGACGGCGGAGGCATCTTAGCGGATGAGGCGCGGACGGCAAAGGCGGCGGCAGTCACGAGATCAGGCGAGGGACGGGGCCGAGGTGAAGTAGACGCGCAACAGGGCGAGCGTGCGGCCGAGAATCATCGCCGACAGCAGGCTGCAGACAAAGAGCGTGGCGAGGTGAAAGACGATGCCGGTCGCGAGCGCCGGATTCATCGCGCTCGCGACGGCGGTGGAATAGCGGAAGGCGAAGATCAGGCTGATCTGGAGGAGCGACCACCATTCACCGCGTAGCCAGAGGCGGCCGGCAGGCAGACGGCGAGCGGCGCCGTCGCGCTCTAGCATCCAGCCGCTGACGCCGCCAATGATGAGGCCGACGAGGATAGCCGGAAGGGCGGCGAGACCTGCGCCGAACATGCCGCTGACAGCGAGCACGATCATGGCGAACGGCAACAGGATCATGCGCCACAGCGGGACAACGCGATCGCGGGTGCGCTGGTAACCCAGAATGACGACAACAGCGAATGCCCCCCAGACCCAGAGCGGGGTCTGGCTGATGATGGCGACAATGGTCATGGTTATGTTGGTCATAGAGAGGTTTGGGTCCACTGAGTTGTGCCGACACCCGGCGGGCGCTGCTTGTGCCCGGCAAGTGGCTCGCCTAAGTCAGGGCCGCAAACTCAACTTCGTAGCCGGAGCCGGGACTTCGTGAACCGTAGACCGCTGCAATTGGCGCTTCGCGAAATGCAGGCTGTGAGCACCTCGCGGTGGTCGCGGATCGGAATCGTGCTGGCCGTGGTGCTGCTGACCGTGAGCGGACCGTTCGGCACCTTCGAGACTTTCAACATCGGCCAGCGGCTGGCCTATTGGGCGTCGATGGTGGTGGTGAGCTACCTGGTGGGCCAGGGCGCCGCGACATTCTTCCGCGAAACGCTGCGTGACCAGATTACCTAGAAATGGCCGCGGATGATCGTCACAGGGCTGCTGACCAGCCTGCCGGTGGCGGTGGTGGTGATCGCCGTCAACGGCATCGCCTACCAGCACATGGCGCTCGCCGAGAGCCTGATGATCTGGCTCTATTGCATCATCGTCACGCTGATCTTGGTGGTGATGCTGGTGAGCCTCGGCGATTTCATGCGGGCACAAGCGCCGGTTGCTGCGTCGACGAATACGATCGCATCGCCCGCGCCAACGCCGATCCTGGAGCGGGTGCAACTGCCGCAGCGCGGCAAGCTGCTGGCGCTGGTGGTCGAGGACCATTACGTCGACATCGTCACCGAACGGGGCAAGACGCTGGTGCTGATGCGACTGACCGATGCCATGAAGGAGACTGGCAGTGTGACGGGCCTGCAGATCCACCGGTCGCACTGGGTGGCGAGCGCGGCGGTGGTGAAGACGCATCGCGCAGGTGGCAAGCTCAGTCTCGAGCTCAGCAACGGCATGCGGTTGCCGGTGAGCCGTGGCTTCCTGCCGGCGGTGAAGGCAGCCGGGCTGGGCTAAGCCTTGGCGCGGGCCCGGCGTGGCGCCGCCGGTGTGCGGACCATTTCGGTGCTGCCACGATGCTTGATCGAGAAACCGACGTCGACCCAGCTCTCCTTGGGCCGCTTGCCGGAGCCACGGATGAGCTCGAGGATGGCTTCGGCGGCCCAGGTGCCCATGTGCCGCCGCTCGGTCGAGACGGTGGTGAGGGGCGGCACGGCGGCGACGCAGAAATCGAGATCATTGAAGCCGATGATGGCGATGTCGTTGGGCACGCGCAGGCCGCGGCGCTGGCACTCGAACAGCGTTCCAAGTGCGAGATCGTCGTTGCATGTGAAGACTGCGGTGATATCGGGGGCACGGGCGAGGACCTGGGAGAACAGCTCACCACCCTTTACGACCCCCGATGGTCCGGGCGAACCGGCGACGAGCCCTTTGGTCGACAGCCCGAGTTCATCCATGGCACGCTCATAACCGGCGTGGCGGCGGCGCGCGCGTGGGTCGGTACGGGCGGTGAGATGAGCGATCCTGCGGTGCCCCGCATCAAGAAGATAGCGCACGGCGGCAGCGCCGGCGGCAGCGTGATCGAGACCGATATTGAGATCGATCGGCGTGTCCGTCACGTCCATGGTCTGGACGATGGGCAGGCCGGAATTCTTGAGCAACGCCCGCGAGCGCTCGGTCTGGTCCACACCAGTGACGATCATCGCCTCCGGGTGGTAGCCCAGCAGCGTCTGGATCGCCTTTTCTTCTTCGATCGCGGAATAGCGCACGTTGAGCACCAGGACCTGGATGCCCGCAGGATTGAGCACGTCCTGAATGGCCCCGAGGTAGTCGTCGAAGACGCCATTGGTGAGCGAGGGGACGATGACACCGACGATCTGGGTGCGGGTCGAGGCGAGCGCACTGGCAAGGTGATTGGGGATGTAATTGAGGGTGAGGACAGCGGCATCGATGCGCTTGCGCAAATCCTCGGAGACCATCTCGGGGTGCCGAATGGCGCGCGAGACGGTCACCGGACTGACGCCGGCGCGACGAGCGACATCCGCCAAAGTGGAGCGGCGCCTGACGTCCATATTTACCCCCCGATCCGAGTCTCCTCTCATAGACGCTGGTGCCCCTGCTTCCCAGCATTGATAGCGCTTCCAAACGCGATTGACAGCGCTTTCATTTGTCCCTAGCGTTTGGCTGGGAAGTGAGAATGCCCAGCATCCTGGATGAGGTGCCGCGATGCGTTATGCGCGGCCGTCAGCGGGTAAAGGTATGGGCAAACCACCCCGCTATCCAGGGAGGATGAACACATGAAATCGAGTCTGCTTTTGAACCTGTCCGCCGGCACGGCAGCGGCCGTGCTCATGGCCTTTGCCGTCGGCCCCGCCTTGGCGGACGGTCCGGCAATCGTCGCCGGCCCTGCCGGCGACGCGCAGTGCTACGTGCCCAATGCCGCCGACACCAAGTTCTTCCAGTATCCGGCCAAGTCCGGACCGTTCCGCGTGGCGCTTGCCAACGGCTACATCGCCAATACCTGGCGCATCCAGATGGTGCAGACGGCCAAGGCTTACGCAGCCCAGCCCGAAGTTGCCGCGCAACTCAAGGAGTTCAAGGTCGTGTCGACCGGCGAAGACGTCGCCGCGCAGATCTCGGCGGTGAACAACTTCATCGATTCCGGCTATGACGCGATCGTCATCGACGCGCAGAATCCCGAGGCCTTCGCCCCGGTAATCAAGCGCGCCAAGGAAGCCGGCGTCATTCTGGTGGCGTTCGATAACATCCTCAACACCGAGGACGCGATCAACGTCAACGTCGACCAGAAGGGCCTGGGCGTGCTCTGGGCCAAGTGGCTGATCGACAAGGTGCCGAATGGCGGCAAGATCCTCGAAGTGCGCGGCGTCGCCGGAACTTCTGTGGATACCGACCGTCACGCCGGTATCGAGGAGACGCTCAACGCCTCGGGCAAGAAGTACGATCTGGTGCAGGCCGTTGGCAAATGGGATGACGGTGTCGCCCAGAAGGCCACCGCCGATGCCATCGCCGTGCAGGGTCCGTTCGACGGCATCACCGCACAGGGCGGCGATACCGGCGTCGTGCAGGCGATGATCGACGCCAAGCAGAAGTTCGTCCCGTTTGGCGGCGAAACAGAGAATGGCTTCCGCAAATTCTGCGCGCAATATGCCAAGGACGGCCTGAGCTGCACCTCGGCGGGTTCAGGTCCGGCGCAGGTGGCTGTGGCCATCAAGACGGCACTCGATGCGTTGCAGGGCAAGGTAATCCCGCAGGCTATCCTGCTGCCGCTGGCGGTCGCGTCCGATCCGGACTTCAAGGACGGCACGAACTTCTACTCCGACCAGTCCGACAACTTCTTTGTGGGCAATTCCTTCCCCACCTGCGGCATCAACTTCGACGCCGCGGAAATCATGAAGCAGAGCAAGGCCGACCAGTAAGCGTCGCGCCTGTTGAGTGCATCGCCGCGGGGAAAACCACCCCGCGGCATCTTCAAGGCTCTGGTTATTGTACACCCATGCGGCCAGACTGGCGTCGTTGGCCGGGCGGGCTCGTCGAGGGATAGGGTATGGACGACGGAATTGCTCTCTTCCACATGGAAGAGATTTCTAAGCGCTACGGTGGCGTCCGCGCGCTCGAGAATGCAAACCTCACCGTTCAGAGCGGCCGCGTGCATGCCATCCTCGGCGAAAACGGCGCCGGCAAATCGACCCTCATCAAGATCATGTCCGGAGTGGTGGCGCCCGACAAAGGCCGTATGGCGCTCGACGGCAAGGATGTGAGCTTTGCCGACCCGGCAGCCGCAAACGCTGCCGGCATTGTCTGCATCTTCCAGGAATTATCGCTGATCCCGCACCTGTCGGTGGCTGACAATATCGTGGTCAGCAATCCGCCGACACGGTTCGGTATGATCGACCGGCGGGCACAGCGCCGGATCGCCGAGGAGGCCTTGGCGCGCGCCGGCGGCGAGGACATCCATCCGATGGCACTGGTGCAGGATCTGCCGCTGTCGCGCCGCCAGATCATCGAGATCGCTAAGGCGCTGGCGCGCAAACCACGCCTGCTGATCCTCGATGAGGCAACGTCGGCGCTGACCGCCTCGGATGTCGCCAAGGTCTTTTCGGTGCTGAAACGTTTGCGCTCGGAAGGGCTGGCGCTGCTGTTCATCTCGCACCGCATGCACGAGATCGCCGAGATCGCCGACGACTGCACGATTTTTCGCAACGGCCGTAACGTCGCGACCTACAAAGCTGGCAGCAAGACCGACAATGAGGTGGTCGAGCTGATGATCGGCCGCGAGTACTCGAACGTTTTTCCATCTAAGCCCGCGCCCAAGCCTGCCACCGGCGCGCCGGTGCTCGAGGTGCGCAATCTGAGCTGGACGCAGCGGCTGACCGACATTTCGCTGAGTGCCCGGGCCGGCGAGATCGTCGGGCTCGGCGGCCTCGACGGTCAGGGCCAACGCGAACTGCTGCTGGCCCTGTTCGGGGTGTTGCGCGGCGTGTCGGGCGACGTGCTGATCGACGGCAAGCCAACAAAAATCGGCAGCCCACGAATTGCCAAGTCCAAACGCATCGGCATGGCGCTGATCCCCGAAGATCGCAAGACCGAGGGACTGATGCTGCCAATGTCTGTGATGGACAATCTCTCGTTTGCCGGACTGGGCAATTTCGCGCGCGGCGGCATCATCGACCGGACCGCCGAGCGGCGCGCAGCCGAGGCGGTGATCAAGCTGCTCGAGATCAAATCGGACGGCACGAAGGTGCCAGTTGGGTCGCTGTCGGGCGGCAACCAACAGAAAGTGGTTATCGCCAAATGGCTGATGATCAGCCCGCGCATCATCCTGCTCAACGATCCAACGCGCGGCATCGACGTGGGCACCAAGCAGGAAATCTACGTCTTGTTGCGGCAACTCGCCGATGCGGGCGCGGCGGTCGTGCTCTATTCGACCGATTATGACGAGTTGATCGGGCTCTGCGACCGGGTGCTGGTGCTCTATGACGGAGCAATCAAGCGGACCCTCGTCGGCCCCGAGATCACCGAGCGAGCGCTGATCAGCAGTGCCCTCAACATCGATGTGGCGCCCGACGCCAGCCCTAGGGTGCTCGCATGAAGGACTGGCGCTTTTTTTTCGCCGAGCAGCGCGGGACGCTCCTGGCACTACTGATCTTTGTGGTGATGTTCGCCATTTATGGCGGCAACCACCCGGCACATTTTTCAGCGAACGTCATCCAGACCGCCGCCAATAAAGGCGTGCTGCTGGCGTTCGTCGCCATGGCGCAGACGTTCGTGGTGCTGACGGCTGGTATCGACCTATCGGTCGGCATGATCTTTATCCTGTGCAGTTGCCTTGCCTCCTACGTGGTGGTGGGCACGCCACTCGAGAGCGCCGGCGGGCTGGTTCTGGTCCTGCTGGTCGGTCTGGCCTGCGGGGCGGTTAACGGCATCATCGTGGTATTCGGCCGGCTGCAGCCGATCGTCGTCACCATCGCGACCGGCGCCGTGTTCTTTGGGCTGGCGCTATGGCTTCGACCCAACCCGGGGAGCACCAAAGGCTTCAACTCGGATCTTGCCGATGCCTTCACCGGTAAGTTGTTCGGCGTGGTGCCGGCAAGCCTTGTGACGCTGCTCGTCGTGGTCCTGGTGATCTGGGTTCCCTATCGTCGGTCAGTGATCGGGCGCGCCGCCTATGCAGTCGGCTCGTCGGAGGTCGCGGCGTACATGTCGGGCGTGCCGATCCGGCGGGCCAAGCTGGTCGCCTACACGCTGTCGGGCCTGTTGGCCGCGCTGGGCGGATTGTTCCTCACCTTCTTCACCTATTCGGGCGAGGCCTCGCTCGCTAATGGCAACACCTACACGCTGTTCTCGATTGCGGCGGTGGTGCTGGGCGGCGTGTCGCTGTTCGGCGGCAAGGGCAGTGCGATCGGGGCAATCTTCGGGGCGCTGGCATTTCGCACCATCGGCGACCTGCTCTTCGTGTTCGATTTAGACCCGTTGTGGCAGCCATTGTTCCAGGGTGTCGTGCTGCTGCTCGCGGTGTGCCTCGGCGCGGCGCGGCTGTTCCAGGTTCGCAATCGTCTAGACCTGTTTATGTGAGGCGCGATGAGCACCGAAACCACACGCCCCTCCGAACCCGCCTGGCGCACCTTGGTGCGCCGCCTCGATCCGGCCGTCACGATCGCCTTTGGCTGTATCATCGTGCTGTTGCTGCTGGGCAGCCTCTATTCGTCGAACTTTCTGTCACCGGAATATCTGCTGCAGCAGCTCAAGGTCGGCGCGTTTCTTGGCGTCATCGCGACCGGCATGATGATCGTCATCCTGCTCGGCCAGATCGACCTCAGCGTGCCGTGGGTGGTAACCACCGGTGCGATGATGGCGTGCGCGGCGGCGTCGTACGGGCCGATCGGGGTGGCGCTCGCCATTCCGTTCGGAATTCTCTGCGGCGTGGCGCTCGGCCTCGTCAACGGCTTCGGCGTAGCATATTTGCGCATCCCCTCGATGATCGTGACCCTGGCGGTCAATGCGGTCGCACAGGGATTGATGGTGGTTTACACCGGCGGCTTCTCACCGCAGGATTCGGCGACCCCGGCGATGCGCTTCATCGCCACCGGCACAACTATCCTGGGCATCCCAAATGCGCTGATCGTGTGGGCGATCGTGGGGGCGATGCTGATCTTCCTGCTGTCGCGGACGGTTTTCGGGCGCGCCGTTTATGCCATCGGCAACCGCGAGCGCGCCGCATACCTGTCTGGCGCAGCGACGCAGCGCGTGGTGCTGTTCGCGTTCGCCCTATCAGGTGGACTGTCGGCGTTCGCGGGTGAGCTGCTGGCGGGCTATGCCAGCAAGGCGGCGCAGTCGATGGGCGACGCCTATCTGCTGCCGGCGATCGCCGCGGTGGTGCTCGGCGGCACCTCTATTCTGGGTGGCCGCGGCTCCTATCTCGGAACCATAGCGGGCGTCATTCTGATCACGCTGCTGCAGTCGATCCTCAGCGTGATGCAGATCGCCGAGTTCGGACGCCAGATCATCTACGGCGTGGTGATCATCGGCATGCTGCTGCTCTACGGCCGCGACAAGGCAATGCGTTAAGCGGTTAGCGTCAGGATCTCAGCTCCGGCTCAGCTTCCAGCTCCGCACCTCAAAGGGCAGCAGGTCGACGCTGCTATCGCGCTTCTGCGGTTCCTCGAGGATGGTGACGGGCGCCTGCGACCAGCCATCGGCCACGATTGCGAAATCGCCGCGGCGGCCTGCCGGCTCGTAAACGCGGAAGACGAGACCCTTGCCGTCTTCGGCGGGCTTCAGCCCCGAGAAGGCGGCGGGAATGCCGGTGATGCCGAGCGGGGTCGTGGTGCCGATGGCGAGGCCCGAGATCTCGCTGACGAGCAGCGGCTGGTTCAGATCCTCGGCTTCTTCGCGGACCCCGCCTTCGTGCCAGTCACCGGCATGCGGCATGAGCGAATAAATGAAGCTCTGCGTGCCCTCGTCGGCGAGCGGATCGGGATAGATCGGCGAACGCAACAGCGACAGGCCGAGCACGTTGGCCCGGACGTTGTGGCCGTATTTGGCGTTGTTGAGTAGCGCCACCCCGAAGCCGGGCTCGCTCAGATCGATGAAGCGGTGCGCCGCGGCCTCGTACATCGCCTGATCCCACGACGTGTTGGTGTGGGTCGGGCGCCGCAGCACGCCATTGGCGCATTCGAAGGTCGCGTTGTGGTTGCGGGCAGCCACCGGCGTCAACGTGCGCAGGAACACCCGGCGGTCGTGCCAGTCGAGCGTGGTTTCGATATCGAGGCGCGGCGAATTGGCGGTGAGCACGTAGGTCTGGGTGATGGTCGAGGCACGGAATTGGCGCACGACGCGGATGGCGGCGCGGTGCGGGCCGGATTCGATGAGTTCGAGACTTTCGACCGCGGTGATCTGCTCGCCGCGGTCGGCATAGTCGTCCTCGACGTCCCAGGCGTCCCAGTTGCGCGGCTTGTCAACGGGATACACCCAGAGCTGGTTGCCAATGCCGGCCAATGACTCTCGGCCGGTCGGTTTGTGAATGAGGCTCGTCAGCGTGCCGTCGGCCGCGATGGTGGCCTTTAGGACGGCGTTCTCCAGTGTGGTCTTGCTGGCGCTGAGACCCGGGGCCGGCGCAATGTCGCGGCCGATTACCGCAACGCCAAGCGGCGTCACAATGGCGGAGCCTGACAGGACATCGCCGTTGCTCAGTGTGAGATTGAGCCGGCGCGTCGAGAGCGACGGGTTGACGACGAGATAAGCGTCGCCCTGTCCTTTCGGCAATTGCCCGGCGATGGAGGTCAGCGCCTCGGTCTGCGCGGCCTTACCGGCATCGATGACGCCACTAAGTTCGCGCTCGGCGTCCTGGTACACTTCGCGGATCGAGGAGCCCGGCAGGATGTCGTGGAACTCGTTTTTGAGCACGACCCGCCAGTGCGTTTCGAGGCTTTTCGGCTGCGGCGCACCCAGCATATGGGCGAGCGAGGCGGCGGTTTCGGCCGTGATCAATGCCCGTTCCGCCTGACGATGCAGGCGCTTGACGCCAGACTGGGTGGTCAGCGTCGCCCGATGCAATTCGAGATAGATCTCGCCCGACCAGACCGGCAGCTTCACGTCTTTGGCGCGGGCCTGAGCTTCGGCGAAGAAGTCGGCGACATGGCCCCAGCGGGCCTGCGGGATGGCAGGGAAATGGCGCAGTTGGACTTCACGCTCAACCATTTCGGGCGTCGTGCCGCCGCCGCCATCGCCATAGCCGATGGCGAGCAGCGAAGTATCGTGCTGCAGCTTGCCGCGGAAATTGCGCCAGGTGGGGACGTAGGCGTCTGGCCGGAGCTCGCCATTGTAGCCGCCGAGCGGGTTGTCGAAGGTGTGGGTGAGGACGCGCGAGCCATCGATGCCTTCCCACCAGAACAAATCGGTTGGAATGCGGTTCGTCTCCGACCAATTGACCTTGATGGTGAAGAAATTGTCGATGCCGCCCTGCTTCAGGAGCTGCGGCAGCGCGCCGGAGAAGCCGAAGCAATCGGGCAGCCAGCAGACGGTGTGGCGGATTCCGAAATGCTTTTCGAAGTAGCGCTGGCCATAGAGAATCTGGCGGGTCAGCGATTCGCCGGTGGGCATGTTGGTGTCGGGCTCGACCCACATGCCGCCGATGGTCTCCCACTGGCCGGAGGCGACGCGCGCCTTGATGGCCTTGAGCAGCGCCGGATCGTCTTCCTCCATCTGTGCATAGTAATGCGCGGTCGACTGGTTGAAGCGATAATCGTCGGACGCTTCCATCAGGCCGAGCGCGGTGTGAAAGGTGCGGCGCATCTTGCGGCGGGTCTCGGCATAGGGCCAGAGCCAAGCAAGATCGATATGGGCGTGGCCGGAGAGCAGCAGATTGCCCTCGGGCGGGAAGCGCTGCTGCAGCGATTTCAGTTCGTCGAGCAGCGCATCATAGGCGGCAATGACGCTGGCGCGCTGGCCCTGGTCGAGCGCCGCGGCCGGATCGGTGAGCGGCGGCAATTCCCAGATCGCCTGTTGTTGCGGCGAGGGCGCCATGCGGGCGATGTAGTCGGCGGTGCCCGATGGCCAGTCGAGACTGAGTTGGCAGGCCTCGGCGGCGGTGACCAGATGTGGCACCACAGCGTGGCCGCCGAGGATCACACCGGCCTCGTGCACTTGCTTCAGCAGTAGATAGAGCCGGTGCACTGGAGTATCGATCCACTGCAACATTGCGCGATTGAGATGCGGGCTACGGACGGGAACGCCGAAGGGTTCGCGGGCGGTGCTGTCGGCGCTGATCGCGACCTGCCGGTGCTTGAGCGGGAACTCGCGGTGATAGGGATCGACGCCGAAGGAGACGGAGTCGCGGTTGGGGTAGCTGAGCGTTACAAGACTCTCGCCGCCGAGGTCGAGCACTAGGCGGACCTCGTCAAGCGGCCAGTGCGTCGGCACCTCTGCGGTGGCGGCAAATTTGTGCACACCCTCGCGGTTCGGCCAGGCGCCGCCGATGGCGATCGGGGCACCGTCGAGGCTCCAGCCGCTGATGGTCACGCCCTCGCGGACATGCCAGTATTTGAGCTCTTCGGTGCGCACTTTCAGGCGGTCGAGCCGCTGCTGAACACTCAACGCCATTGATCGTCCCCGTCCCTAGAGCCTTAATCTGGCTCATGATTTTTGGCTGGCCGCATGTTAGCGTCGGCCTTTGCTGCCCGACAACGAGAATCTCGCACCGGCCGCGGTCAAGCCCATTCGCCCTGCCGCATGACCGGGGTGACCGCGCCATCCTGACCGATGCCATCGACGTCGATCTGGCCTGAGCCGATCATCCAGTCGATGTGGATGACGCTCTTGTTGCCGCCACGGCGCTCGACCTCTTCGGGCGTGACGGTGTCGCCGTCGGTGAAGCATTTGGAGTAGCACTGGCCGAGTGCGATGTGGCTCGCAGCATTTTCGTCGAACAGCGTGTTGAAGAACAGGATGCCGCTGGCCGAGATCGGCGAAGAGTGCGGCACCAGCGCGACTTCGCCGATGCGGCGGCCGCCCTCGTCGGTATCCATGGCCTTGAGCAGAACGTCCTCGCCGCGACTGGCATGAGCCTCGACGATCTTGCCGCCCTCGAAGCGGACCTCGATGTTTTCGATCAACGTGCCGTTGTGGCTCAGCGGCTTGGTGGAGCGGACGCGGCCTTCGACGCGCAAACGGTGCGGCGTGGTGAAGACTTCCTCGGATGGGATGTTGGGGTTGCAGACGATGCCGTTGCGCGACTGGCTGGCGCCACCGCGCCAGGCATGACCATCGGCGAGGCTGATCTCGAGGTCGGTGCCCGGCCCACGATATTTGAGCGAGCGGAAGTTCTTGCCCGTCAGCCAGGTCTGGCGCTCCAGCAAGCGGGCATTGTGCTCGCCCCAGGCGGCGATCGGGTCGGGCTGGTCGACGCGGGTTGCGGCAAAGAGCGCGTCGGCGAGCTTGGCGACCGCGACATCTTCGGGCTCGCCCTCGAAGACCTGTTTGGCCCACGACGTGCCGGGATAAGGCACGATGGTCCAGTTGATGTCGAAATTGACGATCTTGGCCTGCGCCGGCTTGTAGGCTTTCGACATGGCGCGATTGGCTCGTCCGACTTTGTCGGTGTCCTGACCAGCGAGCAGCATCGGGTTGTCGCCCGCGATGGCGAGGCGTGCGGTGTTCTCGTCGAACGCCTTGGCGACACCGTCAAAGAGCCAGCCAGCGGCATGGTCGAAGCTCGCGTCGGCGCCGTATTTGTAGCGGGCCAGCGTCATCTCCTCGTCGGAGAACATGGTGGTGACGAGCCCGGCGCCGGCCTTGTAGGCGTGCTCGGCAATGCGCCGCGCGAGCGGCAAGGCGCTGGTCGGCGCGGTCATATAAAGATCCTGCCCGGGCTTCAGGCCGAGGCCCACCTTGATGGCGACTTCAGCGAGCTTGTCGAGTTTGGCGGGATCGATCGGGGCGGCGGACATGAGCGGACCTGCGGGAGAGAAACGAGGCCCGAAGGCCTAGCCTCTCGGGCCTCGCAAGAAAAGCCCCCAGCGCCTACGGCACCTCGTAGGAGGCGGTGAGGAAGATTGTGCTGGTGTTGCTGAACTGGGTGTTGGCGAGATTGCCCGCCGCGCCGTTGTTGGACTGGTAGAGATTGATCTTGCTGGCGTTGGGCTGGACGATGCCCATCACCGAGCCGGTGACGCCGGTGAAGCCGGTGAAGCCCGCCGCATAGCCAATTGCGCAGCCGCCGAACATGCTGTCATTGAGCGAGGCGAACGGTAGGCCAACGATCTGCACTGCCGGTGGCGCTGCCCTTGCTGCTCAGCACGAGATTGGCGGTGGCGGTGACCAGCCGGCCGATCTTGGTGTAGCGCCCAGACGTGCCAGCCGCGTAGGTGATGCCGGTGGCAGCGCCGCCGAAATTGAGCACCGGCGTCCAGCTGCCTTCCTCGTAGTCATCGAGAACATTGACGTTGGCGGAGGGGTTCTGCGTCGCCGGGAACGCCAATTGTCCGACCGGCAAGGTAGCCAGACCAGAGGCCTGCGAATGTTGAGCGCCTCGAGCCACGAGCTGCCATTGGGCGACACTTTCAGGTGAAACGCATCGTCGCCGGTCAGGCCGAGTTCGGCGCGGCCTGAGAAATTGTCTTCGATGAGGAGGCTCGCGGTATCGGCTGCGGTCGCCTTGCTGAGCGTCATGCTGTGGCTGGTGCCGGTGAAGAGGCTCGAATCGGCGGCGACGGCGAGCCGGTTGGTCAGGCCGGCGGTGGTATTGATGCCGAGCTTGGCGAGGCCGGCGCCGCCATTGGTGACAAAGCTGGCCCAGGCGCCGGACTGAACGATGGCCAGTTCGGCGGTGTCGATCACATAGGCCAACCAACCCTCGGCTGGGGTCGTGAAGCTCCAGGCGCCATTCAGCCAGGCGGCGAACTTGCCATCCTTGCCGGCCCAGACACCGGTTGCGGACGGCGCCACGACGTAGGTGTCGCCTTCGGCAGGACCGCCGGGCGGCGCCGTTACGGTGCGGCTCTTGACGGCCGGCTGCACGAGTTGATCGAGCAGCACCATGGCGGCGTTGTAGGTCACTTGCTTTTGTGCCTGCTGCGGGGCGATGTAGGGAAGCGAGAGGCGGGCGGTCGTCGACATTGGTTCCTCGGAACGGTTGCGTTGCCGCCCATTTTACGCGCCCC
>JBDTLB010000120.1:0-38267 GCA_039934955.1 Devosia sp.
GCAAGGGCTGAAGCCGCCGTGCGCACAACTGTCGCTACCGCAGCGCTCGCCGGCAAGGCGCCGTTCGACGCCATCTGCGCCACTCTCGCCTGATATCCCGCCGCCCAAAGGGGCCGTGGGTAATTACCTTTCGTATCGGCGTCACTGAATATTTCTTCGGCAGTCAGCTGCGGCATTTTCCGGCAATCGTTGTTAGCTCAGTACAACTAAAGCGAAAATCGTCGTTCTACGTAGATGTTTCTTGCCGCGCGCCGACTACAATTTCTGTAACTCAGGTGTAGGGCTACAGTCACTCACTCGCGGCTGATGCCTAACGTAGTCGATCCATGACTCCAAGGTAGGAAGATGCCGCAGGTTTCCGCATAATGGAGATCGACGGCGGCATTCTCGTAGTGATTCAGCGGCGCAACGCTGGCGACATCCAATCCCCGCAGGGTTGGCCATGTGGTCTTGGGGAGCTTGGAGGCTCAACCGGGTGGCGATGAAACGGCCAGACGTTTATCCATGGTCCGGTGCCGGTGGAGAGGGAACTCTTTAGGTCTGGCGAGTGTGTCATGAGGGGCGGCGAAACGCCCTTTGCGTCGATGGGTGTGGGAGAGCCGAAGTCTCCCGCGAGTGGTTCAACCGGCGATACGGTTGGTGGCGCGACGAGGCTCGAGGCCGAGGGCGCGCCGCAGGCCGGGGGGATGCAACGGGGACGCGCAGCGGGTCGCCGAAACTATCCCACGCTGCCGCGACGGCGAGCCTCGCTAGGGCAGGCAGCGATTTCGAGCCCGTTCGTTTCATGATGGATGCGCGATGATACAAAGTTAGGGTTGCACGCTATATACCAGCGGTCTTCCCACGCGACCCGATCTCCGATAACCGAAGAAACGAAGTCGATTTTGGCGTCGACGAGAGATGAACTGCAGTGCTGGTCGAGCGCCTGCCATTCCTGTCCGAGCGGCTCGCCGACTTCGCGGTGGCACCGGCGGCTGCCGACCGCCCGGCGTGGTCGGCGTTACCTGAGTGGGTGCGGCGACCGCTCGTTGCCGCCGGTGAAACCGCGCTTGCCGCCTGCAATCCGCCGCTGTTGGCGACGGACTATCTGGCTTACAGCCGGATCGGCGACCGCCAAATCTTCGAAGCAAATTATATTATTTCGATCGCCGCCGTTCGCTCAACTCTCTGATCCTTGCTGAATGCGTGGAGCACCGCGGGCGATTTACCGACCGCATCATCGACGGTCTCATGCTCATCTGCGAGGAAAGCGGTTGGCAACTACCAGCGCACAATTCGCAGGAACGCGGTGGCAAGCGCGCTGCGCTCGCCGATGTGACGAGCCCGATCATCGACCTCTTCGCCGCCGAGACAGGAGCGCTGCTCGCGGTGACCGTGCAGATCCTCGGGATCGAACTCGACGCGGCGGCGCCCGGGATCGTGCGCCGCATCGACCTTGAACTTGAGCGCCGAATTTTCGAGCCGTACCTCACTCGCCATTTCTGGTGGATGGGGAAGGACGATGAACGGATGAACAACTGGACCGCCTGGTGCACGCAGAACGTACTGATTGGCGCCTTCGCGCGACCGCTTGGCGATAGGCGGCGCCGCGCCATCGTGGCGCAAGCGGCAATCAGCCTCGATGCTTTCCTCAAGGACTACGGCGAAGACGGCGCGTGCGAGGAGGGGGTCCTGTACTACCGTCACGCCGGCCTGTGTCTCTTCAACAGCCTGGTCGTGCTGGGCGACGTAGCGCCGGAGGCGTTCGGGCCTCTTTGGCGCGAACCCAAGATCCGCGGTATCGCCGAATACATCGTGCGCATGCATGTTGAAGGCCGTCGCTACTTCAATTTCGCGGACAGCTCAGCACTCGTCGATCGCTCCGGTGCGCGTGAGTATCTCTTCGGCCGGGCCGTTTGTTCGACGCTGCTCGCCGACTTTGCGGCGGCAGACTGGGCCGCCGAGCGGCAGGTTGGTCTGCCCGGGGAGATCAATCTCTTCTATCGATTGCAGCATGCCTGGAGCGTCAGGGCGCTGGCCGAACATCGGCCCGATGGTCCGCTCCAGCAACATGATTGTTTTCTTCCCAGCGTCGGCCTGATGGTGGCGCGCGATGCACATTTCGCTTTGGCCGCGAAGGCGGGCGGGAACGGCGACAGCCATAATCACAACGATGTCGGCAGCGTTATCCTCTACAAGAATGGGGTACCGGTACTGATCGATGTGGGCGTAGAGAGCTATACCGCCAAGACGTTCTCGGCCCAGCGTTACGATATCTGGACCATGCAGTCGGCTTGGCACAATTTACCGAGCTTCGACGGCGTAATGCAGCGTGACGGCGATGGCTTCGCGGCGCGCAACGTCAATGTTTCGTTCGAAAGGGATGTGGCGGAGATTTCCATGGAGATCGCCGGCGCGTATCCACCCGAGGCCGGGCTGCGCTCTTATCGCCGCAGCGTGCGACTCCGCAAATCCCACTCGGTCGAGATCGTCGATGATTTCGACGGCGACCGAGCTGCCGAATTGTCATTGATGTTTGCCGTTGAACCAGAGTTGGCTGGCGGCCGGATCGTGTTGCGGGGCCTGGCAGACCTGGTGATCGAAGGGGCCTCAACATTGAGGCTCGAAACGATTGAGGTCACCGACGCGCGTCTGCTGCAGTCATGGCCCGACAGGCTTTATCGGGTGCTGGTGCCCTTCGCGCGGCGCCTCAGAATCGTGGTCACATGAACAAGCGGCGGGCCGTGGGGCCCGCCGCCAAGTCTGCATTACGTCAGACTACTGCTTCTTCAATTCGGCGACGCCCTTGTTCATATCCTCGATGCCCTGATCGATGGTCTCACTGCCTGTCATAATGGCATCGTGAGCCCGGCTGAGGACGAGATCTATCTGCGGCGCCAGCGGGCTTACCGGAATCTCGAGGTAGCGCTTCACGGTCTTGAGCGCCTCATGGCTCGCAGCGTCCTCCGGGAAACCTGGCGTCGAGGTGATCGTCCTCAGCACTTCGTCGCTGGTTATCGCCGGGAAAGTGCCGGTCTTGGCGATCACGGCGGCGCCCTCGGGGCCTGATACGAACTTGACGAAATCAAGTGCGGCGGCCTGGTTCTTAGAATTCGCGGCGACCGAAAGGCCAGTGATTGTAGATGCTGTCGTCCCAGGCGCGACACCGTCCGGATGTGGGTACTTGGCGAGCCCCCAATGCACGGCCTTGGACTCGCCGGACTTCACTTTGGCGATCTGGGTGGAGATGAACCAGCTCCCCATAGGCATCGAGGCGATCTGCTCATTGTAGAACGGCCCAGAATAGTGGGTGTTGGAGGTCTTGAGCTGGCTGTAGCTCATTACCGCGCCATCATCCTGCAGCTTCAGCACCCGCTCGTAATAGGGCTTGAGAAAGTCGTAGGTGCCGTCGATGACGGTGTGCTTACCGTCGAAGATCGCGGGAAGCTCGACCGCCGAACGCCAGACGTGGAAGTGCGTTCCGTAGACCTTGTCGGCGCCGAAACCGCTAGTCACCTTCTCTGCCATGTCGGCGAACTGGTCGAGCGTCATGTCGTTGGTCGGGTATGCGACGCCAGCTTTGTCGAACAGGTCCTTGTTGTAGTAGAGCAGCCAGAAGTCCGAGCGGAACGGCAGCGAATAGACCTTCCCGTTCACGGTCAGCGCGTCGAGAACACCGCCATACAGGTTCGGATCAATCTTTTGCGCTGCGATGTAGCTGTCGAGCGGTGTCAGCAGATTGGCGCTGATCAGGTTGGCATAACCCGGGATGTCCTTGATGGTGATGACATCGAGATCGGAGCTGCCACCCGTCAGCTGCGTTTGCAGCACAGTGTCGTAGTCGGCCGAGCCAAGATCGGTATAGGTGACTTTGACGTTCGGGTGGCTCGCCTCATAGGCATTGATCAGTGGCTGATAGTATGGAGTCGCGCTCCAGTCCCACAGCGCCCAGTTGAGTGTCACCTGGTCATCCGCCAGGGCGCTCCCGACGCTGGCGGTAGCCAGCCCCAGGACAGTGATCGCCGCGGTGCGGCGCAACCAATTTGTCATGATAGTAACCTTTCCTTCCCTCTGTTAAACGCGCAGCTGCGCGCTACCTCGTGCGCCGGTCCCGATCTGCGACGCACTCAGATCGAGCGCGAGAAGCCGGGCCGCTGCCTGGTGGACGCCGAATGTCACTACGAGCGTTCCGAATGAGAAATTGAGCACCGCCGGCATAAAAATGGAGGCGGGATAAAAAATGATGTGTGCGAGCCAGAGCAGCGCCGCAATGGCGAGCGCGCCGAGAACGGGCAGCGGGCGGCCCAGCGCCCCAAGCAAGGCGAGGCGGATCACTAAAACTAGATTCTGGCCGTTCCGGGCAAGCAGGGTAAGTGCATATGTGGTCGTCAGCACAACGAAAACGGTTGTCGACAGCGCGATGACCATTGGCAGCGCAAACATGATATTCGCTTTGGCGGCACCGAGGAATGTCCAGGTCGCAAGGACGCCGATAGCGATTGCTGCCAGCCCGAGCGCGCCGAGCGCGGTGGCGCGCCAGAAATGGTGACGAAAAGCGTCCCAGAAATCCCGCAGCAGATACACCGGGCGATCGTCGAGCATCAGCGCGCAGATGCGGCTGGCCGCAACCTGGGCCGCTGGTGCCGTCACGATCGGCAGGGAAAACACGATGCAGAGCAGATTGAGCTGGATCAGCGCCCACCATTCGCGCCCGATGACGTCGACCAGCAGCGCGAGGCCGTGCTTGGGTGGCGCGTCGCGCCTTACGCCCGGGCCCTCGCGGGTGATGAGGTCGGAGAACCATTTCATTGCATGCGCTCGCCGGCAGCGGCGGGACGAGCCTCCAGCGCGACGCCAGTGGCGGGGTCGAACAGCCGCGCTTTGGTGAAGTCGGGCCGGAGCGCTAACGTCTGGCCTGGCCGATGGGTGGTGCGCGCGGCTGGGCGGACGAGGAGGCGCTGCGCTCCGAGCCGGATCGTCAGCAGGCTCGTTGCGCCGGTCTGTTCGACAAGCTCAACCACGCCGGCAAGCGTTGCCGTTTCTGTCCCCGAGCGGTCCTGCAGTGCGTCGTCCGAGATGTGCTCGGGCCGGATGCCGAGCAACAATTCCGCGTTGGCGGGAGCGATACCGGAATAGGCGGGCAGCGGCAGGGCGTAGTCGCCCAGCATGGCCAGTGGCGCCGAGTGCGGCCCGGCGAGCCGTACCGGGATAAAGTTCATTGGCGGGGAGCCGAAAAAGCCGGCAACGAACATGTTGGCGGGTTCTTCGTAGAGGGTCCTCGGAGTTGCGATCTGCTCGATGCGTCCCTCACGCATAACAACGATCCGGTCGGCCATGGCGAGGGCTTCGGCCTGGTCGTGGGTGGCATAGACAAACGTTGCACCGAGTGTGCGGTGGAGGCGCGAGAGCTCACTGCGCAGCGAGGTGCGTTGCTGTGCATCGAGATTGCTCAGCGGCTCGTCGAAAAGATAGAGCGGCGCGCCACGCACCAGGGCGCGAGCCAGGGCCACCCGCTGGCGCTGGCCACCTGAGAGCAGACCGGGCCGGCGATTGAGAAGGAAGGAAATATCGAGAAGGTCAGCGGCACTTTCCACCCGCTGCTCGACAATTTCTCGCGCCACCCTGCGCAGCTCGAGCGGCAGAGCAAGGTTCCGAAACACCGTCAAATGCGGGTAGAGCGCATAGTGCTGGAATACCATAGCGAGATTGCGTGCTTTGGCGGGCATTTCGTTGGCAGGCGTGCCGCCGATCCAAAGGTCGCCCTCGTCGGGCTCTTCCAGTCCGGCAATCAGACGCAGCAGGGTGGATTTGCCACAGCCGGACGGGCCGACGATGGCGACGAACTCGCCGGCGCGGATGTCGAGATCAAGGTGATCGAGGACTCGGATCCGGCCAAACGACTTGCCGATGCCACGCAGCGAAACGCTACGCGCCAGCGGGCCGGCCTCGGGCTCCAGCGGCCCGAGCATAGCCGGCGTGTAAGATGGCGAGAGTGCATGGGGTTCGATCGGCACCATCGGCTCAGCCTTTCAACCCGGTCGAGGCGATGCCTTCGACGAAGAAACGCTGCAGGGCCAGGAACACCACCAGCACCGGAATCAACGCCACCACCGAGACAGCCATAATCAGCCCGTATTCGGCAGAGTATTGCTGGATGAACATGCGCATGCCGATCTGGATGGTCTTGAGGTCGGTCCTCGTGAGGTAGATCAGCGGACCGAGGAAATCGTTCCAGGTGTTGACGAAAGTAAAGATGGTAAGGGTTGAGAGGGCAGGCCTCGACAGCGGCAGCATAATGTTCCACCAAATCTGGTATTCGCTCATGCCGTCGATACGCGCCGCTTCGCACAGCTCGTCAGGGACGGACAGATAGAATTGGCGCATGAGGAACACGCCGAAGGCGGTGAAGGCCTGCAGCAAAATCAGCGACAGATGTGTATTGTGCAGGCCGAGATCGCGCATCAGCAGGAATTGCGGCACCATGTAGACCTGCCACGGCATGGCGATCGTCGCGATGTAGCCTAGGAATAGTGTGTCGCGGAACGGGAAGCGCAGTTTGGCGAAGGCGTACGCGGCAAAGCTCGATGTCAGCAGCTGCAAGAAGGTGACCGCAACGGTGATCTTGGCGGTATTCCACACAAACAGGGTCAGTGGAATCTTGGTCCAGATGTCGATGTAGTTCTGCCATCGCGGATCGGTTGGGATCCACTGGATGGGGAAGGTGAACACGTCGCGATTGAGCTTTAGCGACGCCGACAGCATCCACACGAACGGCGCCAGCATCAGCACCGTGATGGCGATGACCGTGGCATGGACCAGTACAGTCTGCACTGTTAGGCGGGGGCGCCGGTGCTGAATTGGAACTGACGCAGTGACGCTCATTCCTCCCCCTGCCGCGCGTAGCGGAACTGGAGGATCGTGACGGCCAGAACGACGACGAACAAAACCAGCGCCACCATGCTGGAATAGCCCAGATCCCAGGAAATGAAGGCTTCGTTGTAGATGTGATAGACCAGTACCAGCGTCGAGGTGCCAGGTCCGCCCTGCGTCAGCAGGTAGATTTGGTCAAAGACCTTGAATGACTGGATCGTCAGCATGACCGTGATGAACAGAGTGGTCGGCCGGAGCTGCGGCACGGTGACGTAAAAGAAACGCTGCCAGGCGCCGGCGCCGTCGATATTGGCTGCCTCGTAGAGGTCGCGATTGATCCCCTGCAGGCCCGCAAGATAGATCACCATAAAATAGCCCATGCTCTTCCAGGCGCCAAAAAGTACCACCGTAATCATGGCCCAATGCCGGTCGGCCGCCCATTTCGGCAGCGTCTTGGGGTCGATGCCGAGATTGTAGAGCACCATGTTTACGGGCCCCATTTCGGGGTTGAACAGCATGTTCCATACCACTGCGACTGCCACGAGAGAGGCGACGTAGGGAAAGAACATCGCAGTGCGGAAGAAATTGCGACCGACGATTTTCTGGTTGAGCAGCATTGCAAGACCCAGCGCACAGACCAGAGTCAGGGGCACCGAGAGGACTGCATAAAGAATGGTGTTCCAGAAAGCGGCGATGAAGGCACTGTCGTGGAACAGGCGCCAGAAATTATCGAGGCCCGCGAACGTAATTGGGTTCGAGCCGTCCCAATGCAGGAATGCCAGCGCGAAGGCGAATAGGATCGGGCCAAGCGTAAAGATGGCGAAGCCGAGAAAGTTTGGCGCGATGAAAGAGTAGGCGACGAGCAGCTTCTTCCATTGGCGCGACCGGGACGCAGGCGAGCGAAGGCGGGACGAGTCGTAGGATGTGTCCACAGCGCCCGACATCTCTGCCCTCCCTTCCGACAACCGATGGTCGTGACATTTCCACGCGACCGCGCAATTCTTTGCATGTAGATTTGCGGTTTGCAAGATTTGTAACATTATGCAAAAAACGCAAAATATTGGAGCGGTGACGGCGTGAAGCGGGGACGACGGTTAAGTCAGGCGGATATTGCTGGCAGGCTGGGCATTTCGGTCAGCACGGTATCACGGGCGTTGGCCAATGAGGGCGGCATCAGCCCGATGGTCCGGCAGGATGTGCAGCAGTTGGCGCGAACGCTGGGCTATCGGAGCAAGCGGCTGGGCAGCGGCCTTATCGACCGGCGTGCGCTCGCCTTCGTGCCCCTGGGAAGCGCCACCAGTGGGCTTTCAGGTTTCTATTTCGGCATTGTCGAGGGCATGCGCACAGCGGCGTTGCATTCGGGGGTTGCGCTCGATGTGCGGCTCATCAACGAAGCGGCGCTCTCGGTCGATGCGATCAAGCGTGGCGCAAAAGAAGGGGCGGCGACCGGATTGCTGCTGGCTGGTATCGATGCGACCGACGAACTGGTCTCCTGGTGCGCCGGGGAGGAACTGCCGGTGGTGCTGGTCAATGGTAGCGACCCCCAGATGCGGCTCAGTTCGGTGTCGCCTGCCAATTTCTATGGTGCCTTTGCAGCAACCAGGCGCCTGCTCGATGCCGGTCATCGCAGGATCCTGCATTTCACGCATGAGTTGCGACCGACTATTGCCGAGCGGCGTCGCGGTTTCATGGCGGCAGCACAGGCGGCGGGCGCTGCGGCGACGGTGATGAGCAATCACGAAATGCCGACGGCGGAATTCGCTGCGCGGCTGGTTGCGGGCGCCTACGATGTTACCGGGCTATTTATTTGGAACGACATCGTCGCGGTGCAGGTGCTTGAGACGATCAACCAGGCCGGCCAGACCGGGCGCTACTCTATCGTCGGGTTCGACGATCTGCCGATCGCCTCGCTGGCGACGCCCCGTCTCAGCACCATGCATGTCAATCGCGAGGCGATCGGCGAAGCTGCGATGCGACTATTACGCCAAAAAATGGAAGGCGACCGCTCCGTGCAGCAGCTGGAACTGGGAGTTTCTGCCATAGAGGGTGGAACGATCTATCCGTTCATCTGAATGATTGCATTTATTGCGTAACCGCAATTGTTGCTTGTGAGAATGCTGCTTTCTTTCTATGAGTTCGTCAGGTTCGGCCGCTTGTGACAGAAGGGTTTTGACGTGACGAGTTCGGATCCGGCGCGGTTCAATCCAATGTGGGGCAATCCCCTAGAGACCCGCGCGGACGTGGAAACAGCGTTGCGCCGGTCCTTCGCGCCGCTGCTGCCGTTCTTCTCGCCTGGCGGCGCTCGTGTCCGGCTCAACGGCGCGGCCGCGCACTTTGACCGCGCCGCCTCCGATCTCGAAGGCTTCGCCCGGCCGCTATGGGGCCTCGTGCCGCTCGCGGCAGGCGGCGGAACGTTCGACCACTGGGACCTCTATCGCCGCGGTCTTGCCAATGGCACCGATCCTGATCATGACGAGTATTGGGGACCGGTCACCGCAACCGACCAGCGCATGGTCGAGTTGGCTGCCATCGGTCTTGCCATGCGCATGATCCCCGAGCACATCTGGGCGCCGCTCGATGAGCGGGCCAAGACGAACGTCGCTGCCTATCTGCTCGAGGCGCGTCAGCACGTCTACGCCAACAACAATTGGAAGTTCTTCCGCATTCTCGTCGATCTGGGACTTGAAAAGTGTGGAATCGTGTTCGATCGCGTGCTGACCGAGACGTATCTCGACGAAATCGATGGCTTCTATCTTGGCGACGGGTGGTACCGCGACGGAATTGCGCGGCGTATCGACCACTATGTGCCGTTCGCCATGCAGTTTTACGGCCTGCTCTATGCCCATTTGCAGCGAAACGATGCAACGCGCGCCGCGCAGTTCATCGAGCGCGCCCGGCTCTTCGCACGCGATATCCGTCACTGGTTTGATGACGAAGGCGGCGTCCTGGCGTTCGGCCGTAGCCTCACTTATCGCTATGCCTGCGGCGCAGTCTGGGGAGCGCTTGCCTATGCCGGCGTCGAGGCACTCCCGTGGGGCGAGATGAAGGGCCACTACCTGCGCCATCTCCGCTGGTGGTCGAAATTACCAATTGCCGACCGCGACGGGGTCCTGTCGCTTGGCTACGGCTATCCAAACCTATTCATGAGCGAAAGCTACAATTCGGCTGGTTCGCCCTATTGGGCCTTCAAGGCCTTCCTCCCGCTAGCTTTGCCAGACGACCACCCGTTCTGGGCAGCCGAAGAGCAGCCGGCGGACTTCGGGTCGGATCCTGTGCCGCTGCGCCATCCCGGCATGGTGATGATGCATACTACGGGAAACGTCGTTGCGCTCTCCAGCGGCCAGCAGAATTGGGAAATGCGAGGGGGGGCCGAAAAATACGCCAAGTTCGCCTACTCGTCGCGCTACGCCTTTTCGGTCGAAGCCGACGAGCGCGCCTATGACAAGGGCGCCTTCGACGGCGCGCTCGCTCTCAGCGATGACGGTCGCCACTATCGCGTGCGCGAAGAGAACGCCGCCGCCCGCCTCACGGGCAACACGCTCTATTCAAAATGGCATCCGTGGCCCGACGTCACGATCGAGACGTGGCTACTACCAAAGTCACCATGGCACATCCGCGTCCATCGCATCTCAACGCCGCGCGAGTTGCGCACAACGGAGGGCGGCTTCTCAGTTGGCCGCGCCGATCTCAACACCGACACGGTGATCGAGGAGGCGGGTCGCGCCGTCGCCTGCACCCCCACTGACGTCAGCGCGATCGTCGATCTCTCGCCGACGAACCGGCGCGACGGGCGGGCGCACAAGGCCCTGCCCAACACAAATCTGATTTTCGCCAGAACGCTTGTGCCGCAGCTCCGCGGCACGATTCCGGCTGGTGTAAGCCTACTTGCTACTGCGGCTATGGCGTTACCGGCGAGTGAAGCCGACGCCGCGCTCAACGCACCACCGGCAATGCCAGATCTCGCCACGCTCGAAGTCCTGGCAAACGCAGGCGTCGAGGTTAGCGCGTTGCAAGTCCCAGAGAGGTTTTGATGCGCCCGCGCCTCGCATTTGCCATGGCCCCTTCAAAGACCCGCTTCGTCTTCGATGACGCGGCGCTGGCGCGCCTTTCCGAAGCTTGCGACGTTATCTCGCCCGATCCGATCGATGACTTCTCGACCCCGGCGGCCCGTGCGATTCTGCACGAGACCGAAATTCTGGTCACCGGCTGGGGGTGTCCCTTCATTTCGCGCGAGGTTGTCGCCGCCGCTCCCCGGCTGAGGCTCATCGCCCATGCCGCTGGCACGGTGAAGCATCATCTCGACCCAGCAGTGTTCGAGGCCGGCATCGCCGTCACCAATTCGGCGGCCGCAAATGCCGTGCCGGTTGCCGAGTACACGTTAGCGATGATTATCCTCGCCAACAAGCAGACGTTCCATTTCCGCGACATTTATCGCGCCGATCCGGGGCGCGGGTCGAGCTACGCGCTCATGGATACGCCCATCGGAAACCACCACCGCACAGTCGGCGTCGTCGGTGCGTCGCATATCGGCAGGCGCGTCGTTGAGTTCTTGGCACCCTTCGATTTCACCGTCCTGCTCTACGATCCGTATGTTCACCCAAGTGACGAGATATCTCAACGTGCCGAACTGACGGAGCTCGACGAGCTGATTGGACGGTCCGACATTGTTTCGTTGCATGCGCCGTCTCTGCCCTCGACCTGGCACATGATTGGGGCGAGAGAGCTCAGGCTGATGCGCGACGGCGCCACCCTCATCAATACCGCGCGCGGCGCACTCGTCGACGAAGCGGCATTGATCACCGAGCTTGAGACCGGGCGCATTTCCGCCGTGATCGACGTTACGGATCCCGAGATTGCCTCTCCGAACTCATTGCTGTTCAGACTCCCCAACGTCTTCCTCACGCCGCACATCGCCGGCGCAGTCGGCAGTGAGCGATCGCGGCTTGGAAACTTGGTTGTTGAGGAAATCCAGCGCTTCGTCGCCGGGCGCCCGCTGCAACACCAAGTTCACTCGGCGATGTTGCGCCAGCTGGCATGACGACACCTGCGAGGGTGCGCCGGGCGCTGATCGTCTGGGGAGGCTGGGACGGGCATCGCCCGCGCGAGATGGCGGCCGGCGTTGAGGCGCTCCTGTGCGATCGCGGCTACGACGTGGTCGTGACGCCAGACCTTGCGGTCTTGGGCGGGCCTGACATCGAGAACGTCGACCTCGTCGTGCCCCTCGTTACCAATGCCGTCATCGACACACCTGTCATCAGGCGTCTCGTCGCGGCAGTTCGTGGCGGCACTGGTCTCGGCGGGCCGCATCTCGCGGCGACGGCCTTCCGCAGCGCTGTGGACTATCACTTCATGCTCGGTGCCCAGTGGGTGGCCCATCCCGGCGGCATCGTCGATTTTCGCGTTGACGTGACTCGGCCGGATGATCCGATCATGCGGGGCATTGCGAGCTTTCCATATCGCAGCGAGCAATATTACCTGCATTATGATCCCTCGATCGAAGTCCTTGCGACGACAACCTTTAGCGGCGCCCACGATCCCGTCGTCGCCGGCATCACTATGCCCGTCGTATTCAAGCGCCGGTTCGGAGCGGGCAGGGTGTTTTACTCGGCCCTCGGACACAGCCCTGAGGAGCTCGAGCATCCGCAGGCCCGCACAATCCTGGAGCGCGGCCTGTTATGGGCAACGCGTCAGGCTCGGTGATCGGACAGCAAGCTAAGCTACGGCAGCGAGAGATTGTCACGTACAGTCTCGGTGCGCATCGGTGCGCACCGCTCGGATCGATTGCCAGTCCTCGCACCAATGCACCCGATCTTTCGGGGGAACTGCGTGCCCACAAAGAGTACTCAACAGCACCACAATACCAACGGGAACCTTGATAGAATTCAACCCGTGAAATGGAGCGCGCTCAGCTCCACCAACGCATTGCTCACCCAAGAGTTCTACTCCAGCGGGGGCTGTGCGCCGATCCTGGTGACGGCTTCGGCGCCTGCGTCGATGCCGGCCTTGAGGCACTCTTCCACCGGCTTGCCGCTCAACTCCGCGGCGAGGAATGCCGCGGCGAACGCGTCGCCAGCGCCTGTGGTGTCGATCACATCGCGCGGCGGCGCCGGCATCGACAATTGCACACCGCCACGGCCGCCGATCGCCGCTCCCGCTACGCCGCGCTTGATCACGACCCGCGGATAGGAGCGTCCAAGCGTCTGCATCTGCAGGTTCAAATCGACCGAACCGGTCAGTTCCAGCGCCTCGTCGAGGTTGGCGAAGATCGTACCGGTGCCGCCGCTCCACTTAAGGAAAGCCTCGGCGCCGACTTCACGAAGGAACCCTACCGACGCAGGGTCGACCGCCGTCGGTATCTTGCGCTCTTTGGCCGTCCCTAACAGCGCCATCACGGCGGCACGCGGTCCCGGGGTGAAGAACGAATAGCCCGAGACCAGCAGCAGATCGATGCCGTCAAGCAGGCTCGGCTGCAGGTCCTCCGCGCTGAGGTAGAGATTGGCGCCGCGGTCCGTCAAAAAGCTGCGCTCGCCATCGGCATCGACGATCGAGATCAGCACGCCGGACGGGGCATCGGGGTCGCCGGTCAGAACGGGCTCGACGCCGCGCGACTGGAAATATTCGATATTGGTGGCGAGGTCAGCCGCCGCAACGCGCGACACGAACTTGACCGAGACGCCCATGGCGGCGAGCCACACCGCCTGGTTGGCGCCCGAGCCGCCGGGCCGCGTGCGGATCGTCGCGCGCCGATCCGAGCCCCGGATTATGGGGCCCTCCGGCATCACGATGATGTCGCTGATGACGTCGCCGACGACGAGGACGCTGCTCATCCTTGCGCCCTGGCACTGAGCGCCACGGCGATCGCCGTGGCCACGCGGGCATTATTTTCGACCAGCGCGATGTTGGAGACGAGGCTCGTGCCGCCAGTGAGCTCGAAGATGCGTTTAAGCAGATAAGGCGTCAGGGCCTTGCGGGTCACGGCCTGCCGGTCGGCATCGGCTATCGCCTGCTCGATGGTCGCGGCTATCATGTCGGGGTCGAGGGCGTCGGCGGCAAGGATCGGGTTGCCGATCAAGATGCCACCCATGCCGAGATTGAACTGCGTCTCGATCAGCGTGGCCACCGCATCGGGAGTATCGAGCCGATGATCGACCGGATAGCCGGACGACTGGGTCCAGAAGGCCGGGAAGTCGTCGGTGCAATAGCCGATGACCGGCACGCCTTTGGTCTCCAGCACCTCGAGGGTCTTGGGGATATCAAGGATCGCCTTGGCGCCGGCGCAAACTACAGCGACAGGCGTCCGGCTGAGTTCTTCAAGGTCGGCGGAGATGTCAAAGGTCGATTCCGCGCCGCGGTGCACGCCGCCGATGCCGCCAGTGGCGAACAGGCGGATGCCGGCCATGTCGGCCGCCTGCATAGTGGTTGCCACGGTCGTGCCGGCCGTCGCGCGCGAATTGAGCAGGGCCGCGACGTCGCGCCGCGAGGCCTTGGCGGCTTTCATGCCAGTCTCTGCCAATTGCTGCAAATTGATATCGGTGAGGCCTACCCGAAATGCGCCGTCCATGATGGCGATGGTGGCAGGCACGCCGCCGCCAGCCCGCACGATCGCCTCAACCTTGCCGGCCATGTCGAGGTTCTGCGGGTACGGCATACCGTGCGTGATGATGGTCGATTCGAGAGCCACGACTGGCCGGCCCTTGGCCAGCGCGTCGGCGACTTCGGGACTGATTTCGAGCGGGGCGCTATCAGGCAAGCAACAGGATCCTTCGGCCGATTTTTGTTCTTTAGAGAGGGCCCCGGTTGCCCCGTCAAGGCCTACGGAAACTCCTGGCTTCCGAACTGCCGCCCAACTCTTGTCGGTCAGGTTGTTTGGCACTAGGGTCCGATCGAATACACGGTAGGGGCACTCCGCTGAATACTATGGTCATTGGATCGTACCAGCCTCCCGACCTCAGCGCGTTCTGCCGACAGGAAAAATGCCGCCCCGAAAGTTTCTGGCGCGCGATCCTGCCGCTTGGCCGCAGCAGCGCCACACCCCGTTTCAGTTCAAGCCGTCGCATTCTGACAATTGCGACGGTTTGGCTTTTTAAAGTTCCCCGCCTCCGAGCGGGATCGTGACAAGGAGACCCTACATGAAGACATCACTGACCCTCGCTCTTGGCGCGCTGCTGCTGGCTTCGACAGCCGCGCCGGCGCAGGAGGAAAAGACCCTCAACCTCTTCAACTGGTCCAACTACACCGCTCCTGACGTCAAAAACGATGCCGGTGCGGTGACGAAGAAGGGTACCTACACGCTCTTCACCGAGGCCACCGGCATCCAGGTGGTCGAGTCCAACTACGACAGCAACGAGATGCTCGAAGGCATCCTCGCGCCCGGACATTCCAACTACGACATCGTCGTGCCGTCCGGCTTCTACCTGCAGCACCAGATCCCCGTCGGAATCTACCTCAAGCTCGATAAGTCCAAATTGCCGAACCTCGCCAACATGGACCCCGACATCATGAAGGCCACTGAGACCTTCGATCCGGGCAACCAGTACGCCGTCGACTACATGTGGGGCACCACCGGCCTTGGCTACAATGTCGACATGCTCAAGGCGCGCATGCCGGATGCTCCGCTCGATAGCTGGGACCTGCTGTTCAAGCCGGAAAACGCCAAGAAATTCGCTGATTGCGGCATCACCATTCTCGACGCGCAGTCGGAAGTGATCGCTATCGGACTCAAATATCTTGGCCTCGACGCCAATAGCGAAAAACCCGAGGACCTCAAAAAAGCCGAGGAGCTTATGGACTCGATCAAGCCCTATATTCGCAAGTTCGATTCATCGGGTTACATCGACGATCTCGCAAACGGTGATGCCTGCCTGTCGCTGGGCTATTCGGGCGACGTTTACATCGCCCGCCACAGTGCTGAAGATGCCAAGAACGGCATCAACGTGCGTTACGTCATCCCCAAGGAAGGCACCATCGAGTGGTTCGATATGCTCGCCATCCCTGCCGATGCGCCGCACCCAGAAAACGCCCTCGCCTTCATGAATTTCTTCATGCAGCCGCAAATCACCGCCGATGTCTCTAATGCGATGTTCTATGCCAACGGCAACAAAGCCGCTTTTGCCCTTACCGACCCGGCGATCACGAGCGATCCGAATATCTATCCGCCCCCGGACGTGGTGAAGACGCTCACCGTGCTGCAGACGCACACGCCGGCCTTCACGCAGGACCTGACCCGCACGTGGACACGGATCAAGACCGGTCAGTAATCGCGCTCACGGGCGGGGTCCAGCCCCGCCCGTTCCTTTCCGGGGGCAGTCCGCCGAATGTCCAAGAAATCGCAGATCGCTGCTGACACGCGCCCCTGGCGTGATCCGGCTGCCCGGCCGTTCGTGCGCATCCGCAATGTCACCAAAAAATTCGGCAACGTCGCCGCGGTGAACGACGTCTCGCTCGATATCTTCAAGGGCGAGCTGTTCTGCCTGCTGGGTGGCTCCGGCTCCGGCAAGTCGACGCTGCTGCGTATGCTGGCCGGCTTCGAGCAACTGACTGCCGGCGGCATTGAGATCGATGGCCAGGATATGGCCGCGGTGCCGCCCTACCGGCGGCCGGTCAACATGATGTTCCAGTCCTACGCGCTGTTCCCGCACATGACGGTGTGGAACAACATTGCCTATGGCCTGAGGCGCGACCGTCTGCCGAAGCACGAGATCGCCGAGCGTGTCGCCGAGCTGCTTAAGCTGGTCAAGCTCGAGGGATATGAAGCGCGCAAACCCGACCAGCTGTCCGGTGGCCAGCGCCAGCGTGTCGCGCTTGCCCGCTCGCTGGCCAAGCGGCCCAAGCTGCTGTTGCTCGACGAGCCGCTCGGAGCGCTCGACAAGAAGCTGCGCGAGGAGACCCAGTTCGAGTTGGTCAAGATCCAGGAGACGTTGGGCGTCACCTTCATCGTGGTCACCCACGACCAGGAGGAGGCAATGAGCCTCGCCACCCGGATCGGGGTGATGAACCAGGGAGAGATCGCCATGGTGGGCGAACCCACCGATATCTACGAATTCCCAAATTCCAGATTTGTCGCGAACTTCATCGGTTCCGCCAATATGTTCGAAGGCGTCGTCGTCGAAGACGAGTCTGACCATGTCCGCATCCGCTCGAGCGAACTGGGCACAGATATCTATGTCGGTCACGGTGTCGATTGCTCGCCCGACCAGACCTTGTGGTGGTCGATCCGCCCCGAAAAAATCCGCCTGACTCGCGACCGGCCGCCGCCGACCGGCGTTCCGGGCGATGCCAACGTGCTCAAGGGCTTCGTCGAGGACATCGCTTATCTGGGCGACATGACCGTCTACCAGGTTAAGCTCGAGAGCGGGCGATACATGCGCGTCACCAAGGCCAATTCACTGCGCGGCGATCCCGATGCAATTCGTTGGGACGAAGCCGTGTGGGCGAGTTGGGATGGCTCTGCCGGCTCGGTGCTCACTTCATGACCGCCGAGGTGGCTGCCCCGACAGCGCCAACCCGTCGCCGTTTCGGCATCACCCACTGGCTGGCGAAAATGGGCATAACCGGCCGTTGGGTGGTTATCCTGCCTCCAGCGCTGTGGCTGACGGTCTTCCTGCTGATTCCACTCGCCGTGGTGTTCAAGATTTCGTTCAGCGAGGCAGTGGTGGCGCAGCCGCCCTATCTGCCGCTCATCACGTTCGGCGAGAACGGCGAGGTTCAACTGACGTTGCACCTTTCCAACTATTTGTTCCTGGGGGAGGACAGCCTCTACATCGCGGCCTATCTCAACTCCATCAAGATCGCGCTGGTTTCCACCGTGATGGCCCTGCTGATCGGCTATCCCATCGCCTATTTTGTTGCCCGTGCCCCCGGCCGCTGGCGCAACATTCTTCTCATGTTGGTCATCCTGCCGTTCTGGAGCAGCTTTCTACTGCGCGTCTATGCGTGGATCGGCTTCCTCAAGAACAACGGGGTCATCAACAATTTCCTCGGCGCGTTCGGCATTCCGCAGATCACCATGCTTTACACCGATTTTGGCGTCTATGTCGGCATTGTCTATACCTACCTGCCGTTCATGATCCTGCCGCTCTACACCAATTTGGTAAAGCTCGACACGGCGCTGCTTGAGGCGTCGGCTGATCTTGGCGGGCGGCCGTTCCGGACGTTCCTGTCGATCACGCTGCCATTGTCATTTCCGGGTATCGTCGCCGGCTCGATGCTGGTGTTTATTCCCTCCATCGGCGAGTACGTGATCCCCACCCTGCTTGGCAGTCCGAGCACCTTGATGATCGGCCGGGTCCTCTGGGATGAATTCTTCTCCAACCGCAATTGGCCGCTGGCGGCGTCGGTTGCTGTTGCCATGCTGGTGGTTGTCGTGGGGCCGCTGATGCTGCTGCAGCGCGCCCAGAACGCCGTCTCGGGAGACAGCTGATGCGCCGCGGCCTGTTCCTGCCCATTGCCGCTGCGCTCGGCTTCATCTTTCTCTACGCGCCGATCGTCTCGCTGGTGATCTTTTCGTTCAACCAGAACCGGTTGGTGACCGTCTGGGGCGGCTTTTCAACCCGCTGGTATGCCCAATTGTTCAGCGATCCAAAGATACTCAACGCCGCCATCCTGTCACTGCGGATCGCAGCGGTCAGTGCCACGATCGCGCTGGTCCTGGGCACGTTGTGCGCCGTGGCGCTGACTCGCTTCCGCCGGTTCCGCTTCAAGACCCTGCTCGGTGGCTTGATTTCGGCCCCGCTGGTGATGCCTGACGTGATCACCGGGCTGAGCTTGCTGCTGTTGTTCGTGACCATGCAATCGCTGTTCGGCTGGCCCGCGGGCAGGGGGGAACTGACGATCATCCTCGCCCATGCGACCTTCTGTATGGCCTATGCAACGGTGGTGATCCGGTCGCGCCTCGGCGAGCTGGATCTCAGTCTTGAGGAAGCCGCACAGGATCTTGGGGCTACGCCGGCGCGGGTGTTTTTCGACATTACCCTGCCGATCATTGCTCCGGCGCTGGCCTCGGGATGGCTGCTGAGCTTCACTCTGTCGCTCGACGATCTGGTGATCGCCAGCTTCGTATCCGGCCCCGGCTCGAGCACGCTGCCGATGGTGATATTTTCGAAGATCAAGCTCGGCGTTTCGCCTGACGTCAATGCTTTGGCCAGCGTCATTATCGGTGTCGTGGCGCTGGGCGTGGGCATCGCCACGCTCCTGCAGTTGCGACGGCCGAAGGTAGGGCCTCGCTGAGCGGCGTCGTCTATGCGGCGCGGCCGGACCTGGCGAAGATGTTGACCAGATTGCCATCGGGATCGCGCAGCAGCATCGGGCGATTGCCCCACGGCATGGTTGCTGGCTGCATCGCGTAGTCGAGTGGCGCGTCACCCAGGCGGGCGCGAACGACATCGACGTCATCGACCTGGAATTCGACGATCGCAGAATGGTTGGATGCGGCGGTGGCGGTGCCGGCGTTGAATTGCTTGACGGGGCTTTGAGTCGAGAGGGCGAGTGTCGCGCCCGGCAGTCGAATTTCGGCAAACTCAGGCGCCAGCCGCGTCGCGGCCACGCCGGTCAGCATGGCGAAGAAGTCGATGAGGCCGTCGATGTCGTTGGTGACAAGGCGAACTGAGGCAAATTGCATGGTCTGGCTCCTTTGCGGGTGAGCAGGACCATGCCGCTAAGCACTGTCAGTTTGTGGCAGTGGCGGGCTGGTCAGCGCATGCGGTTGAACGCATCGAGCGCGGCGATCTTGTAGGCTTCAGCAAGCGTTGGGTAGTTGAAGGCATTCTCGACGAAATAGTCGACCGTGCCGCCGAGGTTGAGCACGGCCTGGCCGATATGGATGAGCTCGGTGGCTCCCTCGCCGATGATGTGGACGCCGAGCAGCTTGCGGCTATCAAGGTCGAACAGCATTTTCATCATGCCGGACTGAAGGCCCATGATGTGGCCGCGTGAGGTTTCGCGGAAGCGGCCGATGCCGACTTCGAAGTGGAGCCCCCTGGCCTTCACGTCGGCTTCGGTAAGGCCGACGGTCGAAATCTCGGGGACGGCGTAGATGCCATAGGGGAAATATTCCGGCGCAGGCGGTGAGGCGACGCCGAAGGCGTGGCAGGCTGCGATACGGCCCTGTTCCATGCTGGTCGAGGCGAGCGAGGGGAAACCGATGACGTCGCCAGCGGCATAGATGTGGGGCACGCTGGTCTGGAAGGTGTGGGGATCGACCTTCAAGCGGCCGCGATCGTCGGCGACAAGACCACAGGTGTCGAGGCCAAGATTTGCGGTGGCGCCGATGCGGCCGGCGGCGTAGAGCAGCATTTCAGTCTTGATTTTTCGGCCGTCGCTCAATGTCGAGACGGCGTGCCCATTTTCGTCGACCTCGACGGTCTCGACTTTGACGCCGAGGCGCATCTGCATGCCACGCTTGCGCAGATCGTGAATAAACTCCTCGATGATCTCACGGTCGATGAATTCGAGAAATTGTTCGCGCGGCTCGACCAGGGTCACCGGCACGTCGAGGGCAGAATAGATGGTGGCGTATTCGAGCCCGATGACGCCGGCGCCCACGACGGTGAGGCTCTTGGGGACGCGCGGATCGGAGGCGATGTCATCGCTGTCGAAGACGTTGGTGCCGTTAAACGGGATATGGGCGGGACGGAACGGCGCGGTGCCGACAGCGATGACGAACTTGTCGGCTTCGTAGACGTTCTGGCCCTCGGGCGTCCCGACGCCGACACGATGGGTATCGAGGAAATGGGCGCTGCCGGCGACGGTTTTGACGCCGTTGCGGGCAAACTGATGCTCGAGGACGTCGATCTCGTGGTCGAGTGTCATGCGCAGGCGGGCGCCGAGGTCCTTGCCGGCGATGTCCTTCTTGACGCGATAGGCGAGGCCGTAAAAGCCGCGCTCGCGCCAGCCGCTGAGATTGAGCACAGTTTCGCGCAGGGTCTTGGAGGGGATGGTGCCGGTGTGGACCGAGACGCCGCCGACGCGCAGGCGGTTTTCGATCACCAGCACGTCGTGGCCCAGTTTGGCAGCCTGGATTGCGGCGCGACGGCCCGCCGGCCCCGAGCCAATGACAATCAGATCATAGTGCTCCACGCCGCCGCCCCCGCGATGCATCTCGACTCACTTTAGTCGAGGTTCGTTACGACATCCTGCGCAACGACCGCAGGAGGCGGCTTTCGGTCAGAGCTTTTCGGCGACGTCGAACTCGCGAGGCGATCGCCACGCGCCTCCCTACATTTCGCTTGTATCTAACTGACTGGTCGGTTATTAACAAATGACTGAATAGTCAGTTAGAAGAGAAGCAATGGCTGAGGCAGAGATCAGGGGACCGAAATTCCGGCGGCGGGCCGAGGCGCGGCCGGACGAGGTGCTGGACGCGGCGCTGGAGCTGTTCATCGAGAAGGGCTTCGCCGCGACGCGGGTTGAGGACATCGCCAGCCGCGCTGGACTCAGCAAGGGCGCCGTCTATCTCTACTTCCCCAGCAAGGAGGCGATCCTCGAGGGGCTGGTGAAGCGGGCAGTCTTGCCGATCGCCGACAACGCGCTGTCGATCTTTCAAAACTATGTGGGCGACCCGCGGCCGGTGATATCGGCGGCGCTGAAGATGGTCGCCGGCCGGCTGAGCGATCCCAAACTCGCGGCCATTCCACGCCTGCTGATCCGCGAGATGATCCACTTTCCCGAATTCGCGCAGATGTACCGGCAGGCGGTGCTCGACCGCGTTATGCCGGTGATCGAGCGGCTCATCCGTAACGGCATCGAAGAAGGATATTTCCGCGCGGTCGATCCGGAGCTGACGCTGCGGTCGATCGTCGGGCCGCTCGTGCTGCACATGATGATCGCCGAGATCTTCGGGATCATGCCTGCCGGGGGCATCGAGATCGACCGGCTGATCGACAACCACCTGACTATCCTGTTCGACGGGCTCAGCGCACCGCAGCGCGAGCGCCGCTTCATGGCGACCTGAGGAGAGCGGACGATGAACGGCTTTTTCGCCTGGGTGCTGGGGATGCTGTCGTTCATTCCGGGGCTGGGCCATCCGGCGCCGCCGAGCTGGAACGGCTATGTCGAGGACGACTATGTCTATGCCGCAGCGGCGACTGCCGGAACGATCCAGTCGATCGCGGTGCGCGAGGGGCAGTTGGTCAAGCAAGGCGACGTGCTGTTTGTGTTGGAGGCGAGCCAGCAGATGGCCCAACTCGACGCCGCCAAGGCGCGGACGGACGCAGCGGAGGCGACGTTGACCAACCTCCAGACAGGCAGCCGCCAGGAAGAAATCGACGTCACCGCGGCGCAATTGATGAAGGCCAAGGCCGATCTCAGTCTTGCCGTCCAGAATTTGGCGAGGACGCAGGATCTGTTCGATCGCGGACTGACGCCGATCGCCAAGCTTGACCAGGATTCGAGCACAGTGAAATCGGCGCAAGCGGCTGTCGACCAGCTCGAAGCACAACTCAAGGTGCAGCAATTGCCGGCACGCGATGCGCAGCAAATTGGCGCCGAGGCGAGCGTTGCTGCCGCAAGGGCTGACGCCACGGCAGCCAAAGCCGCGCTCGACTACCGGACCGTGACGGCGCCAGAGGACGGGCGGGTTGAGCGACTGTTCTACAAGACCGGCGAAGTGGCGGCCGCGGGTGCACCGGTGGCCTCGCTCAGCGGCGCCGCGGCAATGAAGATCGAGTTCTATGTGAGCGAGAGTGATCGTCAGCAATTCGCGCTTGGCCAGCTGGTTAGCGTGAGCTGCGATGGCTGCGCCAGCGGGCTCACGGCGAAGCTCAGCTATTTTGCCAGCGATCCGCAGTTCACGCCGCCGATCATCTATTCGCGCGACGAACGCCACCGGCTGGTGTTCTTGACCGAAGCGAAAATGATCGAGCAAAACGCCATTCTTCCAGGTCAGCCAGTGTCGATCGAGCTCATAGATGAGTGAGGCGCCGGTCATCGATGTCAAAGGACTGACCAAGCGCTTCGGTGAACGAACAGTGGTCGATCATTTCGACATCCGGGTGCCGAAGGGTGCGATCTACGGCTTCCTGGGGCCGAACGGCTCGGGCAAGACGACGACGATCCGCATGCTGTGCGGGCTGCTGACGCCGGACGAGGGCGAGGGGACCTGCCTCGGTTTCGACGTGCGCCGCGAGGCCGCGCAGATCAAGGAACAAGTCGGCTACATGACGCAGAAGTTCTCGTACTACGAGGACCTCAGCATCCGTGAAAATCTCGACTTCGTGGCGCGCATGTACCGGCTCGACAATCGCAAGCAGCGGGTCACGACGGCGCTCGACGAGTTGGGGCTGGCGGATCGGGCGAAGCAACTCGCGGGGTCGCTGTCGGGCGGCTGGAAGCAGCGGCTGGCGCTGGCCGCATGTCTGCTGCACGAACCGCAATTGCTGCTGCTTGATGAGCCGACGGCGGGTGTCGACCCGAAGGCGCGGCGCGATTTCTGGGATGAAATCCGGCGGCTCAGCGCCAGGGGCGTTACGGTGCTGGTTTCGACCCACTATATGGACGAAGCAGTACAGTGTGATTTCATCACCTACATCGCGTACGGCAAGAAGCTGATCGACGGGCCGTCGGCCGAAATCCCCAATATGGTCGGGCTCGAGACCTGGCGGGTTGAGGGGCCGGACCTTGCCGGGATGGAACAGCGGCTCACGCGCGAACTGGGTGTCGAGCAGGTGGCGCGGTTCGGCGCGGTGCTGCATGTGTCGGGCACGGACAAGGCGACACTCAATGCGACGGTCGAACGGCTGAAGGCTGAGGGCACGCACCGCTGGACGTTGCAGGTCGCGGGCCTGGAGGAAGCGTTCATCTATCTGATGGCCGGGGCGCGCGACAATTTCGCTGCCGATCCGCAGGTGGCGGCATGAGTGGGCAGGCGAGGCACGGAAGGTTCTCGTTCCGACGTTTTGGAGCAGTGCTTTATAAGGAATTCATCCAGATGCGGCGCGACCGCGTCACCTTCGGGATGATGATCGGGCTCCCCCTGATCCAGCTTTTCCTGTTTGGCTTCGCCATCAATGCCGATCCGCGACATCTGCCGACGCTGATCGAGATGGGGGACAACGGCCCGGTGACCCGCGCGGTGATCGCCGGCATGCAGCAATCGGACTATTTCGATTTCCAGGGCCAGGTGGCAGGGACCGCCGCCGGCGAGGATGCGCTCCGCCGCGGCACGGCCAATTTCGTCGTCGTCATTCCGCAGAATTTCGAGACCGATGTGGTGCGCGGTCGCTCGCCGAACATATTGATCGCGGCCGACGCATCCGATCCATCCGCTGTGGGTGGCGCGGCGGCCGCGCTGTCGGGAATCGTCGCGGTGGCGGTGAAACAGGTGCTGCTCGGCCCGCTGGCGCAGCAAGCAGCACCGCTGCCGTTCTCGGTCGAGGTGCATCGTGAATACAACCCCGAAGGCAAGACCTCGACCAATATCGTGCCGGGGCTGCTGGCGATCATCCTCAGCATGACGATGGTGATGATCACGGCGGTCGCCATCGTCAAGGAGACGGAGCGGGGCACGATGGAGATGCTGATCGCGACGCCGGTCAAGCCGTTCGAAGTGATGCTGGGCAAGATCCTGCCCTATGTGTTCGTCGGCTATGTGCAGACCATTGTGTTCCTGATCGCTGCTTATGTGGTCTTCAGCGTGCCGTTTGATGGCAGCTGGTGGGCGTTCTTTATCGGCTTCAACCTGTTCATCGTGGTGAATTTGGCGCTCGGCTTCCTGATTTCGACCGCAGCGCGCAATCAGATGCAGGCGATGCAACTGAGCTTTTTCACCATCCTGCCCACGATTCTGCTGTCGGGCTTCATGTTCCCGTTCGCCGGTATGCCGGGCTGGGCGCAGTTCATCGGCCAGGGCGTGCCGGCAACGCATTTCCTCCGCATCATCCGCGCGGTCATGCTGAAGGGCGGCAATATTGGCGACGTCGGCGCGGAAAGCGTGGCGCTGGTGGCGATCCTTGCGGTGATCTCGGTGATCGCGATGCTGCGCTACCGGCAGACGCTGGACTAGAGCGCAACCGAACCAAAAGCGGGTCAGAGGTCCAGTGCGATGCTTATATTACTTCGCGAGACAAGCGGGCGTCGTCCCAGTAGTTGTCCTGCAGCCATTTGGGGGAACGGTGGACTTCGTCGAGGTCATGGCGACCCAGCCGATGCGGAGCGCCGCACAGCGCTGGCCGGTCGAGTGGCGGTACATCGCCGCCATCACCTCGAAGACGCGCTTGGAATGACCGTAGGTGTTGATCGACGCCCATTGTGTCTTTGGCTCGGCCCAGTCGGAGGATGGCAGCAAGACGCGGGACACTGGCACGCGCGCGCAGGCCGCGAGCAGACGCGACACGTTGACCATGGCTTGGTAGTGCACGGTGTCCGGCGCGCTCACGTCAGCGGACGTTGCCAGATAGATGACGGTCCTCGCCGCATCGAGCCGGCTCCGCAATGGTCCGGCGTCGAAGTCGAGCATGTCGATGTCGGTCACAAAATCCGCTCCGGCGGCACGGTCGATGCCGTATGCACCCGGAAAGAGGGTCTTGAGGCGATGGCCTACGTTGCCTTCAGACCCGAAGATCAGCGTGGTAACGTAGGCAGTCCAAACATCTGGTCCTGCAGCTTGCGCAGCGCGTAGAGGCGTGTCGATGCGTCCGGGGCGGCGTTCTGCGTGGTCAGCAGTTCGCCCTTCTTGACCGGAGCAATGATCTTGCCGCCTTCGAGCAGGCCGACCGGAACGGCGTGGTTGGCGCGGGCGTCGCCGATGGTCATGATGAAGCTGCGATAGCAGGTCTCGCCGATGGCATCGAAGCGCTCGCCGATTGCGAGGTCGCGCTTGGCGACGGCGCAGACTTCGGCGACCGGGTTGGGTAGCGGTACCATGTCGGGCTTGCCGTAGAGCATGATGCGTGCGGCGGTGAGGGGGACTTCGAGGCTGGTCAGGTGATAGGGGCGGAAGAAGGAATAATACGGACCGATGCCAACGTGGAGGTCGTCCATGCGCTCGATGATGCGCGGGTGCTCGGCCTCGACGATAACGAACACTCCGGGCGCTACGCCTTTACCGACGGTGAAGTCGACGACGCCCTTTTTGTCGAGGATGCCACCATCAGCCTTGGGGATCAGCACCTTGACCATCTGGTCGCGGTCGGCTTTCGGTCCGTGCATGCCCGGCACGTCGGGGATCAGGCCCGTGGCGTTGGCGATGGCGCACATTTCGACCATGGTCTTGGACCCGTCGACGAACTCGACCAGCATGCGCGGGTTCATGTTCCGGCGGATGGCCTCCTCGCGGTAATCGTCGGGGACGGCGTCGTGGTTGAGAGCATTGTTCTTGCCCTTGCCGGCCGAGACGATGCGGTAGCCGAGCGCCGAGGCGAATTCGATGAGTTCCATGCAAGACGACGGCTCGTCGCCGGCACCGACCGAATAGATGACGCCGAGGCGGTCGGCCTGCTTCTTGAGATAGGGCCCGATGGTGACGTCGGCCTCGACGTTCATCATCACCAGATGCTTGCCATGCTCCATCGCCATGAGGTCGTAGTCGGCGGCAACGCCTGGCTTGCCTGTCGCGTCGATAACGACGTCGATCTCGGGAGTCTGCACCAGCATTTCGGCCGAGGTGATCGCGAGCTTCTTGTTGCCGATGGCGGCCGAGATCTTGGATAGTGTGTCGGCCTCGACCGCGTGGCTCGTGTCACCATAGGCGATTGCGGTGGCCTCGAGCGCGGTGTGCGGCCGACGCGTGGCGATTGCGGAGATCTCGATGCCGCACATCAGCATCCCCTGGGTGACGAGATCGGTGCCCATTTCGCCTGAGCCGATGACGCCGATGCGGATGGGCTTGTTGTCGTCGGCGCGCTTGGCGAGGTCGCGGGCAAGGCCCGTGAGGTGGACGTTGGTCAGGGGGGCGTAGGTGGGCATGGACGTCGGGATATCATCGGCCAAGCCCCATTGGAACTGACAATCCCTGGCTTCATTCCCGCGTGAGCGGAAATCCAGTACGAAAGTCCTGCAGCCCCGCGGGGCTGGCCTGCTGGGGCTGGATGAAGACTGCCCAGGCGGCATCGCTGGAGCTTGGAATGACCGACGAACTCGAGATCACGATTGACGGCGCCCTAGGGTGCATTGCGCTGAACCGGCCGCAGGCGATCAATGCGCTGAGCCTCGACATGATCTCGGGTATCCTCGAAGCGCTGCTGCGCTGGCAGTTAGATCCGGCGATCGGAGCTGTGGTGTTCACCGGAAACGGGCCGAAGGGGTTCTGTTCGGGCGGCGACGTGCGGGCGGCGAGGGCACTGGTCCTGGCTGGGGCGCCGGATCAGGCGGACGCCTATTTTGCCACCGAGTACCGGATGAATGCGCTGATTGCGGGCTATCCCAAGCCGATGGTGACGTTGGGACACGGCATCACGATGGGCGGTGGGATCGGCATAGCCGGCCATTGCGCATTCCGGATCACCCAGCCCGGCGCGCGGTTCGCGATGCCGGAATCGGCAATAGGGTTGTTTGCCGATGTCGGGGTGAACGCCATTGTCGCCAAGGCGCCGCTCAATCGGGCGCTGCTGTTCCTCTTGTCGGGGGTGAGCGTTGGGCCGGCCGATGCGCTGGCGCTCGGGCTGGCGGATGCGATGGTTGCGTCCGAGCGGACAACATCGTTGCGGGCCGATTTTGTCGCCGCCGCAGGGTCGAGCGATCCGGGCGCGGCGCTCGGGCGGCTGCTCGAGGCCGAATCGATCGAGCCGGGTGAGGCCAATTTCTGCGCCCTGGCCGATCTCCTGCCGGATACCTCGCCTGAGACGCCGGCTGAGTTCGTCGATCGGGTCGCCGAGGTGCCGGCGCTCGCCGAGCTCGCGGCGCTGCTCAGGGCTCGCAGCCCGAGCGCGTTGACCGCGACGTTTTACGCCCAGTTGGAGGCGCGGCGGCTGATGGATGTGGGCCGGACGCTGGCGATGGATTTGCGACTGGCCTCGCTTATGAGCCGGCGGGCGGACTTTGCCGAAGGCGTGCGGGCGGTGCTGGTCGACAAGGATCAGAAACCGAAATGGTCGCCGGGGTCGTTCGACGTGCTCGATCCGGCACCGATCCTCAAAGCCGTCAAAGGCCTTTGAGAGCGGCAATCTTGGCCGGTCGGCGGCGGTAAGGTTAGCACTTCTTAAACCGTTCCCGTGGAGACTGACCGGCGGGCAAAAGTCTGCGGGGGCCGCGCGGTTTCGCGGCCAAAACGGCGCATGTGCGCGCCAGGGGAACTGTCGCTTCATGGCTGATACAGCCCAGGGCAAGGTCGTGGCACTGCCGGCGATCGTCGATCTCGACGCGCTCGATTCGGTGCGAGATGGGCTGATCGATGCCGTAGAATTAGGGCCGGTGGTGATCGACGCCTCCAGGGTCGAGCGGGTCGCCACCAATGCCCTGTTTATGCTCGTCAGCGCCTCTGAAACGTCGCGGCGCAATTCCTTTGCCTTCGCTATTGCTGGGGCCAGTGCGCCCATGCTGACCGCCATCGACCGTCTGGGTCTTGGCGCCAGCTTCTCCAGTTTGATGAAAGGATAGCGCGTATGCGTGTTCTGACGGTCGACGATTCCCGCACCATTCTCGCCATGCTGCACCACACACTCAGCAACGCCGGTTTCGAGGTGCTGCAGGCGGAAGACGGCCAGAAGGGCCTTGATGTGCTGGCGACGGAGGTCGTCGACGTGGTCATTACCGACATCAACATGCCGGTGATGGACGGCATCGAGTTCATCAAGCATGTGCGCGCGTCGGGCGAACACAATTCGCTGCCGATCCTCATCCTCACCACCGAGACCAGTCAGGATAAGCGCGACCAGGGTCGCGCTGCTGGCGGGACCGGCTGGATCGTCAAACCATTCGACCCCGAAAAGCTGATCTCGGTGATCCACCGCGTGGTGCATTGATCGAGGCTGAACCCAGAAGGGGTAGAGCCTGAATTGAGCGATCTCGACGACTTCAAGGCGACGTATTTCGACGAATGCTCCGAGCTTCTGATCGAGCTTGAGGAGCAGTTCGCGGCCATCCAGGGTGGTGAGCGCACGTCGGACCGGCTCAATGCCATCTTCCGCGCCATCCATTCGATCAAAGGCGGCGGTGGAGCTTTCGGATTTTCTGAGCTGGTGGCGTTCGCGCATGCCTACGAGACGCTGCTCGACCATGTTCGCGACGGGCGGATCGAGCTCAGCGGGCCGGTGGCGACGTTATGCATCCGGGCCAATGATCTGGTGGCGGACTTCGTCAACGCGGCGAAAGACGGTGCCAAGCTCGGGCCCGAATATGGCGCCGATGAGCGGGCGCAGTTCGACGCGCTGTCGCGCGGCGAGACGCCGGACGATGATTTCAACGGGGAGCATGTCGAGGAGTTCGACATCGACTTCACCCCGGTGATGGTCAATCTCGATGGAGACGAGCCGGCGGCGCCAACTCCGGTATTGCCCGAGGACAGTTTCGTCCTGCCGCCACTGGCACCCGAAAAGGGGCATTGGGAGATCCGTTTCGCGCCACACAGCGAACTTTACGCGCGCGCCAACGACCCGCTTTTGTTATTCCGTGAACTTGGCACTTTGGGCGACCTGACGCTGGTCGCCAAGCTCAACGATATTCCGCCGCTCGCCGATTTCGAGCCGTTCGGGGTGTATTGCAACTGGGAATTGACGCTGATCTCGCCGACCGCGACGGCCGAATTGATCGCCGAGGTGTTCGAGTTCGTCGAAGGCAATTGCGATCTGTCCATCGTGCAGCTTTCGAGCAAGGCCGTTGCTGCTAGTGCGGCGGCCGGTCCCACGCTTGCCGACCTTGCAACGCTTGTTATGCCGACACGGGCTGCTGCCTCGTTGCCCGAAGCGGCCGCGCTCCCGGAGCTTCACGCCGAAGCGCCGATCCTCAGCTTTGCGGATATCGCAGCGACCGTACAGCAGGAGATGCCCAAGCGTGGTCCGGCGCAGGTTGCGCCGCCCAAGCTGGTCAAGCCGCTCAACGCCGATCCGGCGCCGAGCCTTGCCGTGGAGGAGACCGAGGAACGGCGTACCGGGCCGGAAGAACGCCGCGGGGCGGGCATACAGTCGATTCGGGTTGATCTCGACAAGGTGGACCGCGTCGTCAATATGGTCGGTGAGCTGGTGATCACGCAGTCGATGCTGACCCAGCAAATGGATGACACGCTGAAGGCGCGATACCAGGAGCTGGTGCGCGGTCTGGAAGTGCTGGCGCAGACGACGCGGGGGTTGCAGGACGCCGTCATGGCGATCCGTGCGCAGCCGGTCAAATCGGTGTTCAGCCGAATGCCGCGCCTGGTGCGCGAACTGGCGCAGCAGACCGGCAAGAAGATCAAGCTCGAGACGATCGGCGAAGCCACCGAGATCGACAAGACCGTGATCGAGCAACTCAGTGATCCGTTGACGCATATGATCCGAAATTCGGCCGATCACGGGATCGAATCTCCCGAAAAGCGCCGGTCGATCGGCAAGCCCGAGATGGGCACCATCCGACTTTCTGCCGAGCAGGCCGGCGGCAACATCCTGATCGCGGTCGAGGACGATGGCGGCGGGATCGATCGCGAGCGCGTGTTGCAAGTGGCGCGCGACCGTATGGTGATCGGACCGGACCAGCAGTTGACCGAAGAGCAGATCGACAATCTGATTTTTGCGCCGGGCTTTTCGACCGCCGCCGAGGTGTCGGATATTTCGGGGCGGGGCGTCGGCATGGATGTGGTGCTGAGCAATATCAAGAAGATTGGCGGAACTGTGCACGTCAAGTCGCGTGCCGGTCTCGGAACGCGCATGACGTTGCGACTGCCGCTGACGCTGGCCGTGCTCGATGTCATGCTGGTCAAGGTTGGGTCGAGCCCCTACGTTATTCCGCTGAGCTCGATCGTTGAGACAATCCAGTGCTCGCGCGCCGATTTCGGACGCGCGCCGTCTGGTGCCAAGGTCCTTCGCGTGCGCGGCGAGTATGTACAAGTCGTCGATCTTGCCGACCGTTTCGAGCTGGCGAGTGGCGGCGATCTCGTCAACCGGTTTGTGGTGCTGTGCGAGGCCGAGGGCGGGGTCAAGATCGCTCTCATCGTCGACGACATCATCGGCCAGCAACAGGTCGTGATCAAAAGCCTTGAAGAGAATTTCGAGTCGATCGAAGGCATCGCCGGCGGCACAATTCTGGGTGATGGCAACGTCGCCCTCATCGTGGACGTGCAGGGGCTCAAGGCGCCAAAATTGCACAAGAACGCTGCCTAGCCAGGGCAGCAGAAAGACCAGAAAATGGACTCTCTTGCTTACAAGGGCGATTATGGCCTCCAGAGCCAGGTAAACGCGCAGAACTCGCTGCAGTTGATCGCGTTCTCGATCGGCGAGCAGACCTATGGCGTCGAGATCACCACGGTGCGCGAAATCCGCGCGTGGAATGGCGCGACGCCGCTACCCAATACGCGTGAGTTCGTGCGCGGCGTGATCAATCTGCGCGGGACGATCGTGCCGATCTTCGATCTACGGGCGCGCTTCGGAGAGGGCCCGACCTCACCAACAAAAAATCATGTGGTCGTCGTCATGTCGGTCGGCGAAAAGTGGGTCGGCATCCTGGTTGATGCCGTCAGCGACATCCTGACGGTCAGCAAGGACGACATCCACAATGTGCCCGAAGGCAATTCGATCGATACCGAACTGCTCAACGGCATCGTCACCCACGAAAACCGGATGGTCGGTCTCATCGACCTCCATGCCGTGGTGTCGGGCGCCAAGGTCGAAAGCTAGGTTGTGCTTTCAGTCGCTGGATGAAGGGCGCCGTTGGCGCCCTTTTTGTTTGGGACGCAATGGGGATGGCCTCCGCGTGGCGGGCTAAAACAGATCGACGTCGCCATGCGAAGGGGTCGCGGCGACACCCGACAATGCGGGGACGCGCAGTTCGTCGAGAACGAGATTGGCCCAGATCTCGTCATAGTCGGAATCTGGGGCAGTCGGGGCCAGCAGAGCGAACTGACGGACGGCGAGCGCCATGTTCTGGCAGCGCTGCTCGATCCGGTCCTGACCCTGGAGAGCGTTGACGATCATTGCCACTGCTTCGGCGCGGCCGGCTTCGCAGCCGAGGGATTTGTCGGCCAGAACTTCCAGCGCGTAGGTGACACCCTCGACCATCGCGGCCGTCTGTCGCGCGGTTTCTTCGAGTTCACGTGCAAGCTTTTGCAGCGACATAGGTGGTCAATCCTCAAGTCCAGGCCAACATCCATACCGCGGGCGGCTGAAAACTTTGCTGGCCAGAATAGCGTTAGCGCCATGGTTGCCGAAACTGGTTAGAGTTTCACTAAGGAGTCCCGCTCTATCCTGATGATAACCTTGTCAGGAACGACAAAATCTATGACGCAGAATCGCGCCAGCGCACCAGCGTTCGATCGGGGCATTGTGACGACGGTTCACCAGGGCGACTGCCTCATCGGCGCCGATGAAGATCTGACGTTTTCAACGATTCTCGGGTCATGCATTTCGGCCTGCGTTCGGGACGTCGATTCCTGCGTCGGGGGAATGAACCATTTCCTCCTCGCCGAGCCTTCGGGCTATGCGCGCGACCGCTACGGCGCTTCGGCACGTTATGGCGCGTTCGCCATGGAGCAACTGATCAACAAGGTGTTGAGCCGCGGCTCTGGCCGTAAGTCCAATTTGGAGATCAAGATCTTCGGTGGGGGGCTGATCAATGCGGCCTTGACCGATGTGGGCGCCAAGAACGTCGAGTTCGTGCACGAATTTCTCGATAATGAAGGCTACGCCATCGCCGGGGAAGACGTTGGCGGTAGTTTTGCCCGCCGGGTGATGTTCAAACCTTACTCCGGCCGGGCTTTCATCAAGCGGCTCGATGCGGCCGCGGGCGCCAATATCGCAAAGGAAGAGCTTTCGATCGTGGGCCGCCGCGTTGCGGCGGCTGGGGTCGTCCAGCAGGTTGTCGACGACATCGAGTTGTTCTAGCGGCAAGTGGTGGAAAAAACGCGATCCTGACCGAAATCTTACTGCACGGCGCGCCAGTATAGATTTGGTTAACCATTACGATTTTAGGGTTCAGCTGGGTTTTTCATCAGTCCGGACCGGATGCGCCGTACCAGAGTCGCGTTGATCGTCGATCTCGTTTGGCTCGCGGCCTTGGCAGTGGCCGGGCTGAGCCTTTGGCTTTTCGGCGCCAACTGGGTCACCGGGGCAGTGTTCGCGGCGGCGCTCATTTCCGCCATAGCGTTGAGCCTGATCTTTGCCGCACAGAGCGAGCGGGAGGTGCAGCGCAAGCTCGCCCAGCTTGGCCAGGCAGTGGGCGCGGCCGGCGGCAGGGATTTGCGCGATGGGGTGAGCGTCGAGGCGATCGTTGCCAATCTAGCCGGACGCCTTGACCGGGCCACCCAGTACAAGGCGGCATTCAACGGTCTGGCGCAGCCGGCGCTGGTTGCTGGGCCCGATGGCGAAATCCTGGGGGTCAGCCGGGGTTTGCTGGCGATCGAGCCGCGGGCTGTGGAGGGCGCCAATGTTGACCTCCTGTTCGGCACCGGCTACCGGCATGGCGGCATCGCCGAGGAAGAACTTGTCAGCCTGGGGGGCACCCGACATGCCGCCAAACACCGGACCGCAGGAGCCGGACGGACGGTGGTCGAGTTCGTTCCCGCCGGTGCCTATATAGCGGACGACGACCTTGATGCCTTCGCCGCCGCACTGTCAGGCGGCCACACCGGGTTCCGCTTTGACCCCGAGGCATTGCATGCCTCGCCAGCGCTACAGGCGCTGAGCGAGGGGCTCGAGAGCCTCGATCTCGGCGTCGCCGGGCTGAACCGTGTGCTCGCGGGCGAGTCGCTGACGCCGCCGATGCGGCGCGCCAATTCCGGGATCACCCCGCAAGTCCGCGAACTGTCCGATCTGGTGGCGGCACTGGCCGAGGAGCGCGACGAGCATCTGGAGGCGCGCGAAGCGCTCGAACGCAAGTGCGAAGCGGTGCTGGGTGCCATTGACAAATACCGGACCGCAGTCACCAGCATCGCGGAGTTTGCCGAGGGCACCCGCACCGGCATTACTGTTGCAAGCGAAGCAGTACAGCGTGGTCGCAACCGCACCAAGATGGCGCGGGCGCTCGGGCAGCAGGTCAAGAGCATTGTCGGACAGGCCAGTCAGGCTGCCGAGCGAACCAACAAGGCGGCCGGTGGAGTCGAGACGACGACGATCGAGATCGACAAGCTGGTTGCGGCGATCGAGGATGTCAGCTTCCGCACCAATCTGCTTGCGCTCAACGCGGCGGTTGAGGCGGCGCGCGCCGGGGAAAAGGGCGCCGGTTTCGCCGTGGTCGCCGACGAGGTCCGGATGCTGGCCCAGTCGTCGCAGAAGACGGCGCGCGATATCCGCACGCTGGTGCTGACCAGCCGGACCCAGTCTGCAGCGGGGCTCGACGAGGCGGGAGCGCTCAAAGACATACTGGCTGGCCTCGACGGGCATTTAGAGAATCTAAGCAATGAAACCGACATGATTGCCGGCGCTCTCGATGAGGGCAGTGGGGCGATCAGCCGGCTCGACACGCATGTCACCTCGCTTGAGGTCGAGGCGTCTCGGGCCCTGACCCTGCCGGCGCGCCGGCAGCAAGGGCGGTGAACGGCGCATGATGGAACAGAATGAGTTTGCACTCGGCGAGCGCGACTTCGATCGCATTCGAGAGCGGCTCTACGACGTTGCCGGAATTTCGTTGAGCGACGCCAAGCGCACGCTGGTGATTGCCCGGCTGAGCAAGATCGTGCGCGCCATGCGACTGCCGTCGTTCGCTTCGTATCTCAATTTTCTCGAGACGCAGGGGAGCGCCGACGCTGCGCAGGAGTTCGTCAACGCGCTGACGACCAATCTCACCCGCTTCTGGCGGGAAGAGCATCATTTCGATCACCTGACCCAGCATGTCGGTGAGTTGATCAAGACGAGGACCTCGCAATCCTCAAAGCGACTGCGGATATGGTCGGCTGGATGCTCGACCGGCCAGGAGCCTTACACGATTGCAATGTCACTGATGGCTGCCTGGCCTGAGCTCAGGCGGTGGGACATCAAGATTCTTGCGACCGATATCGACACGTCAGTGATCGCCAAGGCGGCAACGGGGACCTATCCCGAAAGTGAGTTAAGTGGACTGTCAGCGGAGCGAGCGCGGCTGTTCAACCGGATAGACGGACAGGTGCGAGTTCCCCCGTCAGCGGCGTCGCTTGTTTCGTTCAAGCCGCTTAATTTGATGGCGCAATGGCCCATGAAAGGGCCGTTCGACGCGATCTTTTGCCGGAATGTTGCGATCTATTTCGACAAGGCCACGCAAGGCGAGGTGTTCCGGCGGCTTGGCAATATTCTGGCGCCCCGGGCGTTCCTCTATATCGGGCATTCAGAAAATCTGGGCGCTGGGTCGGCGAGCTTCCGGCTCGTCGGCAAGACCATCTACCAGGCCCGCGCCGAGCGAGCAAAGGACGCAGCATGAGTATTCGAGTTCTGGTCGTCGATGATTCCGCGCTGATCCGCGAGGTGCTGAGCCGCACGCTGGGCCGGGACGGCGATATCGTGGTAGTCGGCACGGCCGAAGACCCGATCGATGCGCGCGCAAAGATCAAGACGCTCAACCCCGACGTGCTGACGCTCGACATCGAAATGCCCAACATGAATGGGCTCGCCTTTCTTGATAAGCTGATGCGGTTGCACCCGATGCCCGTGGTGATGGTCTCGACATTGACCACCAAGGGCGCCAGCGAGACGTTGCTGGCCCTCGAACTGGGCGCAGTGGATTTCGTCGCCAAGCCATCGACCGATCTCGCTGGCGGGCTCGAGGCTTTCGGTGCCAATCTGCGTGAGAAGGTGCGCGCCGCGGCAAAATCCGACGTGCGTTCGCGCAGTGTGAAGCTGGTTCCGGTGGTACGCCTGCGGACAGCCGCGGGGCCGGATGGCTCGCTGATTGCGGTCGGCGCGTCGACGGGTGGGGTCGAGGCGATCCGCGTGGTGCTGAGCGAGATGCCGACCGACTGCCCGCCTATCCTTGTCGCCCAGCACATGCCGGCTGGGTTCACGACGCGGTTCGCGGCGCGACTCGACGAGTTGAGCCAGATCGGGGTTATCGAGGCGGAAGATCGCATGCCGCTCGAGCCAGGGCGGGCCTATGTGGCCCGCGGCGACTGGCATTTGCGGGTCGAGCGAAGCTCGGGTCAGCTCAAATGCCGCCTGACGCAGGACGAACTGATTTCGGGGCACCGTCCGAGCGTGGATGTGCTGTTCGAGTCCGTCGCCAACGTGGTCGGCGCGATGGCCGTCGGCGCGATCCTCACCGGCATGGGCCGTGACGGAGCGCGCGGGCTCAAGATGATGCGCGACAAGGGCGCCTACACGATCGGGCAGTCGCCGACTTCGGCGCTGGTCTATGGCATGCCGCGGGTGGCGTTCGAAGAGGGCGCAGTGGTCGAACAAGCGCCCGTCGAGGCGATCGTCAGCAAGCTCGCAACTGCTCTCAACAGGTTGAAATCGGCGGCGTAAGGCGAGTGCAAGGGTTGATGAAATGGTAATGCTTTTTGCCTAGCTTGGCGCGGGTGCCGTCCCCTCCGGCGCCAAAGGTACAGCGTACGACTATGCCCAAAGCGAGTGATGTCAGCGTTTTGATCGTCGACGACCAGCAGTCGATGCGGGGCATTTGCAAATACATTCTGACCCAGCTCGGCTTCAAGGACATCATCGAGGCCAAGAGTGGCCGGGATGCCTTGGGCAAGCTTGAAAAATCCAACGTCCAGCTGATCATTTCGGACTGGAACATGGAGGACATTGACGGGCTGACGCTGCTTCGCGTGATCCGCAAACACCCCAAGACCGCCGGAATGCCCTTCATCATGGCCACCGGCCGCTCGGACAAGGAGCAGGTGAAGGAAGCCATCTCGTTTGGCGTCAACAATTACATCATCAAGCCGTTCGATGCCGGCACTATGAAAAAGCGTATCGAAGCCGTCATCGGTGTGTTGAGCTAGGCTCCGCCGGACGATTTGCCGAGGTCGTCATGCGGTGCTTTCGGGGCGCGCGCCGACGCTTGTGGGGGCTTCCCCGTAAGGACTTGTTCACTGCCACTGCCTATAGTTTGGCTCTCGATTGTTACGGCCTTTTGGGGGAGAGGCTGGGCCTGGCCGCAAGACGGCTGACCGCGCTCCTCCTGATCCAGAATGGAGCAGCGCCCGATGAAATTCCTGCCGCACCTGAAGATTGCCCAGAAGCTGCCGCTCGCCCTGATCGGCTCGGCCCTGCTTGTTGGGCTCGGCATCGGCGCGGCCGCCTACCTGATCGGGCTGCAGACGGTCGACCAACAGCGGCAGCAGCGGATGGACGCATCGATCCAGTCGGGGCTCGATCAGGTGCAGGCCTATTTCGACAATGTTGCGGTGGATTTGAAGCTGTTCGCAACGCGCGCCGATACGGTGACGCAGATCGAGAACATGACGCGCGCTTTCACGGCGCTCAACATCCAGGGCAACGGCACCTCGATGCTGCAGGCATCGTTCATCACCAATGATCCGTATCGGGTGGGCGAAAAGATCCTAAGCGACACTGCCGGGCAGACGGCGGGTGACTATGATGGCCAGCATCGCCGGTTTCATCCCGGCTGGCGCACGGTCCTGCAGGAGCGCGGCTATGACGACATCATGCTGTTCAACCCGGATGGAATTCTGATCTATACGGCGGAGAAGTACGATGACTTCGTCACCGATTTCTCGAAGGGTAGCGGCAATCCGCTGAGCGAGGGCGATCTCGGCAAGCTGTTGCGCCGCACGGCAGCGATGCCGGCGGGGAGCATAGCGTTTGCCGATTTCTCGATCTATGCGCCAGCTGGCGGGAAGCCGGAGAGCTTCATCGCGACGCCGGTGTACAAGGCTGACAAGCTCGCCGGTGTGCTGGTGTTCGAGATCTCGGCCAAGTCGATTTCCGACAAGGTGAGTTCGATCCGCGGTCTGGGCGAAACTGGTGAGGCGCTGATCGTCGGGCCGGATGGTCTGATGCGCACGCAGTCGCATTTTTCGACCGATCCCAATGTGCTGATTACACCGATCCACAGCGACATCGTCACCACTGGCATGAATGGCGAACGCTCCAGCGGCATCGTCAGCGGCTATCGTGGGCAGGACATGGTGGCCCTTGCGGCGCCGTTCCAGATCGATGAGACGAAGTGGGCCGTGCTTGCGGTGCAGTCGCAGGCCGAGGTGATGGCGCCGGTGACGGCGATGCGCAATGCGATGCTGCTGGTTGGCGGCGCGTTGCTGCTGCTCGCGGCGATCGCCGGCCTGCTGTTCTCCCGCTCTGTGACCAAGCCGATCAGCTCTTTGACCGGTACGATGCAGGCGTTGGCTGGGGGTGATCTTGGGGTTGAGGTGAAGGGGTCGGGTCGGTCGGACGAGATTGGTGAGATGGCGCGAACGGTGGAAGTGTTCCGCGAGA
>JBDTLB010000121.1:0-5583 GCA_039934955.1 Devosia sp.
GGCGCAGGTCGTCGATCTGCTGCGCGAGTTGCAACGGCGACATGGGCTCACATATCTGTTCATTTCGCACGATTTGCGCGTCGTTCGCGCTCTCGCCAACGATCTGCTCGTCATGAAGGACGGCAAGATGGTCGAGGCCGGGCCGGCGGCCGATATCTTTGCCGCACCGCAGTCGGACTACACCAAAGCCCTGCTGGCCGCGGCGCTTCACACCTCACGAGCCGGTGTGCCTGCCTAGCGCGGGCCCTCGGACATGCTAGAGTTTCGCCACGATCCCGCCCGAGACTGGCCGGGCGCACCAAGAGAGGCCCGCCATGAAGCTTCCGCTCCTCGTCCTCGCCGCCCTGTCGCTGGCCGCCGGTCCGGCCTTCGCCGATCCAGCACAGAACGGGCCGTGGCTGATCGGCACTGACCTCGTCACAGCGCTCAAATACGCGCCCGACTTCAAGCACTGGGACTATGTCAATCCGGACGCGCCTAAGGGCGGGCTCGTGCGGCTCAATGCGCTTGGCAGCTTCGACACCTTCAATCCGATCCTGCCCGAAGGCGAACCGGCCGATGGTCTTGGCCTCGTCTACGAAACATTGATGGGGCCGGCCCTCGACGAATCCGGTTCGGAATATTCGCTGATCGCCGACGCGGTCGCCTATCCAGCGGACATTTCATCGGCGACGTTCCGGATCAATCCGAAAGCCAAGTGGCAGGACGGCGTGCAGATCACACCGGACGACGTGAAATGGTCGTTCGAGCAGATGGTGAAGGTCAATCCCGACCGGCAACAATATTATCAGGACGTCACCAAGGTCGATGTGACAGCGCCCGACCAGGTGACGTTCTTTTTCGCGTCGACCAACAACGCCGAACTCCCCAACATCCTCGGCCAACTCCCGATCCTTCCGAAACACTGGTGGGCGGGCAAGGACGCCAGCGGCAAGCAGCGCAACATCGGCGCCTCGACGCTCGAGCCGCCGATGGGGTCGGGACCATACAAGATGAAGTCATTCAGCGCGGGCTCATCGATCACCTACGAACGCGATCCGACCTATTGGGGCGGGGCCGAGCCTTTCGCTGTCGGCACCAACAATTTCGACAATGTCCGCTACGAGTACTTCCGCGATCCCGATGTCGCCTTCGAGGGTTTCAAGGGCGACCAATTCGACTGGTGGAGCGAGAACCGCGCAAAGCGCTGGGCCACGGCTTATGATTTCCCGGCCGTCGCCGACAAGCGCGTGGTGCAGGAGCTCTACCCGCAAACCTACGCCGACAGCGGCGTGATGGTCGGTTTCATCCCCAATCTGCGGCTCGACAAGTTCAAGGATGTGCGTGTCCGCCATGCACTGCTCTACGCCTTCGACTTCGAGAGCCTTAACAAGACGCTGTTCTACGGTCAGTATCAGCGCATCAGCTCATATTGGTACGGACTGCCGTTCGCTTCGTCCGGCCTGCCCGAAGGGACCGAGCTCGACGACCTCAACACCGTCAAGGACAAGATCCCACCCGAAATCTTCACGACGCCCTACACCAACCCGGTTTCAGGCGATCCGCAGAAGCTGCGCGCCAACCTCAAGCAGGCGCTCGATCTGCTGACCGCGGCCGGCTACAAGCTCGACGGTAACCGGTTGGTCGATGCTACAGGAACCCAGCTCAGCTTCGAGATCCTGCTCAACGGCCCGACCATTGAGCCGGTGGCGACGGCGTTCCAGACCAATCTCAAATCGATCGGCATCGACGCGACGATCCGCACAGTGGATTCGGCCGAGTTCATCAACCGCGTCCGCTCGCGCGATTTTGACATGATCTACAATAGCTGGACGCAAAGCCTCAGCCCGGGAAATGAGCAGAACTTCTTCTTCGGCTCCAAGGCCGCGGCCGATCCCAATACGTCCAACTATGGCGGCATTGCCGACCCGGCCATCGACGCGCTGATCGACAAGATCGTCTTCGCCAAGGACCGCGACGATCGGCTCGCCGCCACCAAGGCGCTCGACCGGGTGTTGCTCAACAATTATTTCGTCGTGCCATCCTACAGCAATCGCAATGACCGCATCGCCCATTGGGAACGCTTCGGCCATCCGGACAATTTGCCGGCCTATTCGATCGGTTTCCCGGAAATCTGGTGGTACGACGAGGCCAAGGCAGGCAAGACCGGCAAGGCGCAATAGTGGCGCTGGACTGGTTGTGAAGTTGCGGGGCGGCCCTTAAAAGCGGGCCATGCTGCTGCACCTCGCCGTCACTCTGATCGCCACCCTCGCCGCCTTTGCGGCGACCGCCCTGATCCGCCGCAACGCGCAGCGGCTCGGCATCGTCCAGGCGCCGAATGACCGCTCTTCTCACACAGTCCCAACTCCTAGCGGAGGTGGCGTCGGGATCGTGGTTGGCGGGAGCATCGCGACGGCTTTCGCGGCTGTCGCTGCCCCCTCACCGTACGGCATCGGCCTGGTCATCGCCTTGGTGGTCGCCGCGATCGGCTTCTGGGATGATCGACGGCCCATTGCCGCACGCTTTCGGCTGCCAGCGCAATTGCTGCTCGTGGCGCTCGCCATCGGCTTCTGCATTCCGCTGGACGCGCTGCAGCAGCAAACCGGCCTGCCGCCTCCGGCGCTGTTCATCGCGGCGGTTGCGGTGATTGTCGTCACCTACTGGATCAACCTCTTCAACTTCATGGATGGCATCGACGGCATCGCCGGATCGCAGGCGGTCGTCATGTGCTGTAGTGCTGCACTGCTGATCGGCGGCAGTGCGCCACCCGCGTTCTGGGTCCTGATCGGCATCGCCGCTGCCACGCTTGGCTTCCTTGTTCTCAACTGGCCACCGGCAAAGATTTTCATGGGTGACGCCGGTAGCACCTATCTCGGATTCATGATCGCGTTGCTGGCGCTGGTCACGATTGCGGATGGTCACGTATCGCTGGCGCAATGGGTAATCCTCGCGGCCGCCTTCGTCACCGACGCCACAGTGACGCTGACTCGCCGGCTGCTGCTGCGCGAGCGGGTGTTCGAGGCGCACCGGCGTCATGCCTATCAGAAGCTATCACGCCGCTGGGGGTCACACCGCAGCGTCACCCTCGCTTTCATCGGCCTCAATTTCATCTGGCTGTTACCGCTGGCATGGCTTGCCAGCATTCCCGGCTGGATGTGGGCCGCGGTGTTCGTCGCCTATTTGCCGCTGATTGGACTGGCGGTCTATTTGCGAGCCGGCGCTCCCGAGACGGCCGCGGCCTAGCCGGCACTGGTCTCGATCACCTCAAAAAGAATCTTCCGGACTGCCGACTCGTCCTGACGTTCGAAGGCGGCTTTGAGATCGGCCAGTGCCTTGTCGAAATCGGCATTGGCGCGCTCGGCCATCTTGGCTCGGAGGATCTTTGGCTGCCGCGTGCGGCCCGCCTGCGCGGCGTCGTAGAACAACTCCTCGTAGAGCTTCTCGGCCGGGCGGATCCCGGTGACGACAATCTCTATGTCGCCGCCCGGATTGGCCTCGGACCGCACCGTCAGCCCGGCCAACCGGATCATGTTCTCGGCCAGGTCGCGGATGCGAACCGGCTGGCCCATCTCGAGCAGAAAGATATCGCCGCCCTCGCTCAGCGCACCGGCCTGCACGATCAGCTCGGCGGCCTCGTGGATCGACATGAAGTAACGCGTCATGCGCTCGTCGGTCAGCGTCACGGGCCCGCCCGCCGCGATCTGCTCGCGGAACAGCGGCACCACTGAGCCGTTCGAGCCCAACACGTTGCCAAAGCGTACGGCCGAGAAGCGCTGCCCTGTCCGGGTCGCCGCAGCGCGATCGCCGTACTGGCGGACGATCAGCTCGGCCCAGCGCTTGGTGGCGCCCATAACGTTAGTCGGGCGCACCGCCTTGTCGGTCGAGATCAGCACGAAATCCGCGACGCCGCACTCGAATGCGGCGCCAACGATGGTCTGAGTGCCGAAGATGTTGTTTCGCACGCCTTCGAGCACGTTGGCCTCGACCAGCGGCACGTGCTTGTGCGCCGCGGCATGAAACACCACCTCGACGCCCTGCTCGGTCAGCGTGCGACGCACCAGCGCGCCGTCGGCGACCGAGCCGAGGATCGGCACGATCTTTAGTGAGGCATCTCGCGCGAGGCTCCGTTCGACCTGGTAGAGCGCGAACTCATTGGCTTCGAGGACCACAAGTTTCTTGGGCTTAAGCCGCGCGATAATGCGGCAAAGTTCCGAACCGATCGAGCCCCCACCACCGGACACGAGGATGGTTTTGCCGGCCACCATCTGGTGCAGCAGTTCGGGATCGGCCGGCACAGACGAGCGGCCGAGCAGATCGTCGATGTCGATCTCGCGCAGTTGGTTCACCTGGTACTCGCCAGAGGCGATTTCGCGCAACGACGGCAGCGTCCTGACCCTTACCGGGAACTTCCTCAGTTCGGCGTAGATCTCCTGTCGACGCATGGAGTCGAGCGAGGCCATCGACAGGATGATTTCCTTGGCGCCCGAGTCCGCGATCAGGTCAGCCAGCCGGCTTGGCCCATAGACGCGGACGCCCGAGACGTCGCGGCCCTGCAGATTGCGGTCGTCGTCGATAAACCCGCCTACCTGCGTGCTGCCTTGCCCGGTCAGGGCGGCAGCGATCTGCCTGCCAGCCTCTCCGGCGCCGTAGATCAGCACCTGCTGGCGCTCAGCGTCACCGCTCCGGTTCGGATAGAGGATGAATTTGGCGAGGAAACGCGATCCCGCAACAACGATCGTGCCCAGCAGAAAGTAGAAGATCGGCACCGTACGCGGCAGCACGGCCATGCGCGAGACCTCCGCGACAAAGAGCAGAAACACCCAGCCCAGCGTCGACAACGTCATTGCCCATAGGACAGTCCATACCGCCCGCTCGGGCAAATAGCGGATCACGGCATGATAAAGGCCAAGCCGGAGGAAGGTCGGCAGCGCCACGACCGGTGCGAGCAGAATCAGCACCCATTGCGGCCCGCTTGGCTCGAATGTGCCCCCCAGCCGGAGTTGATAGCTCAGCCACAGGACCCCGATCAGGGCCAACGCGTCGAAGGCCACGAGGGCAAAGCTCTTCCAACGCCGCGGCAGGCGGTTGATGGCGTTCCGGAACTGATCAAGCATGGGCCGTAGGGTCCCGCATTCGTGCAATATACTGCAAACAATCGGCGCGACCGGCGGTCCGGCGCGCGGCGCACCCTATGCCAAACCGGATTGCCAAGGGAATATAGGAGTTTGCGATGCCGCCAGGGGCGTTTTGGCAGACAGCGGGCGCAGGGCGCCGTGCCGTCCATCAATCGGCGGTCATTACGGGACGCCGCTAGCTTTTATCGATTTCGTGCGATGCGGCGACCCAGATGTCGAAATCGCGCCCGGCGGGGCTGCCTTCCGCCAACCAGCGGTCGTAGGCAAGTTCCCGTAGATGCATCTCTTTGGCGCGCACCCAATAATCGAATGCATGCCCGTCTGGCCGGCCATCCTGCTCCCACAGGAAATAAGCCGTTGCCCGGATGGACTGCGCCACTTCGGTATTTCGTTTCACTTCAGCCTGCCTTACTGCATGCCAATAACGGCGAGCAGTAAGGCATAGTTCCCGGGCGTCAGGTCGCAGCAG
>JBDTLB010000122.1:0-10312 GCA_039934955.1 Devosia sp.
GAGGTGCCGATGCAGTCCGACCCGGTATCGCCGCCGCCAATGACGACGACGTGCTTGCCGCCGGCAAGGATCGGCCGGCTGTCGTTCAGCGTCTCGTCGGCGTTGCGGCGGTTCTGCTGTGGCAGGAAGTCCATGGCGAAATGGATGCCGTCGAACTCGCGGCCGGGGATCGGCAGATCGCGGGGGTTCTCGGCGCCGCCCGCAAGCGATACCGCGTCGTACTGCTCCACCAGATCTTCGATGCGGATGTAGCGGCCGACGTGCACGCCATAGTGGAAGGTCACGCCCTCGGCGGTCATCTGCTCGACGCGCCTGTCGATGTGCCGCTTTTCCATCTTGAAGTCCGGGATGCCGTAGCGCATCAGGCCGCCGGCCTTGGCGTTCTTTTCGTAGAGATGGACGTCATGCCCGGCGCGGGCGAGCTGCTGCGCGCAGGCGAGACCCGACGGCCCTGAGCCGATAACGGCGATTTTCTTGCCGGTCTTATGCGGATTGATCTCCGGCTTGATCCAGCCCTGTTCCCATCCCTTGTCGACGAGGGCGCATTCGATCGACTTGATCGAGACCGGGCTGTCGATGATGTTGAGCGTGCACGCCGCCTCGCACGGGGCGGGGCAGATGCGGCCGGTGAACTCGGGAAAGTTATTCGTCGAGAGCAGATTCTTCAGGGCCTTCAACCAGTCGCCGCGATAGACGAGATCGTTCCAGTCGGGGATCTGGTTGTTGACCGGGCAGCCATTGTGACAATAGGGCACGCCGCAATCCATGCAGCGCGCCGCCTGGTCGCGGGTGCTCTTGTCGCCGAGCGGGATGGTGAACTCGTTGTAGTTCTTGAGCCGATCGGCGATCGGGAGATAGTCCCGATCGTCCTTGTCGATCTCGAGGAAGCCGGTGATCTTGCCCATGACGCCTACTCCGCCGCCACTTGTAGACGGGACTGTTCCTTTTCGAGCTCGGCGAGAGCCCGGCGATATTCGACCGGCATGATTTTTTTGAACTTGGGCAGATAGGTCTCCCAGTTCGCAAGGATCTTTTCGGCGACGTTGGAGCGGGTGAAGCTCTTGTGGCGCTGGATCAAGGCTTTGAGCCGGTCGGCATCGCCGCCGCCGAGATTCGACATGATCTCGACGACGCCCGAGGTTTCGAGGTCACCGGCGTGCCCGTATTCGCGCTCGGCCAGCATTTCCTCTTCGACCACCGGCTCGAGTTCGACCATCGACATGTTGCAGTGGCTCTCAAAGCTGCCGTCCTCATCGAGCACATAGGCGATGCCGCCCGACATGCCCGCCGCGAAGTTGCGGCCGGTCTTGCCGAGCACGGCGACAACGCCGCCGGTCATGTATTCGCAGCCATGGTCGCCCGTCCCCTCGACAACCGCGACGGCGCCCGAGTTGCGGACGGCGAAGCGCTCGCCGGCGATGCCGCGGAGGTAGACTTCCCCAGACGTGGCGCCATAGAGCGCGGTGTTGCCGATGACGATCGATTCTTCCGGCTTGGCGCCCGATTTTTCGGATGGGCGGACCACGATGCGGCCGCCGCTCAGGCCCTTGCCGACATAGTCGTTGGCCTCGCCGACCAGGTCGATTGTGACGCCATGCGCGAGGAACGCGCCAAAGCTCTGGCCGCCGGTGCCGCTCAGCGAAATCGCGATGCTGTCCTCGGCGAGGCCGGCATTGCCGTAGCGCTTGGCGACTTCGCCCGAGAGCATCGCGCCGGCGGTGCGGTCAGTGGAGTTGATGGTCTCGGTGATCTGCACTGGCGTGCCAGTGTCGAGCGCGTTCTGCGCCGCCGCGATCAGTCGGCGGTCGAGAACATTGTCGATCGGGTGGTTCTGCGTCTCGGTGTGCGAGATGGCGACGCCTTCGACCGTTGGCGGCTTGTGGAACAGCTTCGAAAAATCGAGCCCCTTGGCCTTCCAGTGGGTGATGGCGTCAGTCTTGTCGAGCATCTGCATCTGGCCGACCAACTCGTCGAAGTGACGATAGCCCATCGTAGCCATCAGTTCGCGCACTTCCTCGGCGACGAAGAACAGATAGTTGATGACGTGCTCGGGCTTGCCGGTGAAACGGGCGCGCAGCACCGGGTCCTGCGTGGCGATGCCGACAGGGCAGGTGTTGAGGTGGCACTTGCGCATCATCACGCAACCCGCCGCGATCAACGGGGCGGTGGCCATGCCGAATTCGTCGGCGCCGAGCAGGGCGCCAATGACGACGTCGCGGCCGGTGCGGATGCCGCCATCGACCTGCACGGCGATGCGGCCGCGCAGCTTGTTGGCGACCAGCGTCTGGTGCGTCTCGGCGAGGCCGATTTCCCACGGCGAGCCGGCGTGCTTCAACGACGTCAACGGCGCGGCGCCGGTGCCGCCTTCATAGCCCGAGATGGTGACGTGATCGGCCCGCGCCTTGCTGACGCCGGCGGCAACGGTGCCGACGCCGACTTCGGAGACGAGCTTGACCGACACGACACCCGATGGATTGACGTTCTTCAGATCGAAGATCAACTGAGCGAGATCTTCGATCGAATAGATGTCGTGGTGCGGCGGCGGCGAGATGAGTCCGACGCCGGGCGTCGAGTTACGCACCTTGGCGATGACCTGATCGACCTTATGGCCGGGCAGCTGGCCGCCTTCGCCGGGCTTTGCGCCCTGCGCCATCTTGATCTGCATCATGTCGGAGTTGACGAGATACTCCGCGGTCACGCCGAAGCGGCCCGACGCGATCTGCTTGATCGCCGAGCGCATCGAATCGCCATTGGGGAGCGGCGTGAAGCGATCGACTTCCTCGCCGCCTTCGCCGGTGTTCGACTTGCCGCCGATGCGGTTCATGGCGATGGCGAGCGTGGTGTGCGCCTCGCGGCTGATCGAGCCGTAGCTCATGGCGCCGGTCGAGAAACGCTTGACGATTTCGACGGCTGGCTCGACTTCCTCAAGCGGCACGGCGCTGCGGCCGTCTTCGGCGGCGGTCTTCAGCGTGAACAGCGAGCGGATGGTGACGTAGCGGTCCTCTACCTCGTTCACGAGCTTGGCAAACTCGCGATATTTGTCGCGGGAATTGCCACGCGCTGCGTGCTGCAAATTGGAGACGGTTTCGGAGCGCCAGACGTGCGCCTCGCCGCGGAAGCGGAACGCATAGTCGCCACCGACCTCGAGACTGTCCTCGAGGATCGGGCTGTCGCCAAAGGCGTCGTCGTGGCGCTTCACCGTTTCGGTGGCGATCTCGGCGAGGCCGGCGCCTTCGATGGTGGTGGCGGTGCCGGTGAAATAGGTGTCGACGAATTCCTGCGTCAGGCCGATGGCGTCGAAGATCTGCGCGCCGCAATAGGACTGGTAGGTCGAGATGCCCATCTTGGCGGTGACCTTGAGGATGCCCTTACCGATCGCCTTGATGTAGCGATAGACGAGCTCGTGCTCGTCGACCTCTTCGGGGATGTCGTTGGTCTCTTCGCGCATGGCGATGAGCGTCTCGAAGGCGAGGTAGGGGTTGATCGCCTCGGCGCCATAGCCGGCCAATGCGCAGAAATGATGCACTTCGCGGGCATCGCCGGTCTCGACCACGAGGCCCACCGAGGTGCGGAGGCCCTTTCGGATGAGGTGGTGGTGCACGCCTGCGGTCGCCAGAAGCGACGGGATGGCGATGCGGTCCGGCCCAATCATGCGGTCGCTCAGGATGATGATGTTATCACCCGAGTGGGCGGCCATCTCGGCGTCCGAGAACAGCTGATCGAGCGCCGCCTTCATGCCATCGGCGCCCTCTGAGGCGGGATAGGTGATGTCGAGCGTCTTGGAGCGGAACGGATTGTCTTCCATCGCCCCGATGGCGCGGATCTTTTCGAGATCGGCGTTGGTCAGGATCGGCTGGTGGACTTCGAGACGCTTGCGCGTGCCGTGGCCTTCGAGATCGAGAATGTTGGGGCGCGGGCCGATGAAGCTCACGAGGCTCATCACCGATTCCTCGCGGATCGAGTCGATCGGCGGGTTAGTGACCTGCGCGAAGTTCTGCTTGAAATAGGTGTAGAGCAGCTTGCTCTTGTCCGACATCGCCGAGATCGGCGTGTCGGTGCCCATCGAGCCCGTAGCCTCCTGGCCGGTGGTCGCCATCGGCGGGATGATGAGCTTCAGATCTTCCTGCGTGTAGCCGAAGGCCTGCTGCCGATCGAGCAATGGAACGGTGCTCTGGGGCGCCTGCGGAGCGACCTCGGGCAGCTCTTCGAGCTGGATCTGGGTGCGGCCGAGCCATTGCTTGTAGGGATGCGCGGTGGCGAGTTCGGCCTTGATCTCTTCGTCGGAGACTATGGCGCCCTTCTTGAGGTCGATCAGCAGCATCTTGCCCGGCTGCAGGCGCCACTTGCGGAGGATCTTTTCGGGGGCAATGGGGAGCGTCCCCATCTCCGAGGCCATGATCACTTCGTCGTCGTCGGTGACGATGTAGCGGGCCGGACGCAGACCGTTGCGGTCGAGCGTGGCGCCGATAAAGAGTCCATCCGAGAAGCACATGGCGGCAGGACCGTCCCACGGCTCCATCAGCGCGGCATGGTACTCGTAGAACGCCTTGCGGTCGGCATCCATCAGCGGATTGCCGGCCCACGCCTCGGGAATCAACATCATCGCAGCGTGCGGCAGCGAATAGCCGCCGCGGGTCAGGAATTCGAGGGCGTTGTCAAAGCAGGCTGTGTCCGACTGGCCCGGATACGAGATCGGCCAGAGCTTCTGGATGTCGCCGCCGAACAGATCGGAGCTGACCGAGGCCTGACGGGCCGCCATCCAGTTGACGTTGCCGCGCACGGTGTTGATTTCGCCGTTGTGGCAGACGAAGCGATAGGGGTGCGCGAGGCGCCAGCTCGGGAAGGTGTTGGTCGAAAAGCGCTGGTGGACGAGCGCAAGCGCCGAAGTGAATTCAGGGTCGCTCAGATCGGTGTAATAGGCGCGCAGCTGGGCGGCGAGGAACATGCCCTTGTAGATCAGCGTGCGGCAGCTCATCGATACGACATAGAAGTCGTTCGGCTTGCCTTCGTAGGCCGAGTAGATCTTGCCCGAGCAGACCTTGCGGATGATGTAGAGCTTGCGCTCGAACGCTTCGTCGTCGGCGGTCTTGGGGCCGCGGCCGATGATCACCTGACGGTGGTAGGGTTCGGTGGCGACGATTTCAGGCGCCTTGGACAGCGACGAGTTGTCATGCGGCACGTCGCGCCAGCCGAGCACGGTCTGGCCTTCGTCCTCGATGACCTTTTCGACGACCTTTTCCATCTTGATGCGGAGGTCGAGTTCCTGCGGCATAAACAGGAACGCGACGGCATAGAGACCGGGGGCGGGCAGGGTGACGCCCTGCTTGCCCATTTCCCGCGCGAAGAAATCGTGTGGAATCTGCACCATGATGCCGGCACCGTCGCCCATCAGGGGATCGGCGCCTACAGCGCCGCGATGCTCGAGGTTCTCGAGGATAGAAAGGCCGTTCTCGACGATCTTGTGTGAGGCGGCGTTCTTGAGGTTGACGATGAAGCCGACGCCGCAGGCATCGTGCTCACGGATCGGGTCGAACAGGCCAAACGCCGCCGGACGAGTATATTTGCGAATGGTGGCGTCCGAGGCGGGAGGTGATCCGTTCCGTGTCTGAGCCATCTGCAATGTTCTTTCGTTTCGAGGGGGCGTCGTAGCCGGCGAGCCGGGCGTTCAGTTCCTTTCGACGCGCCTTGGTCTCGGGTCGTACATGGTACGGCTCGAAACGAGCAGCGCAATCCTATTCATTGGGGAGCGGCTCTGCATCCAAATGGCCGCTCGTTCGGGCACTTCGCCCCGCCTCCCGTTTCCGCTTTCGATAAGCGGGCCAGCCGGTCCGGCGTGCGAGCAATTCCGGGGAGACCGGCAGCCCGCTTTTAAGGCAGCAACGCTGTCCTATTAGGACCAGATTGTCACAAGTCCGTAATGTCGGCAAGCGCCCTCGTCCGATTTTTTTCCAAGGTCGGACAGGCACCCGCGCCGAGCTTTCTTTTCGGTCAGGCTGACATAGCTCAAAACCGATGCGAATGCCGCCGCGTATAAGCATCGATCGCTTCAAGGAGGCGCCGTGCCCGCTCAACTCGCTGCTGCCCCGCCGTCTGCCATGCAGCGTCGCAGGGCGTTCCCGATCTGGCGCACCCTGCTGGGGCTGATGGTCATTGCCGCCGGGGTCTGGGCGGGGCTCAACCGGCCGTGGGAAGCCAAGCCGCTCAGCGTCGCGACCGAAACCGTCAAGCCCGCGCCGGCCGAGCGAGTGCTGGCCATCAACGGCCGCATCGCGCCTGATCTTCAGGTCGACCTCAGCCCGACGGTCAGCGGACGGCTGACGACGGTGCGCGCCAGCGAAGGCGACGAGGTAAAGTCCGGCGATGTTCTGGCAACCCTCGACGACGCCCAGCAGCAGGCCGCTGTGTCCCAGACCCAGGCGGCGCTTGAGGGAGCGGCCGCGACGCTGCAGCAGGCCAAGATCAATCTCGAGCGCGCCAAAAGTCTGGGCGATTCGATCTCTCGCAAGGACCTCGATTCCGTGCAACTGGCGTTCCAGACCGCACAGAACGACGTCGACCGGCTCACCGCCGCTCAGGCCCAGGCCCTGAGCCTGTTGTCGCAATATAGCATCAAGGCGCCGTTCGCCGGGACCGTGCTGGTCCGCGGCGTCGATTCCGGTCAGGTGGTCAGCTCGTCGACGGTGCTGTTTTCGATTGCCGACCTCGCGCATCTGCGGGTCGAGGCCAGCATCGACGAACTTTACGCGGCGGAAATCCACCGCGGTCTCAAGGCCCGCCTGCAGCCCTCGGGCTACAACCGGACGCTCGATGGTGAGGTCAGCTTCGTGTCGCCGTCGGTCGACAGCAGCACCGGCGGGCGGCAGGTGCGGGTCAACATTGCCGACATGCAGGGCATCGCGCTGCCGATCGGGCTGACGGCTAACCTCAATATCGTCGTTTCCGAGGAGCCGTCGGCCATCACCGTGCCGCGCAGCGCCATCGTCGATGCGGCGACCTCACCAGGCGTGTTCGTGGTCGAAGGCGGTAAGGCGGTGCGCCGGTCGGTCGAGTTCATCGACTGGCCATCGGGCCGGCTGATCGTCGCCGGTGGCCTCAAGGAGGGCGACGTCGTCGTTACAGAACCCAAATCGGTCACTGACGGGGCTGCCGTATCGCCCAAGGCCGGGTGAGACCGTGCTGTACAGCATCAAGATCGCGTTCCGATACCTGACCGCCAATCGTGGACAGACGGTGCTGCTCATCCTGGGCGTCGCGGTGGGCGTCTATGTGTTCGTGTTCATGAGCGCCCTGATCGGCGGCCTCGCCGTGCTGCTACTCGATCGGACAGTTGGCAACATCTCGCATGTGACGATCGAGCCCGCCGATCGCGACCCGGTCTCGCTCTACGGCACAGGCCCGGGCACGCTCCTCGCGGTGCTGAAGTCGAGCCAGCAGCGCTCGACGTTACAATCGGCGGCGGCCTTCCTTCCGGTCGTGCGCGCTATCCCGCATGTCAGGATTGTCGCGGGCCAGGTGCTGGGCAATGGCTTTCTCAGCAAGGGGGAGGCGATCGCCCCGGTCAGCGTCACGGGCGTTGCGCCCGACGATGTCTCGGCGATCTCCGATATCGCCGCCAGTCTCGTCGCCGGTTCCACCGATCTGCCGATTGGCACGGCGCTGATCGGCCAGGGTCTGGCGAGCAAGCTGGGCGTAAGCGTTGGACAGACCATGACCATTAAATCCGAGCGTGGGATCGAGCAGACCCTTACGGTCGGCGGCATCTTCGTGCTCGGGGTCGCCGGCCTCGACGACGCGGCAGCCTACCTCAACATCCGGGCGGCCCGCGTGCTGTTCGACCTGCCCGAGGGGTTGTCTCGGCTCGAGGTCAAGCTTGACGATTTGAAGGTCGCCCCTGCCGTCGCCCTCGACATCGCGGCCGCCACCGGGCTCAAGGCGACGCCGTGGACCGCCAAGAACCAGCAATTGCTCGACGGTCTCACCGCGCAGGCGAGTTCGGGCAACCTCATCAAGGGCTTTGCACTCGTCACCATCATCATCGGCATCGCCAGCGCGCTGCTTCTTTCGACGTACCGGCGCCAGTCGGAAATCGGCATCATGCGGGCGATGGGGGCGACGCGGCGCTTCGTCGTCTTCGTGTTCGTCATCCAGGGGACGCTGATCGGTCTGATCGGTGGCCTGCTCGGGGCGGGGCTCGGCTATTTCAGCCTCCTGCCATTTCCCCCACCCGCCGCCACAAGCGCTGCGGGCCTGCCGGTTGACGTGAACCAGGGGGCGTATGCGGCGGCGATCCTCTTGACCCTTCTGGGGGCCATGCTCGCCTCGATCTGGCCGGCCTATTCGGCGTCGCGGGTCGATCCGGTCAAGGTGATCGGCCCATGATCGACACCGCGCCGCTGATCGTTGTCGAGGATTTGGTCAAGTCGTTCGACGAAGGCGACGAGGCCGTCACCGTTCTCAAAGGCCTCGATCTCACCATCGGTACTGGCGAACTGGTGGCGCTGCTCGGGCCATCAGGCTCGGGCAAGTCGACGCTGCTCAACATCCTTGGCACGCTGATGCGCCCGACCAGCGGCACGTTCGACATGCTCGGTCTCAATCTGATCGGGGCGCGCGACGTCGATCTTACCGAGTTCCGCAACCAGCACATCGGCTTCGTGTTCCAGGCGCATAATTTGCTGCCCGATTTCACGGCGCTCGAGAACGTCATGTTTCCGGCAGCGACGCGCCACGGTCGTGAGACCGCGGTCGATCGGCGGCGGGCTACCGAATTGCTGCGGCGGGTGGGACTGGCGGAGCGGCGCGATTTTCCCGCCAGCAAGCTGTCGGGCGGGCAGAAGCAGCGTGTCGCGGTGGCGCGCGCCCTAATGAATCAGCCTGAACTCGTGCTGGCCGACGAGCCGACCGGCAACCTTGATCGCGAAAGCGCCGACCGGGTGATGGAATTGCTGGTCGAGATCAACCGCGACGACCGCACGACCTTCCTGATCTCGACCCACGACGAGCGTATCGCCGAGCGCTGCCGCCGGCAAATCCGCATGCTGGACGGTCTGGTGGTCGGCTGAGTTACTCGAGGTGGCTCTTGAGGAACCACAGATCCTTGTCGAGGTCGCGGGAGAAGGCGGTGAAGATGTCGGCGGTTCCGGCGTCACCGGCGTCGTCGGCGGTATCGATGGCCTCGCGCACCGATTTGGCGAGGGCGCCATAACGTTCGACCAGGGCGCCGACGTGGTCAGCGACCTTCTTGATGTCGACTGGGTAGGCGGCCAACTCGGATTTCTCGCCGACGATCTGGGTCGTGCCGAGCGCGATGCCGTCGAGCTGCATGACGCGCTCTGCAACCGTGTCGGAATGGACGTCGAGGTGAGCCCGCAGCATGTCAAGCAGCTCGTGCACGGCGATGAAATTTGGGCCCTTGAGATTCCAATGCGCCTGCTTCACCGCGAGCGACAGATCAAGCACGTCAGCAAGGCGCGAATTGCACAAACCGATCATTGCCGATTTGGTATTGGATTTGATGCCGATATCGGGAGATTTCATAGGGAGGCTCCTTTGACGCTAATGCCTGCTGACGAAATTCATAGCCCACCCATGAGGTTCCGTCTTGGACGAAAAAGGCGCGGGCCGCTGGGCCCACGCCTCTTATTCCGTTCGCCTGTTCCGATGTGAAGGAGAGCGTTTTCTTTTCGCTCTGGCCGATCGAACCTAAGAAGGGCCGATCAGCCAACCGCCTGTTTGGGCCAGGCCGTTCGTGACCGGAATGGCTAGTTGACCGAGGCGTTCTCGATCGTCTTGGGGGCCGCGCCGGTGATGGCGATGGTGCGGGCCTTCTTCGAGTCGGGAAGCTGGCGCTTCAGTTCGACATGGAGCAGGCCGTTCTCGAGCGCCGCGCCCGAGACTTCGACATACTCTGCAAGCTGGAAGCGCAGGTCGAACGCGCGCTCGGCGATGCCGCGATGAAGGAACTCGCGGGCCTTTTCGTCGGACGGGGCTGGTTTGGCGCCCTTGACGATGAGGCTGTTCTCCTTGGACTCGATCACGAGGTCGCTCTCGGCGAAGCCGGCGACGGCGATCGAGATGCGGTAAGAATCATCTCCGATTTTCTCGATGTTGTACGGAGGATAGGTCTTGGCCTCCTGGCCGACGAGGCCGTCGAGGCGGTTGAACAGCCGGTCGAAGCCGACGGTGGAGCGATAAAACGGGGTAAAATCATAGGTCTGCATGGTCACATTCTCCGTGTGAGCAACGTGGATTTGGCGGGTGTCCCATACGCGGTCCCAAAAGAGGCGAACGCGCATTCCCGGGTGGCCCGGTT
>JBDTLB010000123.1:0-30914 GCA_039934955.1 Devosia sp.
CGATTTTCAGATAACGGCTGCCTATAGGGCCGTGCACAACCACCGAATATTCTGAGATCCGGGCCATCGCCCGTCGCGAATGAATCACTCGCCCATCCACGATTGGACGCGGGTGACTTTCGCACGCCCGTCCCAATGCCGTCCCCGTCCCAATCCGCGTTATTTAGCTGATCGTTGAAACCCTTGCATTCATTGGGTTTAGATGGTGCCGGCAACAGGATTTGAACCCGTGACCCCCTGATTACAAATCAGGTGCTCTACCAACTGAGCTATGCCGGCCCGTGGCTCTGCTAGCACCGCCCGGCGCGGGCGGGCAAGCGGGTCAGTTGGGGTGTTTGAGCTGTTGTTCAAGATCGGTGGGCAGCGGCGGCGGCCGTCTGGCTTTGCCGGCGATCACGCGGTTGCGGCCGAAACTCTTGGCTTCGTACAGAGCTATATCGGCTTCGGCGAACCAAACAGCGGTATCTTCCGATGCGGCCGGGACCGGCGCGACGCCGAGGCTGACGGTCACCTTGATCGAAGCGGCCGGGGTTTCGATGATGGTGTTCTCGACGATCCGCCGAATGCGTTCGGCGGCGTCAAGCGCCTCCTCCCTGCCGGTCTCGGGCAGAAGCAGGCCGAATTCTTCGCCACCGAGGCGCCCGAAGACGTCGGATTTGCGCATCGTCGCCATGCAGGCATTGGCAATCGATACCAGCACGGCGTCGCCGGCCGGATAGCCGTAGCGTTCATTAATTGCTCGGAAATGATCGATGTCGATCATCACCAGCGCCGAAGGTCGGTCATACCGGGCAGCGCGCAGAAACTCCTTTTCGACCTCGGCAAAGAAGCCGCGGCGGGTCAGCGCGCCGGTCATCGCGTCCTGCTTGGCGATCTGGCGCAGCTCGAACTGCTCCACGACGATCTCGCTGAGCTTCTTGAGAATGTCCGCTTCGCGCAGGTCGAACGGTCGCGGCTCGGTGTCGAGGGCGCAAAGCGTGCCGATGTTGTAGCCGTCGGGCGTCGTCAGCGGTACGCCGAGATAGGAGCGGACGTGCGTCGGGCCGGTGACGAAGGGAATGTCGGCGAAGCGACTGTCGAGGCGCGCGTCGGTCACCGCGAGAGGCGCGTGCTGCCTGATGGTCTCGGTGCAGAAGGTCAGGTCGCGGGGAACACCGCGCGTGCTGGTGCCGCGCGCCGCCTTCAGCCATTGCCGGTCGGCGTCGATCAGGGTGATCGCCGCCATAGGGACGCCGAGGATGGTCTGCACCAACTCGACGAGGCGCTGGAACGGCTGTTCTTCGCCGGTGTCGAGGATCTCGTAGCGACGGAGCGCGGCGAGCCGCCCCGCCTCGTCCGTCAGCTTGTGTTCCTGCATGTTCGCACCTGCTGCAGAGTTGGTTATCATCACCGTGCACCCGCACCGGTTATGGGAGCGCCAGCACTTTCGCGTGCTTTCGACCGATTGAGCCAACTCCCGGTTAACCCACCGACTGGCTCCACCCGACGCCACATGCTAGGCAGGCGCAGCTTCAGCCAGGGTCTTTTCGTGCCGGATTTTTCGCCAGATCGCCTGAGTTTCGTATCGAGCGGTACCGCCGAGGCGGATACCGCCATGGCCCGGCTGCAAGCCCGCTACGGCGATGTCGGCATGGAGACAGCCGAGGTGGTCGTGGCGCTTGGCGGAGACGGGCTGATGCTGCAGACGCTGCACCGCGCCATGGAGCGCGGCATTCCGGTGTTCGGAATGAACTGCGGCTCGGTCGGCTTTCTGATGAACGATTTTGGCGATGACGGGCTGATCGAGCGGCTCGGCGCCGCCAAGCCGACCCACATCATGCCGCTGGCCATGCATGTGATCGACACTCACGGCGCCCACCACGACGCGCTGGCCCTCAACGAAGTCTCGCTGTTCCGTACGAGCTACCAGGCGGTCAAGGTCGAGATCATCGTCGATGGGTTCACGCAGATGGAAGAGCTGATCTGCGACGGCATTTTATTGTCCACTCCCGCCGGGTCGACGGCCTACAATCTGTCGGCGCATGGGCCGATCCTACCGATCGACAGCCCGCTGCTCGCGCTGACGCCGATCTCGCCGTTCCGACCGCGGCGCTGGCGCGGCGCGATCCTCGCCAACACCGCTGTGGTGACGTTCCGCACACGCGAGAACGAGAAGCGCCCGGTGAGTGCGGTGGCGGACAATGTCGAGTTCAAGGACGTGGCCGAGGTGGTGGTGCGAGAAGACCGCACCCATCGAGTCACCCTGCTGTTCGATCCAGGGACCGGCCTCGAAGAACGTGTGCTGAGCGAGCAGTTTCGCTACTAGCGGTTGGCCGCGGGGACCCGTTCGGGATCGATCGGCAAGAGCGCAAGGCACCTTAGGCCGCGGGCAGCGCCAGCCGTTCGTCGCGGTCGATGGCCACGGGCATGACGCGCTCCCCGGCAAAGTCGCCAGCAAACGCCGACATTACGCCACGGGCGGCGCGGCGCGCGAGAATGACATTCTGCTCACTGAGGTAAGCGAAGGCGTCTTCGAGATCGGAAGGGATGACGCCGTCGTGCTCAACGATCAGTTCCTCAGTCAGCGCGGTCACAACGAAGTGGCGGGCCGTGATGTCGTCGGCAAGATCGGCGGCGCGGGCGTGGAAGATCAGCCGGACGATGAGGTTGCGGACGCCCTCCCCCAACCCGCAGCGGGCCAGCAGCGCGTTGAGCGAGGAGCGGCTGCCGGTTTCGAGCAGCGTGAAGACTTTTTCGCGCGGCGTCTCGGCGAGCGTAGAGATGCAATCGGCGAAGAACAGGACGTGACCGTTGACGACGGCATGCAGCATCACCCGCGCCGACAGCTTGTCGCTCTCAACCAGTTCGGCTGCAAAAGGTTTGGCATCGCTCTGCGCCTCGGTCTCACCGATCGCGGTGAGCGCGGTATCCATTGCATCACGAAGCAGGCGGTCGAGCCGCGGTGCAGCGACGGCACCACTGACGATGCGGGTGCGGCGCAGCGCGGCGACAGATGCCTCGACCAGCAGCAAACGCGATGAGGCCGGAAGGTCGTTGCGGCCGAGCAGTAGTCCGCGAATTTCGGCGTCGCTTACGCCAATCTCTGCGGCGAGCTTGTTCAGCAGCGCGGGCGGCACCGGGACGTCGTCGCGCGGCAAAAGCTTGAGCATGACCACACGCTCGTCGCGGGCGATCAGCGCCTCGGCCACGCGCGCGCTGATCCGCTCGCGCAGAGCAATGGCAGTGAGCAGCACGAGGCCGGCCTTTCGGATGAGGCCGATCAGATCGGCGTCGATCAGGCCCGGCGAATATTGGGCGACGGCGCGGGAGATAATTTCGCTGTCCTGCAGCAACGCCAAGAGGATGGGACGCGGCGCTTCGACGGTATGTAGCAGGCCATAGGCAAGCGCCGCACGGACGCGCACCGACGGGTCGTCGAGAAAGCCGATCAACGCGGCGTAAAGGGCAGCGTGTTCGTCGGCCGGTCCGGAGTGCATCAGGTAGGCCTGCGCGGCCAGATGCGCAGCCCGGCCGCGGGCCTCACTGTCGCCCGATTGGCTCAAGGCGACAAAGTCCTGATACGCAACCATTCCGTTCTCCGGAGACCCGAAAAACACCGTACCCAGCAACGCTTAAGGAACGGTTCACCCTGTTTGTTGAGGCCTTGGTAAGGCTCAGCGCTGAGTGAGGAGTTGCGCGAAGAAGGCGCTGTTGGGTGTGTGCTGCCCGGGCGACATCAACACCCTCGCCTGCGGCATCGTCGGTGCGGCTGGCGCCATCTGTTGGGCAGCGACGACCGGCGCCGGCTCCGCTGCCGCGACCGGTTGCGCGGCGGCCGTTGCGGCCAGCTTCAACAGATCGAGCGGGTTGCCGTCGGTGCCGAGCAGCGGCGACGGCGCGTCGAACGGATCGCCAACGCTGGCCGGTTGAGGGCCAGACATGGCGGCGTCGATCGCCGCCAGCGATTCCGGCGTCTCGCTCGGCAGAAGGGCCAGCGGCGCGGTCGGATCGTCGGGCAGCGCGGCAACCGCCTTTGTCCGTTGCATGGCGATCAGCGGCCCGGCCGCCTCCATACCGATCAGCGGCGTCGGCACGCCCGTTGGGCGCTCGGTGCTGAACAGCGCATTGAACGACATGTCGGCCTTACTGAAGCGCGACGGCACCGCATCGGTCGACCATTTGCTCGCCGGATCGGCCGCCATCTGTTGGGCGGCGAATTTGGGATCGGGCTGAACGTCGGCCGCGACAATCCCGTCGTGCTTGGCGACGAGCGCTTTGTAGACCTCGCGAATCGTTCGGGCATGGTCGTTGGCGTAGAATATCTGCGGGTTGGCCTTGGCCTGGCGTGGAAACAGCTTTGCCGCAACCTGGTCCGCGTTATTTAGCCCGGCGTTGAACATCTTCTCGGCGCCCTGTGGTCCGAGGAAGTGAGCGATGTAGAGTTCGCCCGGGCTCGGCATGCGGCCGAACTTGCCCTCAAGGTAAGCGCCGTTAGACCGGGTAAAGGCCGCTGCCATGTCGGCCGCCACCTGCGGGTCCTCGCGGAGCTTGAGAACCTCGGTCCGAAGTTTCTTGTCCTTGATGACGTAGTCGCCGTCTTTGTCGGTGGCGATTGCGTCGGCGTATTTCTGGTAGCCGAGCCGCGGTCCCTCCTGCTTCATCACCTGCAACCAGGTGGAATCGAGGAACTGGAAAAGACCGACCGCCGACGAACTCGGCGCCTTGGCCGTCGGGTTCAGCGCCGATTCGCGCTGCGCCGTCTGCAGCAGGTAGTTGAAGTCAACACCGCTCTTGTCGCCTGCGTTGTTGAGAACGTAGGCGAGGCTCTGCGGAATGGTGATGGGTTGAACGCCCATGGCTTGTCTGGCTGCGACCTCTCGGGCGTTAACAAAACCCTAACAGCCGTTAACGAACGGTTAACCGTTCCAGCGCGTCACCACCTTATCGAGCGTTGGCCGGTCGCGATCCTCAATCAATGTGGTCGGCGTGCCGATGTGGATGAAGCCGACGAAGCGCTCGCCACCCTTGGCGCCCAGCATCTGCTGGGCCTCGGTATCGAAGCCGTACCAGCGGTTGGTCCAGCTTGCGGCGAAGCTCAACGCGAAGGCGGCGTGGCTGAGGTTGAAGCAGACATTGCCGGCCGACAGCAATTGCTCGATCTCGGGCGATTTGGGGTTGGGTTTGGGCGAGAGCAGTACCCCGATGGTCACCGGCGCGGGCAGGAACTGCCGCCGCTCGATGTCGAGCGACGCCTCGTCAAGCGCCGGATCGCGGGACTTGCGGATCGCCGCCAGTTTCTCGCCGGCTTTGGCCCGCGCCTCGCCTTCGATCACCACCAGCCGCCAGGGCGCAAACTTTCCATGATCGGGGACGCGGGTGCCGATGGTCAGGATCTCGTTGAGTTCCTCAGGCGTCGGGCCGGGGTCCTTGAGAAAGCCAATCCCTACCGAGCGGCGGGTCTTCAGATAGTCGCGCACAGCGGCGTTGACGGGCATTTCGGAGTCCTTGCGAGTATCATGCCCTTATGACACAGCTTTTCCCCAATCCAAGGGTAGCGATGCGTCGGCCCGCGGCATGCGGCTAGGGGAAGTTTCTGTGAATTTCTGGCGCTCCATCGCGGCCATTGCGATTGTCGTTGCGCTCCCGGCGTTTGCGCAGGACGCAGCGCCCACCCCTGCCCCGATGCCGATGTTCCACGCACCGGTCGCGACCAGCCAAGATGGTGCCGTCGAAGACCCGCAGCCGGCTGCTGACCACGGCAGAACCGCCCAGCCGGGAGCCACGGAGACTGCAGTCCCCGCGGCAAATACTGCGACTGAAGCGATCGCGGTGATCGCTGATCCTCAGCCGGTAACGCTGCAGGCACTGGTCACAGACGGCGGCAAAACCATCGGCGATGGGCTGGTCTGGCGGGTGTTCGCTGCCAAACCGGACGGAAGCGGCCAGTTGGCGCTCGCCGCCAAATCCGATGACGCGGTCGCCAAGGTGAAGCTGCCGCCCGGAAATTACGTGGTTCATGTCGCCTATGGCCGGGCCCAGGCGAGCGACACGCTGACCGTCAAGGAAGGCGAAAACGACAAATCGCTGATCATCGGCGCCGGTGGATTGCGTCTCAATGCGGCGGTCACCGGCGACGTGCCGATCCCGATCAACTTGCTGCGCTTTGACGTCTTCACCTCGGGGACTTCAGATGCGGATCGGGCGCTGGTGGCACAAAATCTGGGCGCCAACGACATCGTCACTCTCAATGCCGGCACCTACCACATCGTTTCCTATTTCGGCGACGTGAACGCAGTGGTGCGCGCGGATCTACGGGTTGAAGCCGGACAATTGACCGACGCGACGCTCTACCACAAGGCGGCGCAGATCTCATTCAAGCTGGTCTCCGACGCCGGGGGTGAAGCGATCGCCGACGTCGACTGGACGGTCAAGACCGCCGACGGCACGAGCGTCTTCACGAATACAGGGGCCTTTCCCTCGACCGTGCTGCAAGAGGGCGATTACCTCGTCTTGGCCAAGCGCGGTGACAAAGTCTATAATCGCCAGTTCCAGGTTCAGCCCGGTCAGGCCAAGGAAATCGAAGTCCTGACGGCCGTTTACTAGGCGTTTTCACCACTCTTCGAGTTTATTGCCGCGCCCGCGACGGGTGTTATAAGCGGCCCAATTCCCGCCGGGGGGCGGACAAGCATGGCACAACCGGACCGTCGCCTGGTCCCGATCGTCTCGCTCGACGTGGTTGGATATTCACGGCTGACCGAAATCAACGAACGTCAGACCCTGCGCCTCGTGCAGCGGGTCTACGATCGGCTGGTTGCGCGCACCATTGGCCGCTACGGCGGTAAGGTCTTCAAGACCATGGGTGATGGGCTCTTGGCGGAATTTCAGAGCGTCGTCGCCGCGGTCGAGTGGGTCTCGGACATGCAGAGCGAACTCTATGAACGCAAGCTCCGCGTGCCAGGCGGCGGGGCGTTGCAGGTGCGGGCCGGAATCGTGCTCGCGGACGTGCTGGTGGCCGGCGACGATCTCTACGGCTCGGGCGTCAATCTGTCAGTGCGCGTCCAGGCGATGTCGCCGCCCGGTGGCATGACCATCACCAAATGGATGTACCAGTATCTCGACGGACGGTCGGATCTGCAGTTCACCGACCTCGGACCGGTGGACCTCAAAAACGTCACCAAGACGGTTCGGATCTATGTCTGGCATCCCGACGGGATCACCCTGAAGGCCGTGACCCAATTGCCCGCCCCGCCACCGTCGACCCGGCCGTCGGTGGTGGTGATGCCGTTCGACAATATGTCCGGCGAGGCCGACCAGTCTTATTTCGCCGACGCCGTGGTCGAGGAGATCACCGCGACGCTGTCGCGGATCCGAGACTTCTTCGTCATCGCCCGCAACTCGGCGTTCTCCTATAAGGGCCGCTCGGTCGACATCCGTCAGGTCGGCCGCGAACTGGGCGTGCGTTATGCTGTCGAAGGCAGCGTCCGGCGTGTCGGGGAGCGCGTGCGGATCACCGCGCAGTTGGTTGAAACCGATGGCGGCAACCACATCTGGTCGACCAAGATCGACGGAGCGGTGTCCGATCTGTTCGATCTGCAGGACCGTATCGCCGCTGAAGTGGCGAGCGCGCTCCACCCTTCGATCCGTCGTGCCGAAGTCGAGCGCGCGCGCACCAAGCGCCCCGAGACGCTGGCCGCCTACGACCTCGTCATGCGCTCGCTGCCGCATCTGTGGGCGCATCGCATGGCGGAAAATCCGCACGCCATCTCCTACCTGAGCAAAGCCCTGGCGCTGGAGCCGACGTACGGCCTTGCCGCCGCGCTCGCGGCTTGGGCGCATGGGCAACAGGTTGCCTACAACTGGGCGACTGATGTCGCCGCCGAGCGGGCCGAAGGCGAGCGGCTGATCGAAATTGCGACGCAAACGGTCGGTGACGACCCCACGGCGCTCACCGCCCTCGCCTCCGCAATGATGCAGTTGGGCCGCGACGTGCGGCATGCCGCCAGTCTCGCCGAAAAGGCCCTGCAACTGGACCCCAACCACGCGTGGGCGTGGATGCGGCGCGGCTATGGTTTGGTCTATACCGGCCAGCCCGAGGATGGCCTCAAGGCATTCGAACAATCGGTCCGGCTGTCGCCGCTTGATCCATTCGCCTTCAACGTCCATCTGGGCATGGGCCTCGCGCATTTCGCTGGCGGGCGACCAGACAAGGGCATCCAACTGGCGCGACAGGCGCTGGCGGAACGGCCCGGGCTCACCTGGCCGTATCGCGACCTCGCGACCTACTACGCGGCGGCGGGCGATATCGAACGCGCGGTCGATGCGCTCGAGAAATTCGTCTATCTGCGACCGTCGATGACCGCGTCCTCGATCCGCGACGGGCTGCGTTTCATGGAACCCGCTCTGCTTGACCGCTATGTCGGCGGCCTCGAACTCGCCGGACTGAAGTAGCGGTTAACCCCAGGTTTCCGCGCTGGGCGCGATTGCTCCGATTGCATTGCCAGCTTTTCAAGCCCGAACCGCGATGATGCGTTCGACCTTCGACCGCAGAGGAATCGCTTTGGATATCCGGCTTGAAAAGCGCATGTCGCCACGGCGCAACACTATGATCAGGGCAGCGATCGCCTATGACGGCGGCCGCACTTGGCTGGAGTGCATCATTCGCGATTTGTCGGATGGCGGCGCAAAGATCGAATTGGCCTCGGTGCGCGGCGTGCCCCAAAGCTTTGACCTGATGGTGCCTGGTCACCACCCCCATCATTGCCGCGTCGCCTGGCGCGCGCTGAAGGAAATGGGCGTTCAGTTCGTCAGCTAGAGCCGCTCAACTTGCGTTCATCGCCTGAATCCTAGACCTTGCGGTGGAGCATGAGTTCGGGAGACTTCCGGATGGGCAAGCAGGCCTTCGTGATCACAGGCGACAAGGCGGCCCCCGTCGCCAATGATGTGTGCGACTTCCGTTATCGCGCCGCGGTGCATTGCGTTCCGATCGGCATCCAAGTGCCTGCACGTTCACACGACCACGCCGAGACCCAGTTCATGGTCGAAGACGGCATCGTCGAATTCATGGTCGGCGGCGCCGCGGGCATGGTGCTCGCCGGCGATTTCGTGCGCGTTCCGGCGGGCGTTCCCTACGCCTGTCGCAATGCCGGTGATCAAACAGCGCGCATCCTCGTCCGTTCGGTCAGCCCGGCGCCGGCGCGGATCGCCTCGCACGTCACGGCCCACTTCGCCGCCTAGCTGCGCCCGGCGATGGTCTTAGCCATAACCGGAGCAACCGGTCCTAGCGGCGTCTTTTCCTCGCCGATAATCGTGAACCCGACCGCTTTGTAGAACTCGAGCGCGTTGGGGTTCGCCACGACGCGCAGGCGCGTGACTTTCCACGCAATCAGTTCGCGGACCAGCGACTCGATCAGCATCCGGCCGATCCCTTACCGCCAATGGCTCGGCTCGACCAACATCCCGTCGAGTTCGGCGTCATTGCCGTCCTGCGCGATGAACGAGGCGAACCCAACGATGGTCGTACCCAGCTCGGCGACGACGACCTCGTTGTTGGCCAGCACTTTTTCGTCGATGTCGATCAACTCCGGCTCGTCGAGCAGGCGCTGCAACACGTCACCAGTCTCGCCGACCAGCGACGCGCGGCGCTGCAACTCGATGAGGTTCAATCGGTCGTCCGGATGAGCGATGCGGATGGTGATGTGCCTGCTCATGTCTGCCCCGCCGCCCGCTTCAACAGCAGCTCGCGTTCGCGCGCATTGCCGGTCATGCCGGCGGCCCGCGTAAACTCGGCGCGCGCTTCGTCATGGCGCCCGAGCCGATTGAGGAAGTCGCCCCGCACGCTTGGGAGCAAATGATACGTCCTCAGCGCCGGCACATCCATCAGCGGCTCGAGCAGGCGGAGACCGGCCTCTGGACCAAAGGCCATCATGTGCGCGACGGACCGGTTCAACTCGACGATCGGGGACGGCGTGACAACCGCCATCTCGTCGTAGAGCCCGGCAATCCGGTCCCAGTCCGTCTCGGTCCCCTTTCGAGTCCGCGCATGGCAAGCCGCGATCGAAGCCTGCAGCGCATAGGGTCCACGCGAACCGCCAAGCCGCGTCGCTTCGTCCAATGCAGCAAGGCCTCGGCGGATCAGAAGCTGATTCCAGCGGGTGCGGTCCTGGTCCAGAAGCAGGATAGGCGTTCCATCGGCCTTGGTGCGGGCGCCGGAGCGGGAGGCTTGGATTTCCATCAGCGCCACCAGCCCGTGCACCTCTGGCTCCTCGGGCGCGAGCCGGGCAAGGACGCGGCCGACGCGCAGCGCCTCGTCGCACAGTTCGGTGCGCATCAGATCCTCGCCGGCAGTCGCCGCGTACCCTTCGTTGAAGATGAGGTAGAGTACTTCGAGCACGCTGCCGACGCGCTCAGCCCGATCGGTGCCGCGCGGCACCTCGAACGGAATATGGGCACCAGCGAGGGTCTTTTTGGCGCGTACGATCCGCTGCTGGATCGTCGGCTCGGGCACCAGGTAGGCCCGCGCGATCTCCGCTGCCGTCAGCCCACCGACCAGCCGCAACGTCAACGCCGAGCGCGCCTCGGGGCCGAGTATGGGATGGCAGGCGGTAAAGATCAGGCTCAGCACGTTGTCCTTCACATCGTCGTCGAGACGGGTGTCGTGGTCGGGTGCTTCACTCTCCTTCAGCTCGGCCTCGTAGGTGAGCTCGGGCATGACGTTGCTGGCGAGCACCTTCCTGCGCCGGAAATGATCTATGGCGCGGCGCTTCGCCGTTTGCATCAACCACGCCGCCGGATTGGCCGGAATGCCGTTCTGCGGCCAGTCCTTCAGCGCGATCACCAGCGCATCCTGCGCCAGTTCTTCGGCGAGGCTGATGTCGCGCGTCATCTTGGTCAGCGAGGCGATCAGCTTCGCCGCTTCGATGCGCCACACGGCTTCGACGGCGCGTTGGGTGGCGAATTGTGGGCTGAGTTCGTCCATGGCCGGCGGATGAGACCAAATCCCATCCGCCGGAGCAAGTCATCGGGCTATTGCTGTTGCTGCGACATCTGCCGAAGCCTGGCCTCGCGGTCCAGCTGTTCGTCCGAAAAACCAAGGTCTTCGGCCGTGAACACACGCCGGATCTCGATCTGCACGTTGCCGTGACCGTCAAGCGGCGGCCATTTCTTGACCTCCTCGATGACCGCCTCAAGCGAGGGCAGATCGACGATCGAATAGCCGGCGATCAACTCCTTCGCCTCGGCAAATGGGCCGTCGACCACCGTCGGCTTGCCGCCCTTGAACGAGACCCGCGCCCCGTGGGCGCTCGACATCAGGCCGTTGCCGTCCAGCATGATACCGGCCGTCACGGCCTTCTCGTTGTAGTCCGTCATCTGATCGATGAGTTCTTTGCTCGGCATGACGCCGGCCTCGGTCTCGGCGTCCGCCTTGCGGATGACCATGAATTTCATCGGAATTCTCCTTCGGCAAACTCAGTTACTGATGGGCTTCTGGTTGGCGTCGCGCCACTCTTGTTCCTTGCGCAGATGCTCGTCGCTAACGGGGTCGGCGGGGAAATCCGAGACTTCGGCCAGCTGCCTGATTTCCAGTTCGGCTCCTGGAGCCATCGGCGCGCGACGCATCCTGGCGACAGCCTCGTCGCGGTCCTTGGCCTGGATGATCCAGAAACCGCCGACCAGTTCCTTGGCTTCGGCGAAGGGGCCGTCGACGACGGTCGCCTTACCTTTCGTTTCGAATTTCAGCTTGGCGCCCAGAGAGGAGGCGCGCAGTCCTTCACCCGCCAGCATGATGCCAGCATCAATCAGTTCCTCGTTGAACCGTCCCATGGCGGCCAGATCTTCGGGGGCCGGCATCTTGCCCGCCTCGCTGTCGGCATTGGATTTGACGATGACCATGAACCGCATTGAATTCTCCGATCTCAACTGAGCGGATCGTTTTCCGCCCTCTGATGACACAACGAGCGGCCCCTCCGCGAGTCGACACGATCGAGCCGCGAATTCCAAAAAAACTTCCAGCTCGGCTGATTTTGTCTCGTAGGTTATTCAACCAATCGGTTGACAGCGCCATTTTCCCGTCGTATTTAACCACAAAGTTATCAACTTACGGGTTGAATACATGACAGACCAATTGAGCGCCACGCTCTCCGCCCTTGCCGACCCGACCCGGCGCGGCATCCTGGCCCGGCTCGCGACGGGCGAGGCGACCGTCAAGGAACTCGCGGCGCCCTATGAGATGAGCCTCGCCGCCGTGTCCAAGCACCTCAAGGTGCTGGAGGGGGCAGGCCTCATCTCGCGCAGCAAGGAGGCGCAATGGCGGCCCTGCCGGCTCGAAGCCGGCCCGATGAGGGATGTCGCCGGCTGGCTCGAAAACTACCGCCGCTTCTGGGAGGAGAGCCTCGATCAGTTGGAGGTCTACCTGGCTGAACTGCAGAAGGGCGATCCCGGCGGGTCGAAGAATTGAGGTGGTCAACACCGTCATCCCATTCCGTCCGCTCCGCCGAAACCCGCAACCACATTGGCTCGCCGCGTATCTGCGCTTCTGGAGCCTGAACCTCGACCATCTTGACACTTACGTCGCCGCTTTGAACGAAACCGGGAGGAACAGTCTGATGTCCGATCTCAAATTCGAATACCCCAAATCCGAGCCGTCGATGATCACGACCCGCACCTTCGATGCGCCTCGGGCGCTGGCGTGGAAGGCCTTCACCGATCCCGTGCACGTCGCCCGCTGGTGGGGGCCAAAATCAATCGCCCCGGTGAGCAAGGTGGATAAACTCGATCTGCGCGTCGGTGGCCAATGGCGCTTCATCTGCGCACGCCCCGATGGCAGCCAGACCATCGTCTTCACCGGCAGATATCTCGAGGTGAAGGCCCCCGAGCAGCTGGTCAACACGTTCGGTGTCGAGGGCCCGTTCGAGGGTGATGAGGCTTTCCCCGAGACCCACACTTTCGAAGATCAAAACGGCAAGACCTACTACCGCGCGTATTCGCTGTTGCCGAGCATGGAGGCCCGTGACGCGATCCTCGCCACTGGCATGGAAAAGGGCGGCCGTGAATCAATCGAACAACTCGCGGCACTGGTCGCCGAGCTGCAATCGGAAATGACGAAATGAACGCCGCCGCTCCCCTCCTCGACGACAGCATGACGCTGGTCATCAACCGGACACTCAACGCACCGCGCGCGCTGGTGTGGAAGATGTTCTCCGATCCCTACCACCTCGCGCAATGGTGGGGGCCGAAAGGCTTCACCAACCGGGTCGAGAAGCTCGACTTCCGCACCGGCGGCAGCTGGCTGAACATCATGATCGGACCCGACGGCAAGGAATACCCGACCGACGATGTCATCCTGGAACTGCGGGAGCCGGACCTGATCGTCTTTCGCAACGCGCCCGCCGACCCGAAGATTTTCGGCGACAACCCGCCGCCGAGCTTCACCAAGACGCTGACCTTCGGCGAAGCGGACGGCAAGACCACGCTAACGCTGCTCTGCACCTTCGACACGCCCGAACACCGCGATGCGGTGGTGCGCCGCGGCTTCGAACTCGGCACCAATGAAAGCCTCGACAAGCTCGAAGACCACCTCAAGGCGATCTAACGCGAAACGCGGTTTCACCGGCATGGTCAGCGTCGGTCACGTCCGGCTCACGGAATATTTGCTCACTCTCGATACAGCCGAAGCTTAAGGAGAACACCATGCCCTTCGTCACCTCAAAGGACGGCACGAAAATCGGCTACAGCGTCATCGGCGCCGGCCCGGCGATCGTCCTCGTCGACGGTGCGCTCTGCTGGCGCGCGTCAGGTCCCGCCGGTCCGCTGGCCGAGCAGTTGAAAGACCAGTTCACGGTCTACACCTATGACCGGCGCGGCCGCGGCGAGAGCGGCGACACCAAGCCTTATGCCATCGCACGCGAGGTGGAAGACCTCGACGCGGTGATCGCGGCGAGCGGCGGATCAACTGCTGTCTATGCGATCTCGTCGGGTGTGCCGTTGGCCCTCGCCGCGGCAAACTCCGGCGCGCCGATCACCAGAATGGTGCTCTACGAAGCGCCGCTCATCACCGACACGTCGCGCCCGCCGACTGACCCGCAATATGCCGCGAAGATGGATGCGCTGATCGCCAAGGGCGACAATGCCGGGGCGGTGAAGCATTTCATGAAGAACGGCGTTGGACTGCCCGGCTTCGCCATCCTGATGATGCAGCTGATGGGCGTGATGAAGAAGCTCGCCCCGGTCGGCCCCACCCTCGCTTACGACACGGCGCTGGTGTTTCCGTACTGGACACGCGCTGCCATTCCGGCCGGGACCTGGTCCAACGTCACGATCCCGGTCCTCGACATTGGCGGCGGCAAGTCGGACGCTTGGATGCAGAATGCGCAGGTGGCAATAAGCAAGACCCTGCCCAACGCGACGCATAAGACGCTGCCAGGCCAGAACCACATGGTCGCGCCAACCGCCATCGCACCGATGATCAAGGAGTTCATCGCCGCATGAAGCACAGTTTCAAGACGACCCTGCACCGGAGCGGCAACAACACCGCCATCATCGTTCCGCCGGAAGTCGTGGAAAAGCTCGGTGGCGGCAAGAAGCCCGCGGTCGCCGTGACCGTCAACGGGTTCGCCTACCGCAGCACCATCGCCACCATGGGCGGCCACTCGATGATCAGCTTCAGCTCGGACAAGCGGGCGGCGACTGGACTCAAGGGGGGCGAGGCGATCGCGGTGACGCTCGAACTCGACACCGCGAAGCGCGTGATGGCTGTTCCGTCCGACCTGCAGGCCGCCCTCGACAAGGACAAAGCTGCCAAGGCCTATTTTGCGACGCTGAGCTACTCCAACCAGCGTCGGCACATCGACCCGATCAACGACGCCAAGACACCGGAGACGCGAGCGCGACGGATCGAGAAATCCGTCGCGCTGTTCCATGAGGGTAAGAGCTAGGCTAGGCCGGGTATCTCCGCCGAGCTTCGTGCTATTTAATCGGCCGCCTGGAGCGCTGGCGCGCGCTTCAGATCCGGTGGGATCGCCTCGGCCATCAGATCGACGATGGCGTCCATCGCGGGCATCACTTTCGGGCCTTCGGTGCCGAGGCGGCGGACAGACACGGTCCCCTCCTCGGCCTCGCGTTTGCCGACAACGAACATCAGCGGGATCTTCTGCACAGAGTGCTCGCGCACCTTGTAGTTGATCTTCTCGTTGCGAACGTCGAGCTCGGCGCGGATGCCCGCGTCGTGCAATTGCTGCAGCAGCTTACCGGCGTAGTCGTCGGCGTCCGACACGATGGTCGCGACAACCACCTGCACCGGCGCCAGCCACATCGGCATCTTGCCGGCATAGCTCTCGATCATCATGCCGATGAAGCGCTCGAGCGATCCGAGGATGGCGCGATGCAGCATGACGGCGTATTTGCGCGAGCCGTCCTCGGCGACGTAAGTCGCGTCGAGCCGCTCGGGCAGCACATAGTCGAGCTGCAGCGTGCCGACCTGCCAGCTGCGGCCAATCGCATCCTTCAGATGGAACTCGAGTTTGGGCGCATAAAATGCGCCCTCGCCTTCGGCGACGATGAAGTCGTAGCCGGTGGCTCTGAGCGCGTCGCCCAGCGCCTTCTCGGCAGCGTTCCAGCGCTCGATCGTGCCGCCGAATTTCTCCGGCCGCGTCGCGAGCTTGATCACCACATCGGCAAACCCCATGTCCTCGTACACCGAGTACAACAGATGGACGAATTTCTCCGTCTCCGACTGGATCTGCTCCTCGGTGCAGAAGATGTGCGCGTCGTCCTGCGTCATCTGCCGCACGCGCAGCAGACCATGCAGCGCGCCATGCGCTTCGTTGCGGTGGCAGCAGCCGAACTCGGCGAGCCGCATCGGCAGGTCACGATAGCTCTTGGTGCCCTGGTTGAAGATCTGGATATGGGCCGGGCAGTTCATCGGCTTCAGCGCCATGAGGTCGGCCTTGCCGCTGAGGATCGGGCCTTCCTCTTCCGTGCCCGGGATCTCATCGGGAACGACGAACATGTTCTCGCGGTATTTGCCCCAATGGCCCGAGGCTTCCCAGAATTTTGAGCTCATCAGCTGCGGCGTCTTCACTTCCGTGTAGCCGGCCTTGCCGACGCGGCGGCGGATGTACTCTTCCATCTGGTTGTAGACGACGAAGCCTTTGGGGTGCCAGAACACACTGCCTGGCGCCTCGTCCTGCAGATGGAACAGGTCGAGCTCGCGGCCGATCTTGCGATGATCGCGCTTTTCGGCCTCCTCAATCATCTTGAGGTAGTCGTCGAGTTCCTTCTGCGTGGCGAACGCCGTTCCATAGATGCGACTCAGCACCGGATTGTTGCTGTCGCCGCGCCAATAGGCACCGGCCACCTTGGTCAGCTTGAACGCCGTGCCGACGTCCTTGGTGGTGCGCATATGGGGGCCGCGGCAGAGGTCGAACCACTGCCCCTGCCGGTAGATCTTGATCATCTGGTCGGCCGGAATGGCGTCGACCAGCTCGACCTTGAAGTTCTCGCCCTTACTGGCGAAGACGCGCTTGGTTTCCTCGCGCGTCCACACTTCCTTGGTGAAGGCTGCACCGCGGGCGACGATCTCGGCCATCTTCTTTTCGATGGTGATAAAATCGTCTTCCGAGAACGGCACGTCGCGCTTGAAGTCGTAATAGAAGCCGTTCTCGATCACCGGGCCGATGGTCACCTGCGTCGTCGGCCATAGTTCCTGAACCGCTTCGGCGAGGACGTGCGCGGCGTCGTGCCGGATCAGCCCCAGGCCGTCGGCGCTGTCGCGCATGACGAATTCGATCTTGCCGTCGTCATTGAGCGGGTCTGACAGATCCGTCAGCACCCCGTCCCACTTCATCGCGACGGTCCGCTTGGCAAGCGATGGAGAGATCGATTCGACCACGGTGGTCCCAGTCGTGCCCGCAGCGTAGTCGCGCGATGCACCGTCGGGGAACGTCACCTTGATCGTCATTTCAATCTCCATTGAGCCGGAAGTGGCTGGAAAAGTAGCGATTTGCCGCTACGAAGATGGGCTCTCTATCACGGCAATTCAAACAGTGTCATCCCAAGGTCATCCAGGCGCCGATCTGCCACGCGAACCACCAGCTCCCGGCGGGCTTTGGCTGCGCTCGATCCTGTCGGTCGCGGTGATCGTCGGGGTCTTTGAGCTGCACTATCGCTACGTGCTGGTGCATTTTTCGGTCGGCGGCACGCCGTTCGACAGCGGCTGGTTTGCCTGGCTCCTCGGCTCTGGCGACCCACGCTTGACCAATCCGCAGATCATCGACGGCCTCAGCTACTACAATTATCACGTCTCGCCCTACCTTTCGGCGTTGAGCGCCCTGTTCGGCGCGTTGGGCGTCGATCGCTTCACGGCCTTCGCAGTGCACCAGGGGGCCGTCTTCGCCGTCCTCGCTGGCAGCGTGCTGGCGCTGGTGTTTCCGGTTCGGTCCTGGCTGCTGTTTACTGCCGCAGCGCTCTTCATCCTGCTCGACGACCTGGTCCTGCAATACGCCACCTTCCCGCACCCGGAGATTGCGATCCTCGCCTTCTGCCTGCTCGGCGCAGCACTCTGGCTCGGCCGCCTGCAATGGCTGGCGATCCTTGCCTTCGCTGTCGCCTGCTTGGTGCGCGAGGATGGCGGACTGTTCGTGGCTGCAACGCTTGTCGCCGTTGCGTTCAGCAGCAGCCCCAAGCAGGCGCCACGCTCACGAAAGGCCGCGCTGGCCGCCGGGGCGTTGAGCGTCTCCGCGGCGATGTTCGCGACAAAGGCGTGGGTCTTTCCGGGTTTCCCCACGTTCGACTTCAACTATGTTGGCAACCACTGGGATCACGTCACGGCCACGTTCGTGCTGGGCCGGCTCGGCGATCTGGCGCACAATCCGCAGGCCCTGATCCCGTTGGTGGCGACGGTCGTTCTCGCGGTTCTGTCGTGGCGGTACTTACTGTTCCCGCTGTTGATGCTGCCGCTGATCGCACTGCAATTGCTGGCGGTTCGCGACCTGCTCGGGCATTTCGTCTTCTACTACGCGATGCCGTTTCTCGTGATCGCCAGTGGTCAATATTTGGTTGCGGCGATCCGGGCCCGCCAAGGCCAAATTCGGCCCGCCGAGCCGATCGTTTTGCTTATCACGGCAGTCCTGAGCACATCACCGCTCCTGTTCGCCGCGTCCCTGCCCTCGTCGCTACCGATGCTGGCGGCGACTTTGTGGCAGCCGATTATCCCCGATCTGCCGGCGGTCGCAGACGCCACCGCCGTGGCGGTAACGGCCGCCCCAGACGCCTGCGTTAGCTATGGCGTTGCGGCGCTGATCCCAAACGCCGTGAGCAAGACGAAATTGCTGACCGCAGAAAGCGATGTTGCCCCCTGCCTCAGCGTGTTCCTGTTCCGGGGTGACGCGCAGTACGACGCCCTGAAGTCCCAAATTACGGGATGGACCGCTGGTCCAGTCATCGCCGGCCGCATCGAGCGCTACGACCATCGGCCATAGGCCCACGGCGCGTACCAGTGACCGGCGTCGGGCAGCGCATCCGGCACCGGATCGTAGCCATGTGTCCCTCCCGGGCGGCAGCGATAGATTCGGGCCAGCCCCATCCAGCCGCCCGGCCAGAACCCGAACCGCCAGATCGCGTCACGGGTGAATTCGCTGCAGGTCGGCGCGTGGCGGCAATTGCGCCCCATGAACATCGACAGCGAATACCGGTAGGCTTGGATCAGACCATAGGCGATGACCTTGAACGGGAAGTCGACGACCCGCCAGAAGCCGTTCACGAACTGAGTCAACTCGCCGTCACAATCGTTTGGCCAGCCTCGATCTTGTCGAGCGCGTCGACGACGGCGTCGAACACCAGCAGCGTCGAATTGTGGCGCGGCGCGTAGTCCCGCACCGGCTCAAGGTAGCTGAGATCTGCCCAGCGGCCGCCGGGCGGCGGTCCATCGGCCTTGAGCATGGCCGTCATCTGCTCACGCAGCGCCCGGAACTCGGCTGTCGATGTGCCAACCACATTGGTCGCCACGATCGCCGCCGACGTCTGCCCAAGCGCGCAGGCCGACAATTTATGCCCGTATCCGACGATCTTGCCGTCGCTGACCGCGATATCGACCTCGATCGACGAGCCGCAGACGCGGCTCACCCTGCGCGCAGTGGCATCAGGCGCGGCAAGCCGCCCCGGAATAGGCTGGTTTGCTGCGATTTCGAGGATCTTTTGGGAATAAAGATCGCTCAGTTCCATTGTGATCACATCGGTGTTTCTTGAGGCGCCCACGCCTCCTCCTATATAATTGCGGTCTACGCTAATGTCAGTGGCAGCTGATTGACACGACGGTTCACTGGTCCGGAACATTTCGGGCTGCGTATGCATCTAAAGCCCGACCAAGAGGATTCCAGATGGACGCCCGCGCCAAGTTCAACGTTGCCAAAGCCTTGTCCCAAAATCCGGCACTCCGGCCGAGCCGGGACGAGGCCGAGGCGGCCGTCCGGACGCTGATCGCCTGGGCTGGTGACGATCCGGGGCGCGAAGGCCTGCTCGACACGCCGCGCCGCGTCACCGAGGCCTATGGCGAATTCTTCGTTGGCTACGAGCAAGATGCCGGCACGATCCTGAGCAAGACCTTCAAGGAAGTCGGCGGCTATGACGACGTCGTCCTCGTCAAGGACATCCCGTTCTCGAGCCATTGTGAGCACCACATGGTGCCGTTCGTCGGCAAGGCGCACATCGCCTATCTGCCGCATGACGGGGTGGTCGGCATTTCCAAGCTCGCCCGACTGGTCGATGTATTTTCCAAGCGCCTGCAGGTCCAGGAAAACCTGACTGCGCAGATCATCGACGCCATCAACGAGCACCTCAATCCGCGCGGCGCCGCAGTGATGCTCGAGGCCGAGCACATGTGCATGTCGATCCGTGGCGTGCACGCGCACGGCGCCAAAACCGTGACTCAGCGCTTCACCGGCGTCTTCGCCGAGGAAAAGGCCGAGCAGGACCGGTTCTTCACGATGGTCAACCGGGCCTGAGACCCACCGCAACCGCGATCAAGTTTCGCTTTTGCAGCGGTGGCATAGACTGGGTGCTTCATGCACGGAGGTCCCCATGTCTGCCGTCCTCAAGACCGTCTGGTTCATCGAGACCCGCTTCCGGGACAATGACCTCTCGCTTGAGACGATGGCCGAGCATGCCGGCGTTTCGCGCTCGCATCTCTCCCGCATCTTCCCGGTCGCGACCGGGCTCCAGCTTTCGACCTATCTCCGCGGCCGCCGCCTGACCGAGGCGGCCCGAGAACTGGCGGACGGCGCACCGGACATTCTCGGCGTGGCGCTGGATGTGGGGTACGGGTCGCATGAGGCATTCACCCGAGCCTTCCGCGAGCATTTCGGGCTCACGCCCGACGATGTGCGGCGGAGGCGCTCCCTCGACACGCTCGATCTCATGGAGCCTCTCAGAATGGACTCAGTCAAAAAAGTGACTCTCGCGCCGCCGGTGGTTGAAGACCGCCAGGCACTTCGCATCGCTGGCCTCACCAGCCATTTCACCTTCAAGACCATGGATACGATCCCGCACCTTTGGCAGCGGTTCGGACAGTATCTCCCGGAGATGCGGGTGGATGGTCCACCGCCGGCATTCGGCATATCCGGGCCGATGCCGGAGGGCGCCGATGGCTTCGACTATTTCGCCGCCGCGCCGCTGCCCAAGGGGCGCGAATTGCCGCCGGGTCTCGTCGAGATGACCTTGCCGGCCGGCACCTATGCCAGGTTCAGGCACGAAGGTCACATCTCGACCATTCGAGCGACCTGCGAAGCCGTCTACGAAACCGGCCTGCTGGCGCTCGGGCGGGACGCGGACAATACCTGGTTCAGCTTTGCCGAATATTACGGCTCCGATTTCGACCCTTCGACCGGGCTCGGGACGGTCGAGGTTTGGATCAAGCTCAAAACCTAACTCAGTTTGAAAAGCTCACGGCGCGGGCTATATCCGGCTCCATGAGCAAACCGTTCACCGATCCGGCCACCCTTACCCACGCGCAACTGGAGGAAGGCACCGCTTTCGCCCCACGCTTCGACGCGCATGGGCTGATCACGGCAATCGCCCAGGACGCCGTTAGCGGCCGGGTGCTGATGGTCGCGCACATGAACGCCGAGGCGCTGCAGAAGACGATCGAGACTGGTAAGGTTCACTACTATTCGCGGTCGCGCAAGGCACTGTGGAAGAAGGGCGAGACTTCTGGCGAAATCCAGAAGCTGGTCACCCTCAGCACCGATTGCGACCAGGACGTGCTCCTGCTCAGCGTCGAGCAGACTGGCCGCGGCGCCGCCTGCCACACCGGCCGTAAAAGCTGCTTCTACCGTGTGCTCAAGAACGGCGAACTGGCCGATACAGGTGAGCCAAAACTGTTCGACCCCAAGGCCGTCTACGGTCAGTAATGCGGCGGCGGGGGCTCCGGCCCCTCCGCTAGCGCCGGGTTATCGCCGATCTCTCGGACCCGCTCGCCGAGATTGCCGAGCAGGCGCTTGAGCGCGGCGATCTCCGCCCATTGGGCGGTGATGGTCTTGTTGAGGTCCTCGATCGACTGTTCCTGAAAGGCGACAATGGTCTCGAGCTTTTCGAGCCGCTCCGCGTCGGTCATGGCTGCCTCCTCTCAAGCAACGGCACCAGCAAGAAACCCGCGAGGAACCCGCCGATGTGGGATTGCCATGCGACCTGCACTCCGGCGCTACCGGTCAACATCGGCAGCAGCGGCACAACGCCATTGAGCACGATCCAGACCAGCGCGAAAAAGCGCGCCGTCGGATTGCGGATGAACTCGCCCAGCGTCGCGAGTCGGCGGCCGAGGAATTTGCGCTCCCCGGTGTCGGGATCGACCGCAACGATCGGCGGCTGGAAGATGAAGCGCACCGCGGCGCCGGTCAGTGCGGCAATCCCGCCCGAGGCACCGACCAGTACCTGCAGATCGGGTAGCGTCGTTGCCGCAAAAGCCAGCGCGCCGATGAAGGCCCCGCCGAGGAATAATACGTACATCCGTACCGCGCCGTAGCGCTGCGTGATCGGCGTCGCAAAGATGGCCAGCCACACCGTGTTGAGCCCGACGTGCTCCCATCCGGCGTGCAGGAAGGCGTGAGTGAACGGCGTCCACAGCAGCGGCCAGAGGCCTCCGTCGACATTGCCCGGCTCGATTAGACGGTAGGGCACGAAGGCAAACCAAGTGAGCAGCACCTCGCGTCCCTGATCATTAAGAACGAGGCTGTCGGCCAGCTGAATCGCCAGCAAAAGGCCGCAGAGCGCCGTCACCGCCAAGGGTAGCAGAAAAACCGGCTGCCGCTGGGGCGTCACAGCAGGTACTTGATCTTGCTGCCCTTTTTCGTCGTCGCTCATCAAGACTCCAAGCGCTCCGGACATTGTCGCCCTATTCACAGACTTATTCACATCACATCCGGGCAATTAACCTTAAGGAAGGTTTAAAGGCGATTTCGGCCCAAGCTTTTGCGAGTGTGACACCAGCGGCGGGCGGCCCGGGTTCGGACGCTGGCGGGGGCTTGGGACAGGTTGGCGTCGATGCAAAAACAGAGCACAAAAGCTCTCTACGACTATTGGAACACGCTCCGCGGCTCGCGCAGCGCTCCCGACCGGCGAGACCTCGATCCCACCAAGATCCGCACCGCCCTGGCCAATACGTTTATCCTCGAATTGAACGACACCAACGAGTTCGACTTCCGGCTGGCCGGGTCACACCTGTGCTCGGCCTATTCCCGTGAACTCAAGGGCCGCTCTTTTACCCGCCTGTGGCATCCGCGTGACCGCGACGCCATGGAGACGCTGGTCCGCGCCGTCACCGAGGACCATGCTGTGGCGCTCATCACGTTTACCGGCATGACGGCGATCCATACACGGCTGTCGGTCGAAACCATCCTCCTCCCGGTCCGCCACAACGGCTCGACGCAGAACCGTCTGCTCGGCGCCATGACGGCGATCGAGGAGCCGTACTGGTTCGGCGTGCAGCCAGTGGTGGAACAGCGCATCAGCGGCCTGCGCCTGATCTGGCCGGACGACCAGTCGCATGCGGACCTCGCGCGCGACATCGCCGCGACCGTGCAGCCGGATGTCGTTTTCGCTCATGCGGGCGGCGCGCCGCACGCGATGTCGGCGACGGTCTACGGGCGGCAGGCCCGCCGTTACGCCCACCTCGCCGTCATCGACGGCGGTAGGCAGTAAAAACCCCGGATTCCCGGCAATCTGCGGGGCCGTCCTCATATTCGGTTAACCAAAACTGGGTAGCGTCAAACGTGTCAAACTGAGTGACGCGACGGATGCTGACCGATTCCACGACCCAACAGCGGAATACCCGGGCCAACCGCGTCTATGCGCAGCTGCCGCGCTTCCAGCGCGTCAAGGTGTCAGTGCTCGGTCGTTACATGCTGGCCGACCGTCGCGAATTTCCCTGCCAGGTCCTCGAAATGTCACCCGGTGATGCCGTGGTGATTGCGCCGGTTTCCGGAAATCCGGGTGAAAAAGTGATCGCCTATCTCGATCACATCGGGCGGGTCGAAGGCACAATTACCGAGTCGGTCGAGGGCGGGTTCGTGATGGATCTCGTCGCCAGCCCGCGCAAGCGCGACAAGATGGCGGCGCAGCTGACCTGGCTCGCCAACAAGGACATCCTCAATCTACCCGAGGATCGCCGGCATGAACGGGTCGTTCCCGACAACCGGCACTCGACCGTCGTGCTCGACGATGGCCGCCGGTACAATTGCAAGATCATCGACATTTCGCTTTCGGGCGCGGCGATCGAGCTCGCCGTTCGACCGGCGATGGGGACCCCGGTCACCTTGGGCCGTATGCGCGCACGTGTGATCCGGCACTTCCAGGATGGCGTCGCGGTCGAGTTCGCGTCGGCCCAGGAAATGCTGACCGTCGTCCAGCAGAACCTTCGGATCAACTGATCCTCTGCCCATCCGAGCGTGGTTAACGTCCCCTCACCTGCATCGCTAAAACTTGCCTAAAAACTCATCGAGAGTTTTCCGAGTGGGGCAATTTCGCGGCGTCATCTTGAGTCCGATCAGGGGACTCAAGAAATGCAAAGCACAATCAGAATCACGCTTGGCGGCACGCTCGTCGCGCTCGTCATGTTCACGTCACCGGCCAGCGCTTCGTCGCCGGTCGATCTCTCCAACCCGGCCTTCGCTCCGGCGAGCGGGCCAACCAGCATTCCGGTGGGGGCAGCGGATTTTTGCCGGCGCGATCGCGAGGCGTGTCTGCCCAACGCGCATGTTGTCGAGGTCGAACCGCTGACGCCGGCGAGTTGGAACCAGCTCATCGCGGTCAACGACCAGGTCAACGCCGCCATCGTGCCGGAGACCGACCAGGACCAGTACCACATGGCCGAATACTGGACGTACCCGGACGGGCGCGGTGACTGCGAAGACATCGCGCTCGAAAAGCAGCGCGATTTGGTCAAAGCCGGCTGGGATCCGAGCACGCTTCTGATGACCGTGGTGCGCGAACGCGATGGCAACGGCCATGCCGTGCTGATGGTCCGCACCGATCGCGGCGATCTCGTCCTCGACAACCAGAACGGCAAGGTCCTGCTCTGGAACGCCACCAATTACGAATACATCAAGCGGCAATCGCAGGCCGACGCCGGCAAGTGGGTCGGCCTCAATGACGACCGCGCCACCATGATGGCGGCGGCGAACTAGCCGACTGGAACGAAGTTCTCGGACCCTTCCCCTGATCACGGTGTCCGATGAAGCGGGGCCGGCCTCTCCCCCGAGACCGGCCCCATCCTTTTCCCCTGCACGGAAGCCGCCTTACGGAACGAACGCCGCGTAGATGCCGACGAAGAACAGTCCGGTCACAAAGCTCCAGCCAAACGCCACGAGTGCGCTGAGCAGCACCGAGCCGACCGACAGCGTGCCGTCGTCTTCCTGCTTCCAGCCGAGCTGCAGCATGATGAAGGGGCCGCAGATGAAGCTCATGAACAAATGACCCGCCGCGTGGACGAAGGTCTTGCCGTCGTAACGCAGCATCGCGGTTTCCCCGATCCGCCACTGGTAGAAATAGGTTCCGGTGCCGGCAATCGCCAACCCGACTGCCATAATGAACCCTGCCAGCATCAACTCGAACATCATGACGCACGCCCCTGGGCCGCGGCATACTGCGCGACCTCGTTAACCCTTCATTAATCATAAGAGGCGCGATATCGACTGTCACGTCCTCCCCGAGCGACTGGTTAATTCGGACATGGGCAGCCCTGCCGCAGCGATTTCGGAAAAGCGCGAAGGCCATTCGGTGGGCTTCAATCTGGCGGTGATCGGCCTCGCGGCGGTGGTCGGCGGGCTGGCGCTTGCGTATCTGATCGACGGCGCCGAGCGGTCGAAGAATGTCGCCCCGCCCAGTTCCGACCTAGTAAGCCGCACGCTCGGCGTCACGATTCTTCAAATTCCGGCCGGCTGGCTGGCTGACCCGGGCGGCGCAGGTCCGGGCTTCGCCAAGCAAGTCGACCTTACTCTCACTTTGCCGCTTGGGCCCGGCGGCGCCGCCCGCGTCATCGATGTGACGCTGACGCAGCGCAGCCGGGTCCGACCCAGCGCTTCATTGCTGGACGGCGTCTATCTCCATCAGTTCCTGCCAGAACAATTGAACGGGCCGCCCGGCCTCATCGGCAAGCCGATGGCGCCGACCGAGGGCTATGACAGTGAGACGGTCTGGTACGACCCGATCGCTCCGGCGCCGTTCGTCGCCAAATGCGAAGCGCCGATCACCGAGGGTCGGCCCGGAAAATGCCTGCGCACGGTCTATCTCGGTTCAGGGATTGCCGCGGTCTACGGCTTCGACGATGACATTTTGGTCAACTGGAAAAAGTTCGACGCCGCGCTGCATCCGGTGCTCAATCAGATCGGCGCGATCTAGCTAAATCTTCTCGACCTTCACCGCGGTGCCGTAGGCCAGCATCTCGGTGACGCCGTCGGTGATCTCGTTGCTGTCGTAGCGCATCGCGATCACCGCGTTGGCGCCGTGCTCCTCGGCGTGCTGGATCATCAGGTTCATCGCCTCCTGGCGCGATGTCTCAGCCAGCGTCGTGAACAGCGAGAGATTGCCGCCGACCAGGGATTGCAGCGCGCCGCCAATGGTGCCGAAGACGCTGCGCGAGCGCACCGTGATGCCACGCACCACACCAAGCGCTTCGACGATTCGATAGCCCGGCAGATCGTTGGTGGTGGCGACGATCATCTTACTGAACGTCCGCCAGATCCTCTTCGAGGATCGCCATCTGGAAATTGTAGGATTTGTCGCCGTCTTCGTCGTCGACGTAGATTAGGCCGAGAAACTCTTCCCCGAGATAGACTTCGACGCTGTCCTCCTGCTTGTTGCGCGGCCGCACGTCGAGGGCGCTATTGGAGAATTTGGCCTGAAGATATTTCTGCAGTTTGATGATTTCGGGGTGGTTCAAAGCCGCCGCTCCTAGGGTCGTTTTCGGGATCGCCACAATAGGCATTCGCGCGCCCGGGGCAATCCCGGGGCGCCGTTTTACGGATCTGATATGGCGAAATCAGCCGCTCGAGTCGAGGTACGAGTGGACCTGGTCCATCACGGCGGCCGGCTGAGGGGCGCCTGCCTCGCCGACGATGCGGGCAGGCACGCCGACCACGGTGACACGGGGCGGCACGTCTTTCACCACCACAGAGCCGGCGCCGACGCGGGCGCACTCGCCGATCGTGATGTTGCCCAGAATGATCGCCCCGGCGCCAATCAACACGCCATTGCCGAGCTTGGGGTGGCGATCCTCATCGGCCTTGCCGGTGCCGCCCAGCGTCACGCCCTGCAGGATCGAGCAATTGTCGCCGATCACCGCGGTCTCGCCGGCGACGAAGCCCGTTGCATGGTCGAGCATGATGCCCTTGCCGATCCGGCAATTGGGGTTGATGTCGACCTGGAAAACCTGGCTGGAGCGGCTCTGCAGATAGAGCGCGAAATCCTTGCGGCCGGCCTTCCACAGCGCATTCGCGAAGCGATGCGTCTGGATCGCCTGATAACCCTTGAAATAGAGAAACGGCACGATCGCGCGATGCGCCGCAGGATCGCGCTCGATCGTCGCGGCCAGGTCGGCGCGCGCCTCGTTGCCGATCTCGGGACGCAGCGCCAACGCGTCATGGAACGCCTGCCGGATCAGGTCGGCGGAAACGTCGGAGTGATGCAACCGCTCGGCCAGCCGATGCGCGAGTGCCGCCTCAAAACTGTCATGGTTGAGCACATTGGCGATCACCATCGAGCTGAGGCTCGGCTCGTCCTTGAGGATTGCCCGCGCACTTGCCCGCACCGCGTCCCACACCGGATCGACCGGGGTGAGCTTGGCGGAAGATTTCAGAGTGACGTTCACGGCCCGGCTCTCCATCGCAGGATGCCGATATAAGGCATTTCATCCTATCGAACCAAGCCCCGGGGCAAAGAATGGTTCACATTTTCCGGTGATCGGGTCAGCTATGCCGCTCGAGGAACGCCAGCGCGGCCGCCTTGAGCTTCGGATCGCCCGTCGCCAGCATGTGATTGCGCTTGGGAACGACGAACGCCTCGCCCTGCGGCAGCAGCGCCGCCAGCGCATGCGGATCGCCGGCCATGTCGTCCGCCTCGCCCACCGTGACCAGCGTCGGTTGGACAATGCGGCGCACCTCGGCCTCCGGCATCGGCTCGCGCGACGAGATCATGCAGGCCGCCAGCGCCGGCCGGTCGGCTTTCGAGTGATCGGCGAAAATCCTGAATTGGCGGCCTGTTGCGCCCTTTACCTCAGCCAGTGAGTCCGCCGTCAGCGCGGCGATGATCTCCTCGGAATCCTCGAGCCCGGTGATGAGGTTTATCCCCATGCCGCCCCACACCGCACAGGTGACCCGCCCGGGATGACGCAGCGCCAGATAGGCGGAAATCCGCGCGCCCATCGAATAGCCCATCACCGGCAGGCTCGCATGCCCCAACCGGTCGAGCAGCCGGGCGGCGTCGTCCGCCATGTCATGCGCGAAATAGAGTTTTGGGTCGTAGAGTTTTCGCGACGCCCCGTGGCCGCGGTTGTCGATGGTGATTGGCGCCCAGCCGGCCTTCTGCAGCAACTCGACCCACCCGGTATTGACCCAGTTGATGATCCCGGAGGAGGCGAAGCCGTGGATCAGGAGGATCGGCCTCCCCTCGCCATAGACCTCGTAGGCGATCTCTATTCCGTCGGACAGAAAGCTTGGCATGACGGCTTAATAGCCGCGCGGTCCTTCAAAAGCCACGCTGGCTCCTGTATGGTTGCCGCCAATCGATTTCCCTGACTCGTGAGACCCAAATGGCGCATTCCAGCACCCCGCATTTCCACAACACAGAGGGGCTGAAGCGCATTGAGGTCGGCAGCAAGGAATTCATGTGCGTCGGCGCCCTGCCGCCCTTCGACCATCCGCACATCTTCATCGACATGGGCAAGGACACCGAGATCGTCTGCTCCTATTGCTCGACCCTCTACGTCTTCAACCCGCAGCTGGCGCCCGGCACGTCGGAGCCGCTCTCGGCCGTGTATCAGGCCGAACACGCCTAAGCCCTCCCGATGGCCGGTGGCCGTACCATCTATATCGCCGGAGCCGGCATCGCCGGCATGACGCTGGCGCTGGCGCTTGCCAAGTTCGGCGCAACGGTCGTTGTGCTCGAGCGCAATAAGCGGGTGCAGGAGGTTGGCGTCGGCCTCCAGATCAGTCCCAACGCACGGCGCGTCCTCAACCAACTGGGGCTGGACAAGGCCATTTCGGCCAAGAGCTTTGAGCCGGCCGCGATCGACGTGCATCCGTATCGCGCAACCAAGCCGCTGGTGAGCCTCGCCCTCGGCAATGTCATGCGCGAGCGCTACGGCGTGCCCTATGTCGTGATGCACCGTGCCGATCTCGCCGAAATCCTGTTTCGCGCCTGCAAGCGCTTCGCCAATATCGACCTGGTCTTCGGTGTGCGCAGCTTCGATGCGGTCAACCACGCCCGCGGCACTTCGATCGTCGTCGACGAGGAGAGCGGCGCAACGCGCAGTGCCCGCGTTCACGCATTTGTCGGCGCGGACGGCGTCCGCTCGGAAACCCGCACCCACGTTCTCAACGGCCCGGCGGCAACCTATTCGGGCTATGTCGCGTGGCGTACGACCATCAGTCCCGATCTGCTCAAGGGCGTGCTGGCGCTCGATCGGACAACGCTGCTGTTGGCACCGGGCTATCACGCGGTCTGCTACCCGCTCCCGTCGCGCAAGCAGATCAACGTTGCGCTGTTCGTCAAAGAGAAGGCCGACAGGCTCAACCCCGCTGATCCGCCGAAGGAACCGAAGCTGCCCTGGGCGGCGGTGCCGTCCAAGACACTCGACACGATCATCACCGTCGCCAGAGGTGGCTGGGGCTACTGGATCGTCGACATTGTCGATGCGCCAAGATGGTTCGACGGCGGCGTCGGTCTGATCGGTGATGCGGCCCACGCCATGCTGCCGTTCCAGGCGCAGGGCGCCGCCATGGCGATCGAGGATGCCGCGATCCTCGCGCCGCTCTTGATGACCGAGCCGGACGCAGAATCCGCCTTCCGCCGCTTTGAGGCAATGCGGCGGCCGCGCGTCGACAAGGTCCGAAAGACCTCCGATTTCAACGGCTTCGCTTACCACCTCGAATGGCCGTTCACGATCGGCCGCGACGCGGTGCTGGTGTCGCAGGGACCGCGCGGTCACCTCGACCGGCTCGATTGGCTGTACAGCTTCGATGCGGCGCCGGAACCCCCGGTTCCCCCGCCCGACCGCTCCGCCCGCCTCGCCGATGACGACCGGGGTTAGCGCTTGCGCTCCCGTTCCGCCCTGTGTCAACTGCCCTCGTAACGACCAAGAGCCCTATGGCCGCCGCCCGAAAAGACTCGCCTCTCACGCTTATCTGCATCCTCGTCACCATCCTGCTGGACATGGTGGGTTACGGCATCATCGTCCCGGTGCTGCCTCAGTTGATCCGCGACCTGACCGGTGGTGGCGTCGCTGAGGCCGCGGTGTTCGGCGGCTGGTTGGTGTTCGTCTACGCCTCGATGCAATTCATCTTCTCGCCCATCCTGGGCAACCTCTCGGATCGCTTCGGGCGCCGGCCGGTCCTACTGGGCTCGCTGCTGGGCCTCACCTTCGATTATTCGATGATGGGGTTCGCCCCGTTCGTCTGGTATTTGTTCATCGGCCGGTTCGTGTCCGGTGTTGCAGGCGCCGCGGTTGCGACCGCCACCGCCTACATGGCCGATATCACCGCGCCGGCCAAACGCACGCAGCGCTTCGGGCTGATCGGCGCCGCCTTCGGGCTCGGGTTCATCATCGGCCCGGTGATCGGCGGCGAACTGGGCGCGTTCGGCCCAAAGGTGCCGTTCTACGCCGCCGCCGCACTCGCCTTCGCCAATTTCCTGTTCGGCCTGTTCGTGCTGCCGGAATCGCTTGGCAAGGACATGCGCCGGCCGTTCAGCATCCGCCGCGCCAACCCGTTTGGGGCGCTGCTGTCTCTGCGGAAATATCCGGTCGTCCTATGGCTGATGCTGGCGCTGTTCCTGTTCACCACCGCGGCGCAGGCGTTCCCCTCAGTCTACAACTATTTCACGATCGAGGTCTTCCACTTCTCCTCGTCGCAGATCGGCCGCACGCTGGGGCTTTTCGGCATCGTCTTTGCGCTGTTTCAGGCGTTCGGTGTCGGGCCGCTGGTCAAGCGCTTCACCGAGACGCCGGTGGTGGTGATCGGGATGCTGGCGGCGGTGGTCGCCTTCACCGGTATCGCCTTCATCCACAATTCCAACTGGGTCTATGTTTACATCGTGATCGGCGCGATCAGTGGCCTCGCCGCCCCCGCCATTAACGGCGTGCTGTCGCGGCAGGTCCCCGACAATGCGCAGGGCGAGCTGCAGGGCGCGGTCAATGCCGCCAACTCGCTGGCGACGATCATCGGCCCGCTCGCCGCCAC
>JBDTLB010000124.1:0-39542 GCA_039934955.1 Devosia sp.
CCCAATGGAGTGCCTGAAGATAGGCGTTGGCCGCGGTCGGGTCGGCCTTGCCGGCAAGCGAGACGATTGTCGGGAAGGCAAATTTGGTGCGCGGGTCGGTGAGATATTGGAAGGACGAGCCGGACCAGTCGGTGACCGCGCTCTTGTGCTGCTTCACCTGCATCCGAAGGTAGTCATAGGGCGTCGCGTCCATGGCAATCGGCTTGTCGCCGCTGACAAACGTGTCGGTATCGACGGCGAGCCCGAGCGGCGTTGGTTCGGCGTGGTCGGCAAGCGGCCGGCTGGCAACGAAGGTCAGTGTGACGGGCTGTGACTTGCCCGCGTCAATCCAGATGCCGGTCAGCGTCTTGCCGTCGGCGGCGGCTAACAGTTTCCATTCCGCGCCGAGCGGCGGGTTGGTGACGGTGCCGTCGTCCGACTGAGCGCAGATGTCCTCGGTGCACGGCTTTTCTTCGTTGAGCACCAGTCTGCCGCCGTCGACAGACTTGGCATCCAGCGGAATGTCGATGCCCTTCTTGACATAGAAGTAGCGGCCCGCGAAGGGCGTGCTGGCCGACTGCGGCGGGGCGGTGAACTCGACGACGATCTGCGTTTTGCCGATGGTGCCCGAATAAGTGACGGCGTCGGCGAGAGCGGGCGACGCGATAAGGGCTAGCGCGGCAGCAAGAATGGCGCGGTGCATGCGGGGTCCTTTGAGTTCGCGCTCCGATAGGACAGGACGCGTGAACCGCGACTGAATGTCGGCGTTCCCAACCGCTAGTTGCGGTTGAAGTGGTCGTAGACCAGCTGTGCCATGGCGGTCGAAAGGCCCGGGATGGCGGCGAGGTCAGCGAGCGAGGCGCGGCCCACTGCCTTGGCGGAGCCGAAGTGCTGCAGCAGCGCGCGCTTGCGCGTCGGCCCGATGCCGTCGATCTCGTCGAGCGGGTTTTTGATGATGTCTTTCTTGCGCTTGGCCCGGTGCGTGCCGATGGCGAAGCGGTGGGCCTCGTCGCGCAGGCGCTGCACAAAATACAGCACCGGATCGCGGTGCGGCAGCATGAAGGCTTCTTTGCCCTCCATGAAAAACTTCTCGCGCCCGGCGTCGCGCTCTTCGCCCTTGGCGATGCCGATGAAGGTCACCTCGCGTGGCAGATCGAGACCGGCGACAACTTCGCGCACGGCATTGAGCTGGCCCTGGCCGCCGTCGATGAAGACCACATCGGGCCAGTCGGGCATGCCAGTGTTTTCGTCTTCGGCGTTGGGGTCGCTCTCGCTGGCGAGGCGCGCAAAACGGCGGGTCAGGACTTCGCGCATCATGCCGAAATCGTCGCCGGGGGTGATGTCGGTCGAGCGAATGTTGAAGGTGCGGTAGTGCTTCTTGCTGAAGCCTTCATCGCCCGACACGATCATGGCGCCGACCGCGTTGGTGCCCGAGATGTGGGAGTTGTCGTAAACCTCGATGCGGCGTGGTGCCTCGTCGAGGCTGAACAGTTCGGCGACGCCCTCTAGCAGGGTCTTCTGGGTGGCGCCTTCGGCAAGTTGGCGGCCGAGCGCCTCGCGCGCATTGTTAAGCGCGTGATTGACGAGGTCGCGCTTTTCGCCGCGCTGCGGGATCTCGATGTGGACGCGGGAGCCGAGGCGCGAGGTGAGCGCCTGCTCGAGCACGTCGCGATCGGCCGGATCATGGCTGAGCAGCACAAGTTTGGGCGGCGTGCGGTCTTCATAGAACTGGCCGATGAACGCTTCCAGCACCTCTTCGTCGGTGAGGGTTGGGTCGGCCTTGGGGCGGTAGGCGTAGTTGCCCCAGTTCTGGTGGGCGCGGAAGAAGAAGACCTGTACGCAGAACTGACCCGCCTCGTGCGCCACCGCGAAAACGTCGGCTTCTTCGACCGAGCGGGCGCTGATCTCGCCCTGGCTCTGGACGAGGGCAAGGGCGGAGAGGCGGTCGCGCAGCAATGCGGCGCGTTCGAAGTCGAGCGTCTCGGCTGCGTGGTTCATCTCGCCTTGCAGGCGGTCCTGCACGGATTTGGATTTGCCGGCGAGGAAGAGTTTGGCTTCATCGACCAACTCGCCATAGGCCTCGATGCTGACTTCGCCGGTGCAGGGCGCGGCGCAGCGCTTGATCTGATGCAGCATGCAGGGGCGAGTGCGAGCCTTGTAAAAACTGTCGGAGCAGGTGCGCAGCAGAAATGCCTTTTGCAGCGATGTGATAGTCCGCTTGACGGCGATTGCCGATGCGAAGGGGCCGTAATAGTCGCCCTTCTTGCGGCGTGTGCCGCGATGCTTGGTTAGTTCGGCAGCTTCATGTTCGGTGGCGATGAGAATGTAGGGGAAGCTCTTGTCGTCGCGCAGCAGCACGTTGAAGCGAGGTTTTAGCCGCTTGATGAGATTGGCCTCGAGCAGCAGTGCTTCGGCCTCGGTCTCGGTGCGAACGAACTCCATCGTCCGGGTTGCTGCGATCATCCGCTGCAGGCGGATCTCAAGCCCTTCGGGCCGCGTGTAGTTGGTGACGCGTGCCTTGAGGCTGCGGGCTTTGCCGACATACATGACCTCGCCGGTCGCATCGATCATGCGGTAGACGCCCGGCGACGAGGGCAGGGTCTTGACGAAGGCGCGAATGACCTCCGCGCCCGCTTCCATCGACTCTGTCACTTGCCCGGCCCTTTGGGTGCTCTTTTGGGGCTCGGTCCCCGACGCGCCGGCCATTCGAGATGCTCGCCGCCATCGAGGGCAAGCATCTGGCCGGTCATGGTGCCGGTCGCGAGGATGGTCAACACACCTGCGGCAATCTCGTCAGCAGTGGCGCCTCGGCCGAGAGGCAGTTCTGCCTGGCGCTTGCGGTAGGCGGCGGCGTTGACGCCAGGCGGCGGCATTGTCGGGCCGGGGCCGATGGCGTTGACGCGGATATTTGGCGCCAGCGACTGGGCTAGCGTCCGCGTCATCGTCCAGAGCGCAGATTTGCTCAGGGTGTAGCTGAAGAACGCGGGCGACAGGTCGAGCACGCGCGCGTCGATGATGTTGACGATGTTGCCGCGCGATCCCTCGGGAAGTTGTGCGGCGAAGTCGCGCGCAAGGAACGCTGGCGCCTCGACGTGTACGGCGAAATGGGTGTCCCACAAGGCTTCGCTCAGGTCGAAGACCGAGTCCGGCTCGAAGCTCGACGCATTGTTGACGAGCAGCGTCAGCGGGCCGAACGGCTTTGAGGCGGCCGCGATGAGGCGCGCGCGCTGGGCACGCTTGCTCAGATCGGCTTTGACCAGCGCAGCGTCACCGCCGGCGGCCTTGATGGCAGCGACGGTGTCATGGGCCTTGTCGGCCGATGCACGGTAGTGGACGACGACTTTCCAGTCGGCGGCCGCCAGCGCGCGGGCGATGGCCGCTCCAATGCGGTCGGCGGCCCCGGTAATGAGGGCGACGGGCGGCAGCGCTGTGGATTGATTCGTTCGGGGGCTCATGAGGTTGCCAAGATAGGGCGTAAGGGCCGCCGCCGGAAGGGTTTTGGGACTTCGCGGGGGAGACAGGGGCCTTGGCTCTTTCGACGACGTCTGGACAGGCCTAGGCTTCGCGGCGCGAAGCGGGGATGTACCCCGTCATGGGAAGGAGTGGATTGCTATGGATCTGGTAGGCATCATTATCCAACTCGTCGGTGGCGCAGTTGGTGGATATGGGACCGGGCGGGTCGCCAAGCAGGTGAGCATAAACCCGACGGTTGATGCGATCGTCGGCCTGATCGGCGGCTATGTCGGCACCTGGATCATCGGAATGGTTCCGGGACTTGCCGGGCTGGTTGCTGGCGGCGGCGCGGCTTATGCCGGGCAGGCTGTGACCGGTCTTGTCGGCGGCGGTATCCTGACCGCGATCGTCGGCGCCATCAAAAATATGGCGATGAAGTCGTCGTCGTAGCGATAGCATTGTTGCCGGGTCGCTTTGCTGCGATCCGGCAATCTGGTTTGGATATTCGCAGATGACTGATCTTGCGGCCGGCGCCCGGCGAGACAATGTGGGGCGCGGCATTGCATTTGCGCTGCTCGCCATCCTGATCTTTTCGACGCAGGACGCGACCAGCAAGCTATTGGTTCAATCGGTCTCGCCATTCCAGATGACGATGATGCGGTTCTGGGCGTTCGCGGCGTTCTCGCTGTTTCTCGCCTTGCGCAACAGTTCGATCAAGGCGGCACTGCAAACGCGGCATCCGGTGCTGCAGATTCTGCGCGGCGTACTGCTGGTCATCGACATCTGGATGTTCGTGCTGGCGCTGAGGACCGTGCAACTGCCTGAAGTGCAGTCGATCACGCTGGTCTATCCGCTGCTGGTGACGCTGGCGGCGATCCCGCTGCTCGGCGAAAAGGTCGGCATCTTCCGGCTGAGCGCGGTGGCGGTCGGCTTCCTCGGGGCGCTGGTGATCGTGCGGCCGGGCGGCGTGCCGCTCGATTGGGGCGTAGCGTTCGCGGTTGGGTCGGGTGCCTGCTACGCACTCTACATCGTGCTGACGCGGAAAGTTTCGGCGACGGATTCGCCGACAACCAGCATGGTCTATGTTGGGCTGGTCGGGTTGGTGGTCAGTTCGTCAGTCGGCGTGTTCTTCTGGCAGCCGCTCGACCTGCAGACGACACTGCTGATCGGCTACATCATGATCACCGGCGTCGCGGCGCATGGTCTCATGATCCTGGCGCTGTCGATTGCCCCGGCCAGTGTGCTGCAGCCGTTCAACTACACGTCGCTGCCGTGGAGCATCGTGCTCAGCGTCGTGGTGTTTCAGCATTTCATCGATCCGGTGTCGCTGTTCGGCGCGGCGATCATCGTGGCGGCGGGCCTCGTGGTGATGGCGCGAGAACGCATCAAGAGGGTCCCTCCGGCCGCCGCCGAACCAGCGCTGCCAGGAAAAGAATAAGCGCCGCGAGGGCGCAGAGCGCCCCGATCGGCGCAACCGACACACTCAGCAGCACCGGAATCAGCGGGTCAAAGCCGGTGAAGATCGTGGCGACGGCCAGCAAAGGCAGCAGCCCGACCGCCAGCAGCACGAGGCCGAGGCGGAGGCAGAGCCTGGCCCAGAGCAGCAATGGCTCGTTCATCGTGGTCGCGTCTCCTGCCGGGTCTTGAAACGAAGGCCGGTCATGGGCACTTCTAGCGCGATTGGATGAGTTTGGGAGGGTGCGCCATGGGCGTCGTGCTGGAATTCGGACTGATCATGGTGCTGCTTGGCACGGTGGTCAGCTATCTGTTCCGCGGCAGGCTGGCGGCGACCAAGCAGGCGATGACCGAGCGCCGGGTCGAGGCCTATATCGAAACGATCCGCCGCGAGGGCACCAATCGCGAACTGTCGGCGATGAGCGATACTGAACTACGCGATCTGCTGATGTCGAGTGCGCATAACCTCAAGGTGCAGCGCGACCGCAGGCTGTATCTGCTGTTCGGCGGCGTGGTGGTGGCGCTGATCGGCGCCATCCTGGTGGCGACCGAGGATGGGTTTCGCGGCTTTGGCGTGGCGCTGCTGGTGGGCGCGGTCGTGCTTTACGGGATCAACGAAGTTTTGGGCCGGCAAATGACGGCCCCATTGCTCGCCAAGGGCATCGATGTGGAGCGGCTGCGCGTCGAGTGAGCTGCGGCCCGCAGTTTACATCCGCCGCATCTTGCCGACGACGAAGACCACCGCACCGGCGGCGACCAGAGCGATGGGGGCCAGGACCAGAATGGATAGCACCGTCCCGTCGAGATGGATGCTGTGGCCGGGTCCCTCGATCTTGCCGAGGCCGAATTGTTCGACGCTGAACAGGCCCATGCCGACAACCACCAGGGTCGAGGCCAGTTTCACGTAGGGCTTCATGCCTTGGGCGGCCATCGGGCTCTCCATTCGCTCCGGTTCAGATAGAGTGGCATTCCCCAAAATGCAACGCCGGCCTCCCGAAGGAGACCGGCGTGCCGACTGCGTCAACAGGCGGGCACTTAGTTGATGCAGACGTAACCGTAGGGGCCAGTGAAGCAGGCGTGGACCGGCGAGGACGGATAGGTCGGGTAGATCGGATAGACCGGGCCGTTGTAGTTGTTGAAATCGATGTCCGACTTGCGGACCCAGCCGTCCGGGCCGGCGAGCTTGACGTAACAGAATTTGCCCTGGCACTGCAGGACCTTCACGTGCTGGCCATCGAACGCCCACTGCAGGGTGTTGGCCCACTTGTTCGGCGTGTCGAGGACTTTGGTGTTGCCGTCGATGGTGGCGGCGAACGAGCTACCAATCGTGGCGAGGAGGATGGCGCCAGCAAGGGCGGCTTTGATCGAGAGGGTCATTTGCGGTTCCTTCGGTTGGTGGCAATCGCTTGCCTTGACCTGAACCTATTGCCGCCCGGCTGAACGGGAGATGACTTGCGCATTTAGGATGCAATTTTAGCGACTTCGCCGAATCCCCAGCGGTGCCCGAGGAATTCGAGCCGGTCGAAGCTGAACCCGGCCGCGTCGCAACATTTTTCATGAGCGAAATGCCAAAAGGCCCGCCGGGGCGGGCCTCTCGCTTGGCTACGGAACACCGGTGCAGATCAGGCGGTGGCCCAGGCGAGCCATTTGTTGGCATGCACCGGCTTGAGCCCCGCCGCCCAGCCGTCGAGGCCGAAGATGTGACCGGCGCGGGTGGCGATCATGAGGCCGAGCACCAGCGCATAAACGATATGCTCGTCGACCAGCAAATTGGTGGTGTCGCTGATGTAGGGGAAATCCATATGCGCCATCCAATACAGGATCATGATGAGGATGCCGAAGATGGAGCTGATGCGGACGAACAGCCCGACGAGCAGCGACAGGCCGATCAGCAGATGGCCGTACTCGACCAGAAAGCTGATAACATTGATGATGCCGGGGGCGGTGAGCGGCGCGAAGACGCTGTGGAACGTCTTGGTGCTGCCGAGGAAGCCGCCGGCCGACCAGCCGGGAACCAGAACCTGATGAGATGCGGCATAGAGGAACACCCACGCCATGCTGAGGCGCAGCAAAACCAGCAGCGCCTTGACCGATTGGGACTCGTAGTTCATCGCGAACCTCGATTGTGAGTTGATCGCAAACAATACGCCCCAGAGCGGGCGAAGGCTTGATCTGGGTCAAGCCTTGGGGTGACGGGCCGCCGCCCCGCGCTAGATTTTCGGCGGCAGCTCCGTTGGGTCGTCGACGCGGGGCAGGGGCGTCAGATCCATTTCGTTCTCGATGGCCTTGTCCACCAGGGTGATGGCGGTCTGCAGGTCGATGAACCGGCGCACTGCCGCATCGAGGTTGTTCGCGTCGAAATTGCTCTGCTGGGCGGCGGCGCGGCGCGCCTCCACGAGATTTTCGCGGAAGGCGCGCAGGGCGGTGACATGCGGCGAGTCGGGGCGCGACATTACATCCGCGCCGTGCCGTGATCGCCGACGGCGGGTTTAGTGCCGGTAGCTGCTGCGGTCAGCATGACGGCCGTGGCGATGAGCTTGTTGGGCGAATCCCAGATCTCGGCCTTATCGGGCGTCACGGTGAGCAGGCGGATGTCGGGATCGTCGGCCGAATTCCACCAGGCCTTGGCGAAGGGCGAAAACAATTCCTTGATCTTGCCGCGGTTGTTGCTGATCGCGGCGTGGCCGTTGATGACGACGTATTTCGGTCCGCCCGGATCGGCAAAGCCGAGGGTGACGGCGGGAAACTCAGTCAGATGGATGTATTTCTCACCTGCGCCGCCGACCAGGAAGTAGATTTCGCCATCCTCCCGACCTTCATGGGCGGTGAGCGGCCATTGCGCCTGCTTATGCCCGTCCCAGGTGGTGAACAGCGCGAACTGGATCTTCTTGACCAACTCCCAGGCGCGATCCTGATACTCGGCGGCGGATTTGTGATGCTCTTCGTGTGCCATTTGTATGCTCCTAGAGGGTAGTGCGGGGAGAACGCCCGGCGGAAGCGAGGGTTGCGTCACAGCGTGCGGAGAGGCCCGAGCGCCCAGTAGCGGGGGGGATGGCTCGCCGCGGTTCCTTCTTCCGCGCTCTGTCAGACCCGGCATGAATAAGCCTCGTTCGGCCATCCTTGTGGGAGGGGGGACCAGCGGAGCCGGTGGTGCAGTGAGTGCGGCCGCCCCCTTCCGTCGCTCCGCGACACCTTCCCCCGCTGCGAAGGGGAAGGACGCCGACTGCGGGTTTAGTCGGCCGCGCCTTCGAGCGTATCCAGTTCCATCTCGCGGAGGCGCTTGATCTCGTCGCGGACGCGGGCGGCGCGTTCGAATTCGAGGTTGGTGGCGGCTTCGCGCATCTGGGTTTCGAGGTCCTTGATGACGGCTTTGAGGTTGGCGCCGACCTGGATCTGTTCCTTACCGTCCTTGCCCTTGCCGATCGACACCGTGACGTGGTCCTTTTCGTAGACGCTGTCGACGATGTTCTGGATGTTGGACTTGACGGACTGCGGTGTAATGCCGTGCTCGACATTGTAGGCGATCTGCTTTTCGCGGCGGCGGTTGGTTTCGGCGAGGGCGCGGTCCATGCTGCCGGTCTGGTGGTCGGCGTAGAGGATGACGCGGCCGTCGACGTTGCGGGCGGCGCGGCCGATGGTCTGGATCAGGCTGGTCTCGGAGCGGAGGAAGCCTTCCTTGTCGGCGTCGAGGATGGCCACCAGCGCACATTCGGGGATGTCGAGGCCTTCGCGCAAAAGGTTGATGCCGATGAGGACGTCGAAGGCGCCGAGGCGGAGGTCGCGGATGATCTCGATGCGCTCGATGGTGTCGATGTCGGAGTGCATGTACTTCACGCGCAAACCCTGCTCGTGCATGTATTCGGTGAGGTCCTCCGCCATCTTCTTGGTGAGCACGGTGACGAGGGTGCGGTAGCCGGCCTTGTTGACCTGGCGGATCTCGTCGACGACGTCGTCGACCTGGGTCTTGGCCGGACGGATCTCGACCGGCGGGTCGGTGAGGCCGGTGGGGCGGATGACCTGCTCGGCGAAGACGCCGCCGGCCTGCTCCATCTCCCACGCGCCGGGGGTGGCGCTGACATAGACGGTCTGCGGGCGCATGGCGTTCCACTCCTCGAAGCGGAGCGGGCGGTTGTCCATGGCGGAGGGCAGGCGGAAGCCGTATTCGGCGAGCGTCGCCTTGCGGCGAAGATCGCCGCGATACATGGCGCCGAGCTGGCCGATGGTGACGTGGCTTTCGTCGACGAAGACGAGTGCGTCGTCGGGCAGGTACTCGAACAAAGTCGGGGGCGGCTCGCCGGCCTTGCGGCCGGAGAAGTAGCGCGAATAATTCTCGATGCCGGCGCAGGAGCCGGTGGCTTCCATCATCTCCAGGTCGAACAAGGTGCGCTGCTCGAGCCGCTGCGCTTCGAGGAAGCGGCCGGCGCCGTTCAGCTCCTGCAGGCGAGCGTTGAGCTCGGCGCGGATGAGTTTTATGGCGCCGGTGAGGGTGGCGCGGGGCGTCACGTAGTGGGAGTTGGCGAAGACGCGGATGAAGAGCAGGTCGGAGCTCTTCTTGCCGGTCAGCGGATCAAATTCGGCGATCGATTCGATAGTGTTGCCGAACAGCGTGATGCGCCACGCCGCATCCTCATAGTGCGCGGGGAAGAGTTCGATTGTGTCGCCGCGGACGCGGAACGAGCCGCGGACGAAGCCGGTGTCGCCGCGCTTGTATTGCAAATCGGTAAGGCCGCGGAGCAGCGCGCGCTGGTCGATGGTCTGGCCCTTGCGCAGATCGAAGGTCATGGCGGTGTAGTCTTCGACCGAGCCGATGCCGTAGATGCAGGAGACCGAGGCGACGATGATGACGTCGTCGCGCTCGAGCAGGGCCCGCGTCGCCGAGTGGCGCATGCGGTCGATCTGCTCGTTGATGGTCGATTCCTTCTCAATGTAAGTGTCGGTGCGCGGCACGTAGGCTTCGGGCTGGTAGTAGTCGTAGTAGGAGACGAAATACTCCACCGCATTGTCGGGGAAGAAGCTCTTCATCTCGCCATAGAGCTGGGCCGCGAGGGTCTTGTTGGGGGCGAGGATCAGCGCCGGGCGCTGCGTGCGCATGATGGTCTGCGCGGCGGTGAAGGTTTTGCCCGAGCCGGTGACGCCGAGCAGCACCTGGTCGGTCTCGCCATTGGCGATGCCCTCGACGAGATCGGCGATGGCGGTGGGCTGATCGCCGGCGGGCTCGTAGCTGGTCACCAGCTTGAACGGAATGCCGCCCTCGGATTTCTCGCGCGGCGCCGGGCGGTGCGGATGCCAGGCGTCGTTGCCCTCCACTTCCTTGCGGCCGTGCAGGATGATGTCTTCGAGCGCGCGCACGGTGGCCGAGATGCCGACGGTCTGCGCGCCCTCGAGGTTCTGGCCGGGAAGGGCGACTTTCTTGCGGGTCGAGGTGCCGGGAATCTTTGCCTTGGCCACGCTACTCGCAAGAGCCTCCCTCAGCTGGGCGAGCGCCTCGGGGTCCTTGGCGGTGGCGCGGCTGATGCTGCGGGCGGTGATGGTCTGGGGCGAGGGGACGTGGCCGAAGCCGGCCTGCTCGGGCTCGCCCATGCCGTCAAAGCTGATGCGGTCGACGGAGTTGGCCTTCGATTTCGGGGCTTTCAGCGACATGCCGGTCGCGGCGGAGCGGGTGGCCTTTTTCGGGGCTTTCTTTGTGCTCTGTCCGGGCGAGCCGGAAGACGGCTCGTCCGGCCAACCGCTCGGGGGCTTCGTCACCAAAGGCTGGGGCACGAGCTCGCCGGTGGTGCCGGCTTTCTCGGCGGCGCGGCGGGCGGCGTTGTCGAGCTGGCGCTTGTTGCGCAGGCGCTCCTGCGGCAGGCGCTTGTTCAGCGTCTCGGCCTCGGCCTTCTCGATCTCGCCGATGAACTCGTCGATGGAGAAAGTGCTCTTGGGCTCGGGCTTGTTCGGGGCGGCCATCGGGTGCTCGGCAAAGGGAGTTCGACACGGGCACCCTATGTAGGTGCGCTGTCAAAAACTGTCAGTGGGGCGACGAAGCTTTGACGCTAGCACGGGGCGAACGGAGAGGGAACAGGATTGCGGGCGGCTCGGGTGGCGACAGGCCGCCCTCGCTATCGGGTTTGCACCCCCGGCGCCACGTCCCCATGCGCCGTGATCAGCGTTTCGAGGTCTGCATATGATTTCGCATCCAGTTCGGTGAGCGGCGGGCGGACGGCGCCGCCGGGGCGGCCCACGATCCGGGCGCCGGCCTTGACGATCGACACGGCATAACCGCGCCCCCGGTTACGGATCGCCGTATAAGGCAGGATGAAATCGCGCAGCCCTGCCTCGATGGTCGTGGCGTCCTCGGCGCGAACAGCGTTGTAGAACCTCCTGGCGAATTTCGGCATGAAGTTGAACAGCGCCGACGAATAGGTAGCGACACCCATCGCGAGATAGGGCCGCGCGAAGGTCTCCGCCGTCGGCAGGCCGCCGAGATACACCAGACGCTCGCCCAGCAGGCTCCGCGTTCGCACCATCAGCTCGATGTCGCCAACTCCGTCCTTGAGTCCTACGAGGTTGGGGCACGCCGCGCAGAGCCGCGCCACCGTCTCCGCCTCAAGTATGGCGTTGTCGCGGTTATAGACGATCACCCCCAGCCCGGTCGCCCGGCACACCGCTTCCACATGCGCAGCGAGCCCTGCCTGACTGGCGTTCACCAGATAGGGCGGAAACAGCAGGATGCCGTCGGCGCCGGCGCGCTCCGCCCGGCGCGCGAGGTCGATGGCCATCGCCGTGCCATAGCCGGCTGCAGCAAGCACCGGCATTGCGCCCTTCACCTCATCTACCGCCGTGTGGACAACCGTTTCCACCTCATCGGGCGACAACGAGAAGAACTCGCCCGTCCCGCCCGCCGCGAAGATCGCGGCCGGCGCCTGTTCCACGATCCAGCGCAGATGCGCCCGATACGGCGCCTCGTCGAAGCCGAGATCGGCTGTCATGTGCGTGATCGGGAAGGATAGCAGGTCCCTGGCGATCGCCTGCGCCATGGCGCCTGGTGCAAGATATGTCATCTAAAGCCTTCCCCCTTGCGGCAATTCCGGTCCAAGCTAGTGATCGGCGCGGAACCGGTCCAGTCTCAATTCGGGCGGCGCGTACGGGAGGACGAAACCATGTATGTCGGCACCCAGAACGCGGTCACGACAGACGACGAATATCGCCAGTTCGTCCAACTCGGCGTGCGCCACATCAATGCCGATCCGGCCGGCAACCCGCACGATTGGAGTCTCGATGACCTGCTGCGCCATCGCGAGCGCCTCGAGCGCTGTGGGCTTGTGCTCGACATGGTGCAATTGCCGCTCTCCTCGCGCCCCATCGAGCATCAGCAGAGCCCGGACATCCTCGGCAAGGGCCCGGCGCGCGACCGACAGATCGAGTCCATCTGCAAGCTCATCGAGCGCATCGCCGCCGCTGGCATCCCCTCGGCCAAGTATAATCTCAACATCATCGGCATCCCCCGCTCGGTGGACGAGATGGGCCGCGGCGGCTCCCGCAATTCAGCCTTTCGCTGGGACCGGATGGACCAGACCGCGCCGCCCTCCCTTGCCGGCGTCCTGCCTGAAGAGGAAAACTGGGAGCGCATCGATTACTTCCTCGAGCGCGTCGTGCCGGTCGCCGCATCGAACCGTGTCCGACTCGCCTGCCATCCGCACGATCCATATACCCCCCCCGGCTATCGTGGGGTGACGCGCGTTCTGGGTACCGTCGAGGGCCTCAAGCGCTTCGTGCAAATGCGCGAAAGCCCGTGGCACGGTCTCAATTTCTGCATTGGCACCGTCGGCGAAATGCTCGACGACCCCCGCGCCCAGATCAACGACGTCATCCGCTGGTTCGGCGAGCGCGGCAAGATCTTCAACATCCATTACCGCAACATCATCGGCCGCAAGCTGAGCTTCATGGAAGCCTTCCCCGACGAGGGCGACATGGACATGTGGGGCTGCCTGAGAGTCCTCGCCGAGCTTGGGTACCAATATATGGTCATGCCCGATCACGTGCCGCATCTGAGCGGCACCTCCGTCTCCTCTGGCGATGCCATCAAGACCGACTACCGCGACGTCACCATGCCGGACCATGCTCCCGCCCAGCCCGGCGGCGCCAACGACGCCGCCGCCTTCGCCTATTGCTTCGGCTACATCCGCGCCCTGCTGCAGGTACTCAAGGCGGACTATCCGGACGTGGTGGAGCTGTGACGGAGCAGCGCAGTCGAGGTCTTCGTGTGCGCGCCTGACGCGAGAGTCGACGCCAGTTGGACATCCGTGTGATGCAATGACGGCGCCGCGGGGCGGGGCGCCAGTTCACAAGGGACGACATCTTCCACTTCGTTTGCGCGGTGCTGGCCGAACGCAGCGAAGCGGCGATGCCATCGGGTCACGGAAATAGCTGGCGGCGCGCAGATTTCGGCATGAACTCAGTGTGAATATCGCGCGCTGATGCGCAGCAATTGTCACAAAATTGGGATGGACCTGCGGCGGGAGCGTGATACGCATAGGGTGCGGAGTTTGTGCTGAGGGGCACGGACTTGGGGCATACAATGGCAGGAGGGTCGCCATGGTATTGCTTTCTCGACTGACGTCACTGAAGTCTGTTTGGTTCAAAATCCGGTTCGCAGCGTTTGCGGCTTCGATGGCGCTTGGCGCATCGGGGGCGCTTGCCGCGGACCCGCCGATTTTTGCGCCGGGTGAGCCGATCATCACCGGCTTTGCGGGTGTGCTGGCGCCGGATGCGCCGCCGGCGGGCAGTGATCCGCTCGATTACACATTCATCAATCCCGATGGCCTGTCGATGGTCATCCAAAGGCTGGCCCATGACGGGCCGCCGACGGGCCAATTGAACGATGCGTCGCAGGTGTTCGGGGCGTACGCCAAAGACGTCGGGCAGGTGTTCGGCGTGGCGCTGGACGATGCGCCGGAGATGAGTGGCGCCGCGGCGCCCAATATCTATCTGGCGGCGAGCTCGGCGTTTGGGCTCAACATCGTCATCCCGGACGCGGACGGCAATCCGATCCGCACCAAGCTGGGCGCGCCGGAGGCGAGCTTCATGGCGGGGCAGTGGGGCAGCGCCGGTGGCGCCGAAGGGTTCCCGGGCAGCATCTGGAAAATCGATGGGACGAGCGGCGAAATCTCGCTGTTCACGACGATCGCGGCCAATAGCGGCGCCGGACTTGGCGCCCTGGTGTTCGACGCGGCGAGCCAGCAATTCTTCGCCTCCGATCTCGATACCGGGCTGATCTACCGGATCGCGGCCGATGGCAGCATCGCCGATACGTTCGACCATGGCGTGACGGCGCGGCCGACGCATGGGCTCGATCCGGTGGCCGATGACGGCAGCGCGATGGATGTCACCGATCCGGTATTCAACACGGAAGATCCGACAAGCTGGGGCATCACCCAGCCGGAGCGCAAGGTGTATGGGCTCGCGGCGCGGGGCGGCCGGCTGTATTATTCGGCCAGCGCTTCGGCGGAGTCCGAGAGCCCGCAGATCTGGTCGGTGCGGATCAACGCCGATGGCAGTTTTGGCACGGCGCGCTGGGAGCTCGACGCCACCGATCTGCCCTCCAACAACGACATCACCAGCATCGTGTTTGACGCGCAGGGGCGGATGATCCTGGCGCAGCGCGGGCCACAGGTGGGCAGCTACGATTATTCCGTCTTCGCGGAAGCCGGGACGTCGTCGGTGGTGCGCTACAAGCGCGAATTCCCGGATGATCCCACGACGCCCAGCACTTGGGCCGCGACCCCGGACAGCTATGCGATCGGCGTGGCCGACGGCGGCACGAGCGCCTCGGGCGGGGTGGCGCTTGGCTATGGCTTCAACAGCGACGCCGGCGATTTCAGCGGGGCGTGCAGCGCCTATGTCTGGGCGACCGGCGATGCGCTGCGCAGCAATCCCGATCTCGAGCCGCCGCTCGATGGACCGGGCTATGTGCACGGGCTGCAGGGCAATTCCAAATCCGGCGTGCGGCCATTCAACGATCCGCCGCTGCATTCGGTCTTCACCGATTATGATGCCAACACCGACGAGCAGACGCCCAGCGAGGCGGGGCATGTCGGCGCCGTGGCAATCTGGCAGGTCTGCGAAGGCCCGTCCGCGCCGCCGCCCGATGATGAGCCGGATTTCATTCCGCCGCCGGACTTCGTGCCGCCGGAGCATTACAATCTGACGCTCGAGAAATGGGCGAAGCCGCATTTCTGCGTCGATGGCGGCGCCAATTTCTGGTGCAGCTACACCATCCGGGTCGAGAACACTGGAACGGTGCCCTATTGGGGGCCGGTAAGTGTACACGATTTCCTGCCGGCGAACCCGCCGGGCGCGACCATGTCGTTCTGGCCACAACCGCCCTGGGCGTGTGGTCCGAGCGGCCCATCGGCGGCCGATTGTACGCGGAGCCCGGTGCTGCTCTACCCCGGTGACGGTGTGGTGCTGCACGAGGTGGTGAAGCTGCCCAAGCCTGTCGCTGCCGGGTTGTGCCAGCTGGTCAATGTGGCCGGCATCCAATGGCCGTTCTGGGGGCATGACGAAGATCCGAGCGACGATTTCGATGGTGGTGTCGCCATCATTCCGGCTCCGGGCTGCGTGCCGCCGGGCGTTGGCGTCACCGATCTGACGCTGACCAAGTTCACGTTCCCGGCCAATTGCTTCGATGCTGGGGTGGATTACCTCTGCACCTATCGCGTGCAGGTCACCAATGTCGGGCCGGGCAATTATTCCGGGCCGATCACCGTCAAGGATACGCTTGGCGTCAACGCGCCGGCCAATGTCTTCGGGCCGTGGACCTGCCCGCAGGTCGGCCCGGTGCTGACCTGCACGATCAATGCTGCGCCGGTGAATGTGCCGCCGGGCTGGACCTCCGGGTTCTTCGTGCGGGCGCATGTGAAAAAGCCGGTGGGTCCGCCGCTATGCGATCTACCCAACAAGGCGAACATCGTGTCGCCGGCCGGCGGCTCGCCCAGCAACATCCTGCCCGGCAACGACTTCGCCACGGCGACGACGCATATCCTGTCGGCGGCGTGTCTGGCGCCGCACCCGCATACCGATCTCAAGGTCACGAAAGTTGCGACCGGATGCTTCCTGTTCGGCGGGTCGTATTATTGCGGCTGGAAACTCAATCTCATCAATGTCGGGCCGGACGCGTATTTCGGCCCGGTGAAGCTCAAGGACACCTCGCTGGGGGCGACCTACAATTCGCTCACGGCAGTGATGCCCGGCTGTGCCGGAACCGCGGTGGTCAATTGCAATTTGCCCGGGCCGGTGTTCCTGGCGTCGGGCGTCGCGCACATCACGCCGTTCTACACGAAGTACGCCGCGCTGCCGGGCACCTGCTCGGTGTCCAACAACATCGCGATCGTGGCGCCCAATCCGGGCTCGGTCCAAAACCCAGCCGGCAATGATTCGGCATCGGCAGCGCAGCCGATCCCGAACCCGGCCTGCGGTGGCGCCGGACCAAAGCTCAACATCACCAAGACGGCCAAGGGGTGCGCGTCCGATCCGGGCAGTACGGACTGGCTCTGCAAGTTCGAGATCAGGGTCTTGAACTTCGGCGCCAGCGCGCAACCGCTGCCGCTCAAGGTGATGGACTACAACACCAAGCCGACGAGTTTCAGCGGGGCCGCGTGTCCGCTGGTCAGCCCTAATCACTGGCTGTGCAGCAAACCGGCGCCGCTGGCGTCAGGTGCGAGCTGGATCTTCACGGCGACGACGCGCGTCGACCCGACCGGCGTGACGCTGGCCGATTGCAACGTGACCAACAGTGTGTGGATCGACACACCGTTCTCGTGGGACCCGGGCCATTTTGCCCAGGCCAACCAGAAGGTGCCGCAACTGTTCATCAACCCGGGTCCGGGTCCGGTGTTCGTCTATTGCGATCCACCGAGCCTTAAGCTGGCGAAGATCGCCGGCACGACGGTGAAGGTGGGTGACGGCTACGACTCCACATTCACCATCAAGGCGACGTCCACTGGTCCCGATCCGTATCACGGCACCGTGGAAGTCGACGAAGTCCTGCCGGCCGGCACGAGCTATGTGTCGAGCAGCTGGGCCTGCGTGCCGGCAGCGGGCAATGATGTGCATTGTTCGTCGCCCTATGTGGACCTCGCGGTCGGCGCCAGCGCCTCAATGAGTATCACCATCCACATCCCCAAGGATGCGGCGGTGCGCAACAAGTGCGAGGTGGTCAACACGGCCAATGTGGCGATCTCGGCAGACGTGCTGCACAGCGACAAGGGGGCGCAGTATACTGCCTCCGCCAAAGCGGCGCTGCCTGCCGATGCCTGCGCCAAGCCGCCGGCCTGCCCGACCAACCAGGTGAAGCCGGGCGGCGGCTGCTGCGATACCGGCCTCGTGTGGAACGGCAAGCAGTGCCTGCCGCCCAAGCCGATCCCGCCCAAATGCCCGAGCGACAGCCACCTCACCGGCGGCGCGTGCCAGTGCGATACGGGCACACACGGCAAGCCGGGCAAGTGCGTGCCGGACATCGTGGTGCCGATCTGCAAGCGCGACAGCGTGCTGGTGGACGGCGCCTGCGAATGCAAGCCGGGAACGCATGGCAAGCCGGGGCAGTGTGTGCCGGACCAGGTGACCCCGCAGTGCCCGCGTGACAGCGTGACGATCGATGGCGAGTGCGTGTGCAAACCCGATACGCATGGCAAGCCGGGCCGGTGTCAACCGGACCTGCAACTGCCGATCTGTGCACAGGACAGTACGGAGATCGACGGCCGCTGCATCTGCCTGCCGGGCACGCATGGTAAGCCCGGACGGTGCCAGCCGGACGAGGTGACGCCGCCGCCGCTGGAGTGCCGCAAGGACAGCCAGCTCGTCGATGGTGAGTGTGTCTGCCTGCCGGGCACGCATGGCCGGCCGGGACGTTGCCTGCCGGACGTGGTGATCGAGCAGCCGCAGCAGCCGGAAACGCCGGTTGAGACGACGCCGACCACATGTCCGGACGACAGCCATTTCGACCGGCGCGCCCAGGTCTGCGTTTGCACCAAGCCGCTGGCCGGCAAGCCGGGGAATTGCCAGGCGCAGATCATCCTGCGCCTGCCGCTCGACCGATTGCCGGTGATCAAGTGACAAAGGCGCCGGCTTAGGCCGGCGCCTTCTCCTGCCGTTGGCGGTCGTACGGCTGCTCGTGACGCCGGCTGTGGCGGGCGTCCGACAGGTCAAATTGCATAGCGCGCGCCCGAAATATCGGGCAGGAAAGCGCCCATGCCGATTTCCAGCCGCAGCGTCATGCAATCGACTTTCGTCTTCCTGGTCATCGGGCTGGTGGCGTTGCTGTCGATCGTGGCGACAACGTTCTGGTTGGGGGAACGCGCGCAGGGCTATTTCAACCTCGCCGTCGAGGCGCGCGACACGCGGGGAGCCGCCGTCGATTTGCGCAATTCGATGCAGACGGCGGAAGCCAGCCAGCGCGGTTTCCTGCTGACCGGCAACGAGATTTATCTTTCACCCTACGACACGGCAAAGACGGAAGGGCAGCGCAAGCTGGCGACACTGCGGCAGTTGCTGGCGCCGTATCCCGAAGCCGCCGTGCCAGTGCAGCGGCTCACCTCGCTGCTCGCCGACAAGTTCGACGAGCTCGACCAGACGATCACGCTGAAACGGGCGCGGCATGACGACGAAGCCCTGGCGATCATGCGCACGAACAAGGGCAAGGCGATCTCGGACGAAGCCAATGTGTTTTTCTCGGGGATCGTGAAGTTCGCAGACGACCGGCTGACCGCGGGCGTTGAGGAGCAGCGGACCAATGCGGGCCTGCTGCGGCTGGTTTCGGCGATTGGCGGCCTGGTGATCATCGCGGTGGTGGGTGGGGCGGCGTTTGTGCTGCTGCGCTACACGCGGGAATTGCGGATGACGCGCGACGAGGTCAATGCGCTCAACGCCGAACTGGAGCAGCGGGTGAGCGAGCGAACCGTGGATCTGGTGGCGTCGCGCGACCGGGCACAGGTGCTGCTGTCGGAAGTGAACCATCGCGTCGCCAACAGTCTGGCGCTGGTGTCGTCGCTGGTTGGTCTGCAATCCAAAGCGATCAGCGACAAGGCGGCGAAGGACGCGCTGGCGGAAACGCAGGACCGGATCTTTGCGATCTCCTTGGTGCACAAGCGGCTTTACAGCAGCAATGATGTGCGGGTTGTGACGCTCGACGAGTATTTGAAGGGTCTGCTCGACCATCTCCAGACCTCGATGCGCGGCGACGGACAGAGCACGGTTCTGCGCTATGATCTGGCGCCGGTGCAATTGGGCACAGACGCCAGCATCAATCTGGGCGTGGTGGTCACCGAGTGGGTGACCAATGCGTTCAAATATGCTTATCCGGTCGGCACGGCAGGCGAGATCCGGGTGCGGCTGCGGGCGCTGCCGGAGGGCCGGGCAGAGCTGGTGGTCGAGGACGACGGGGTTGGGCGGGCCGAGGGCGCACCGGCCAAGGGCACGGGGCTGGGCTCGCGGATCGTCAGCGCGATGGCGCAGGGGCTTGGCGGCACTATTGCCTACGAGCCGCGCACGCCGGGCACGTTGGCCCGGGCTATTTTCGCGGTCAGTGGGGCCGAAGACGTCCCGCAGTAGACTGTCGCCCACAAACGTGGAACCGTCCCCGGCAGGCCAAACGACCCGGCGACGCAAACTCCGGGCAGGCGAGGATGAGATGCGCAACCGAACGGCTCGACGCGGAATCTGGTTTGGGCTCGCATTTTCGCTGTTGCTCGCGCCGGGCACAGCCATTGCGCAGGATGGCTCTCCCGGCATCACGACGCCGACAGTGTTTCCACCGTTCAAAGCCGACGCGCCGACGTGTCACACCCCTGCGGGCCTGACGCGAACACTGGGCTACGTGCAGGAGAACGACCGAGAGTTTCTCGAGGGAGTGAATCTGGGCTTGTCGACGGCAGCGCGCGATCGCGGTTTGGCCTATCAGCGGGTGCTTGCCAACAGCGACGCACAGCAGGCGGCCGATGAGCTGCAGGCGTTTCTTGCCGCAAAAACGGGCGCAGTCGTTGCGACGTCGTCCGATCCCGACGTTGTCCGGCACGGTATTCAACAGATCATCTGGTCGGGCGGCTTCGTCGGCACGATCGTGCCGCCGCCTGCAACTCTGCTTTTGAACGCCCCGCAATACGAGACCGGCAAGGTGCTGGCCGACACTGCGATCGCTTACATCAATTCCAAACTCGGCGGCAAAGCCATTGTGGTGCTGCTGACGCAGGACAGCATGCAGTACCTGACGCCGCGGTTCGAGGCGATGCGACATGAGCTGGGCCAGCTGCCGGGGGTCACGATCGTGGCGGACATCGCGCCCAATCCGGTGACCAAGGAGGGCGGCTTTGCCACCATGAACACGGTGCTGACGGCGACGCCCAATGTCGATGTGGTGCTGGGCGCCGACTCCGTCGTGCTCGGCGCGCTGCAGGCGTTGCGGGCGGCGGGCAAGGATCGGCCCGACCAGTTTCTGGGCGGCATCGACGGCGAGCCCGAGGCGGTGGCGGAGATCAAGACCGGCGACGGCCCATACAAGGCGAGCATTGCACTATCATCGGCGGTATTCGGCTATGCGATGGGGCAATCGGCGGCGGATTGGCTCGACGGCAAGAGCGTGCCGCAGGCGATGGATGCACTGCCGATCGCGCTCAGCAAGGACAACCTCGCGCAATACGCGGCCGACCAGGCGAACCCGGGCGCGGTCTATGCCGACCCGGCGCGGCGCGACGTCTACATCAAGCGCTACGGCAACATCTGCTACGACACGCGCGACCAATACGTGAATTTTCCGTGGTCGTCGGAAGCCAACTGAGCCGCGTCAGGCGAACCAGGTGGTGCCGGGATATTGGTGGGCTTTGGCGACGTCGTAGTCGAGCTCGAGGCCGATCCCCGGCTTGTCGCTGAGTGCGATGCGGCCGTTCTCGATGATGTTGCGCTTGTCGGTTGTAATGGTGCTCCAATAGTCGCGGTGGAACCAGTGGAACTCGAGCACGAGGAAATTGGGCACCGTGGCGCAGACATGGGCCGAGGCCATGGTGCCGATGGGCGAGGCGACATTGTGCGGCGCGAAGGGCATGTAATAGATTTCAGCCATATTGGCGATCTTGCGGCACTCTGAGAGGCCACCGCATTTCGGAATGTCCGGCATGATGATGTCGACGGCCTGCTTCTCGATCAGGTCGCGGAAGCCCTGGCGGAGATAGAGATTTTCGCCGGCGCAGATCGGGGTCGAGGTGGACTGCGTGATCTCGCGCATGACGTCGACGTTCTCGGGCGGCACGGGTTCTTCGAGCCACATCAGCTGCAGCGGTTCGAGCTCCTGCGCGAGGCGGATGGCGCTGTGCTTGTCGAGGCGGGTGTGGAGATCGGCCGCGACGTCGATCTCGGGGCCGGCGGCAGCCACAACCATCTCGGCGAGCTTGACCATACGGTCGTGCTCCCAGCGCGACGGCGTCATGTTGAAGCGGTCTTTCTTGTAGTGCGCCGTCTCGCTGCCGGTGTGGCCGTAGGCGAAGATGTCGAGGTCGATCTTGAGGGCGGTGAAGCCAGCCTCCAGCACTTCGTCGATGACGCGCTTGATCTCGTCCATGTTCATGCCGGGCTCGACCTCGCAATCGGCATAGACGCGGATGTCGTCGCGGAATTTGCCGCCCAGCAGTTCGTAGATCGGCGTGTTGAGGGCTTTGCCCTTGAGGTCCCACAGGGCGATTTCGATACCGGTCAGCGCAGTGATGAGGGCGCCGGCGAAGCCGCCTTCGAAGACAAGGCCGCGGCGCAGCTGCTCGAACAGGGCATCGACGGCGAAGGGATCGCGGCCGATCAGCTTTTCGCGGAGCTCGTGGATGATGGCGATGGCCTGATGGCCGCCATGTACGCATTCGCCGAGCCCGGTGATGCCGGCATCGGTTTCGATGCGGACCCACAGATGCATGCAGTGACCGCTGGTGGCTGCAGTCTTGACCGAAGTGATTTTCATAAACTCGTCCCTGGCGTGGCGCTCATGCGTCGTCTTGTGCGAAGTGTTACCGGAGGTACGTACCTCCGTCGAGATGGACGAACGATTCTTTGCCAAGGGCGGTGTAGAGTTCCGCCGGGAGGAACCAGGGATGAAGGCGGCGCGGCTGTATCGGCCAGGACAGATGCTGGTCGGCGAGGTGGCGCGGCCAGCGGCCGGCCCGGGCGATGTGCTGGTGCGTATCGAGGTGGCGGGCGTCTGCGGGTCGGACCGGCATATGTTCCACGGCGAATACCCGACGGCGCTGCCGGTGACGCTGGGGCACGAGTTCTGCGGCATCGTCGAGGCGGTGGGCGAGGGCGTAATGCGGTTGAAGCCGGGCGACCGGATTACAGCGGATCCCAACATCGGGTGCGGGCATTGCGCCGCGTGCCGGGCCGGGCGGGTGAACCTCTGCGCGACGCTGCAGGCAATCGGGGTGACGCGCGACGGCGGATTTGCCGAGCATGTGGCGATGCCCGAGGGGCAGGCGATCGTGCTGCCGGCCGGGCTCGATCCGCTGCATGGGGCGTTCTCGGAGCCGCTGGCGTGTTGCCTGCATGGACTCGATGTGGCGCGGATCAAGCCGGGCGACAGCGTCGCGGTGCTGGGCGGCGGGGTGATCGGGCTGCTGATGGTGCAATTGGCACGGCTCGCCGGGGCGGGCGTGGTGGTGTTGTCGACGCGGCAGGCGCCGCGGCGATTGTTGGCCGAGCAGCTTGGGGCGACGCATAGCGTCGATCCATCGGCGGGTGATGCGGTCGCGGCGATCGGGGAGATTGCGCCGGGCGGGGTGGATGTGGCGCTCGAATGTGCCGGAGTGCCGGAGACGTTCCGGCAATCGCTGGCGGTGCTACGGCATGGCGGGGCGGCAGTGCTCTTTGGGGTGATGGCGAAAGGCACGGAGGTCGCGGTCGAGCCGTTCGATCTCCTGGTGCGCGAGATCCGGCTCGAGGCGGCGTACCTCAATCCGCACACCCACGGGCGGGCAGCAGCGATGATCGCTGCGGGCATGTTGCGGCTTGATCCGCTGATCAGCCGGGTCGTCGGGCTCGATGAGTTGCCGGGCGAGCTCGACGGCGAGCCGCGGCAGGGTGACGTGAAGGTGATGGTGCGGCCGGGGCGCTAGGCAGCGCCGGAGCGCGTGATAGGGTCCGAGCCTGCCGGTGTTGGGACGCCGGGAACAGGGGGATTGAATTGACGAAGACTTGGCTGAAGATGGTGATGTGCGTCGCGGCGCTGGCTGTGGTGTCGCCGGCGATGTCGGCCGATTTCGCGGGCCAAGTGCTGGCCGCGCATAATGCGCTGCGGGCACAGCATGGCGTGCCGGCGCTCAAATGGTCGGCGAGTATCGCCAAGACCGCGCAGGCCTATGCCGACCAGTGCGTGTTCGAGCATTCGGGCACCGATTTGGGCGAGAACCTCGCGACGGGCACGACCGGTGCTTACTCACCCGCGCAGTTCGTCAATGACTGGTACAGCGAGATCGCCAATTACGACTTCGGCGCGGGCACCGGCGATGATACCGGGCATTTTACCCAGGTGATCTGGAAGTCGACCAAGCAGGTTGGCTGCGGGCTGGCGCAGTGCAGCGGCAACGACATCCTGGTCTGCCAGTATTCGCCGGCCGGCAATTACGATGGCGAGTACATCGACAACGTGCCGCCGAAGCAGTGATGGCTCGCCGCGGCCCTAGAGCGTCGCGGCTTCCGCCCCGGCGCGGCGGCGGCGAACGATGGCGATGACGGTCGCGATGATCGCCGCTAGGCCGACAATGCCGCCGAAGATTTCGAGCTTCTGCGGCGTCGCGCCGTCTTCGCCAAAGGCCACAATGTACATGATGCGGCCCGGCAGGAAGGTGAGCAGCCCAGTGACCACAAGGGCGAGGAAATAGGTGTATTCCATCGTCCGCATGTGCCGCTTGATGTCGTGCTTGCGGGCGTGATTGACGCCGATCCACAGCATGGCGAGTGTGAAAACCGAGATCAGGTGGATCGGGCTGAACATCCACCAGAGGCGGATCGTCCAGATGAAGAAGGACGACAGCGCGACGACCGCCATCAGCGCCACCCAAATGCGGCCCATCATGCGATGCAGCCAGTCACCCTTCTTGCGTGAGAGTTGCACGGCGCCAACAAGCATCGCGATGAACGCCACGACTGCGTGGATCTGAATGACGGGGGAAGCGCGCAGTAGCGGATCAAGGGACATGTTTTGACGCTCCGGACCTAAGCAATCTAGCGCAGGCCGGGACAAGCGGAAAGCGGCCGTTGCATCAGCCGCCGGCGCGGGCCGGACGGACCGAAAGCGCCGGCATGTCCGATAGATTGGTCAATATTTAATCATTCTGGGTCAATTTTCGCGATGCGTAAGACTTAGGAGTCTTTCCGTCGATAGCGCATGACGATTGTTGGGATGTCGTCGCCGGACGGAGAGAGCAAACCAGAAGGTTCTCATGTCCTCCCCGAAAAAGCGCCGCTTCCAAATTCGCCTCCCCAAGCTTCCCAAGTGGTTGCGCTGGCTTCGGCTCCCCCAGATCGGGTTGAAGACAAAGCTTTTTCTGATGGCCTCGGTGACGATCGTCGCCGTCGGCTCGATCGCGGGCGTTTACCTGTTTCTCACGGCACAGATCGACAAGGCGACGAGCCAGGCAGCGGTCGCCGATGATTTGTTCTTCCGGCTGTCGACCGCGCAGCGCGCGGCGCTGTCGATGCTGAGCGCGACGAACAATTTCTATTTTGCTCCCTCAGACTTCGCCGCGTCCTCGGCAACGGCGGCAGCCGGCAAGTTGACCGATTTGGGCGCGACGCTGGGCGATGACAAAGACGTGCTGGAGCTTTTGGGCACCATGCCGGCGGCGAGCAGCGATGTGGTCGCCAAATACACCGGCGTCGGCCTGAAGCAGGATCAGGGGCTGCAGGGCGCTCTGAAGGTCAGTGGCGGCGCCGTCGAGGATGCGCTCGACAAGCAGGTCGCGGGTGGGGTGAATCTCGACGCGCTAATGGTGCAGATGCTGATGCTGCGTCAGGATGAAAAGGACTTCATGGTCCGACGCGATTCCAAATATGTCGACAATTTCGTCAAGACACGCGTCGCGTTCGATGCGGCCCTCGCAGGCTCCCCCTTGCCGGCCGACGCGCAGACGCAAATCGCTGGACTAATGAAGACCTACGATGCCGACTTCCACAAATACTCCGACGGCTACCTCGCGCTCTACAGCGCGATGGTGCAGTTCGAGGAAGAGGTCGGCAAGGGCACCGATACGATCGACTCGCATCTGTCGCTGGCGCAGCAGAAGCGCGCCATCGCGCAGGGCATGCTGAAATCGCTCAAGAACAAGATGTCCAATACGCTGCTGATCACCTTCGGGATCGCGGTGCTGGTGGCGCTGATCGTGGGGTTTCTCGTGGCGTGGGCGATCTCGAAGCCGATCGTCGGCATGACACGCGCGATGAGCCGGCTGGCCGAGGGCGATCTCGAGGTCGATGTCCCGGCCCAGGGGCGTCGCGACGACATCGGCAATATGGCCGCAGCGGTCGAGGTATTCAAACAGAACGCCATAAGGATGCGCGAGCTCGGGGCGATCGAAGAAGGCCGCAACGGCGAAGCGCGTGAGCGCACTGCGGCGGGTGCCGAATTGATTCAGAAACTGATGGGCGTGGTCGACCTGGCGGTGGCAGGCGACTTCTCCAACCGGATTTCGATCGCGTCGAACTACGAGGATTTGCAGGCCGTGGCTGTGGGCGTCAACAAGCTGGTCGAGACGGTCGACCGAGGCATCGGCGACACCGTCGAAGTGCTCGGCGCGCTCGCCATGATGGATCTGACGCAGCGGATGACCGGCGACTATCAGGGCGCCTTTGCGCAACTTCAGACTGACACCAACGCGGTGGGCGAGAGTCTCGGCGACATCGTGGCGCAGCTCCGGCAGACGTCACGAGCCGTGAAATCGGCGACGGGCGAAATCCTGGCCGGCGCCAACGATCTGAGCGAACGCACGACCAAGCAGGCGGCGGCGATCGAAGAAACTTCGGCCGCCATGGATGAGCTGGCCTCGACCGTTGGCGCCAACGCGTCGCGGGCCGATAACGCCAATGCCAAGGCCAAAGCCGTGTCCCAGACGGTGGAAGAAGCCGGGAGGGTGATGGAGGCCTCGACCGAAGCGATGACGCGGATCTCGGCATCGTCGGGCAAGATCTCCAACATCATCGGGCTGATCGACGACATAGCCTTCCAGACCAACCTCCTGGCGCTCAACGCTTCGGTGGAAGCGGCACGAGCCGGGGAAGCAGGCCGGGGCTTTGCGGTGGTTGCCGTTGAAGTTCGCCGCCTTGCGCAATCGGCGGCCAGCGCTTCTAACGAAGTGAAGGCGTTGATCGAGCAATCGAGCAAGGAAGTCGCGGGTGGCACCAAGCTGGTGGCCGAGGCCTCGCAGCGGCTCGAATCGGTGCTCGGCGGGGTGCGCGAGAGCGCGGCGGTGGTCGAGAGCATCGCGGCGGCGAGCCGCGATCAGGCTAGCGGTATCGCCGGGGTGACCTCGGCAATCCGGCAGATGGACGAGATGACCCAGCACAACGCGGCGCTGGTGGAAGAAACCAATGCAGCAATCGAACAAACCGAAGCCCAGGCCGTCGAACTCGACCGGATTGTTTCGGTGTTCGTGGTCGACGGGGAGGAGCAGCCGACGGAGGCTGCCGGGCAGCCCACCGCCAAGCCAATTGGCCCCACGGCGCCGACCAGGATGGTGGCCTCTGCGGCGAAGAATTATCTCGGCGGCAAGAAAGTCGTCGGGCAGGATTGGAGCGAGTTCTAGAACGCTTTAATCAGAACGACGCTCCGCGGCGCCCGGCGGCGCCTGCGGGGCTCAATGGCGGCCGTAGTAGCACAGGAACATGTCGACGGCTTTGTCCACGACGTGCTCGATTTCGGGCATCGGCATCGGCGCCGGCAGATTGCCGAACAGCCGGCGCTTGAACACCGAGGCCATCGAGAGCTCGAGGAATTGCCGGGCGGCGAGTTCGGTGTCGTCGATCACCAATTCGCCGGCCGCGACCTGAGTGTCGAGATAGGCCTGCAACAGTAAATGGGCGGAGAACGCGTCGCTGCCGAAAAAGCGGGTGGGGATCTCGGGCATGCGCTCGGCGATGCCCAGCACCATACGCTGGGCGCGGATGACGTCTTCGGACGTCAGGCGCGAGGTGACGTAAGTGCCGAAGCGATGCAGTTTCTCGGCCATACTGCCAGGGCGCTCCAGTTCCTTCTTGGCGGCGCCCGCGACTGCGGATTTCTCGCGGTCGATCAGCTCCTTGAACAAGTCCTCCTTGTCCTTGAAGTAGACATAGAGCGTGCCCTTTGAGACGCCGGCCTCGGAGGTGATTTCGTTCATGCTGGCGGCTTCGAAGCCCACGCTCAGGAAACAGCGTTTGGCGCCATCAAGGATCTGAGCCCGCTTGACGGGGTCCTGGCCCGCGACGCGACGCCCAGGTTTGGCGTCGGTCGCCTCCTCTGAAATCAACATGGCTGGTGCTCCAAAATATACTGAACCGTTCAGTTCGATTTAACTTGATATGGGCAAGTCACTTCTTTAAGTCAATCGAACCGAACGGTTCAGTTCAAAATATTTGTCCCGGAGGGCCGGATGGCTCAGTCGCAGAACACCCAGAAAGTCCGTCCTTTCCCCGCTCAACCGGTCAAGGACGAGACTACCGCGATTCCCCCGCATAGCGAGGGGCTGGGCGAGGGGCCCCATGTGACGCTCGAAGCGGCGGCCAATGATGTGGTCCCCAAAGCGGCCGCGCCCGTCAAGACGCGCTCGCGCCGCCCGATGATCTTTGCAGGCATCGGGCTGATCGCACTGCTGGCGGGCGGCTTTTACGGCTATGAGTGGTTCACCAATGGCCGCTTTATGGTGTCGACCGACGACGCCTATGTGGAAGGCGACATCGCGACGATCTCGTCAAAACTTTCGGGTTATGTGGCGGGGGTCAACGTCGTTGCCAACCAGAGCGTCAAGAAGGGCGACGCCCTCGTGACGCTCGACGATGGCGACTTCAAGATCGCGCGCGATCAGGCGGCAGCGCAGATCGAAACGCAGAAGCTGACGCTCAACCGGATCGATGCGCAGATCATCGGCGCACAGGCGAGCCTCGCGCAGGCCAATGCCCAGAAGCTCTCTTTGCTGGCGGCGCAGAAGAATGTCGCGCTGGCGCAGCAGCGGGCGGTGTCGCTCGCCTCGACCAATGTCGCGTCGCAGTCCGATCTCGATAAGGCGAACGCCGCGCTCGACCAGGCCAACGCCAATGTCGTCGCTGGCGACGCGCAGATCAGTGCGGCGGCGGCTCAGGTGGCGGTGCTGCAGGGCCAGCGCGCCGAAGCTGAAGGCCAGCTCAAATCGCTGGGTCTGGCGCGCGACAAGGCGGAGCGTGATCTCGGCTTCACCGTGCTGCGTGCGCCTTATGATGGCGTCGTCGGCAACCTCGCCGTGCAGACGGGCGATCTCGTCGGCGCAGGCGGGCGGCTCGCGTCGTTGGTGCCAACGCAGCTGCTCTATGTCGAAGCCAATTTCAAGGAGACGCAGCTGAGCAAGCTGGTCCCCGGCGAGATCGTCAATGTCCGCGTCGATGCGATGGATGGCGAACCGATCAAGGGCATTGTCGAGTCGCTGGCGCCTGCCTCGGGCTCGGTGTTCTCGCTGCTGCCGGCCGAAAATGCGACGGGCAATTTTACCAAGGTGGTGCAGCGGGTGCCGGTGCGGATCGTACTACCGGCCGAGGCGCTGGCCAGCGGCAAGCTGCGCGCCGGTCTCAGCGTCGTGGTTGAGGCCGATACGCGGACGGCGCCGGCGGCGAAGTAAGACGCTGCTCTGAGGGCAGGAGGCACGTATGGTCGATATGACGATGGATGGCATGGCAATGCCGCAAGACCAGGCGATGCCGCAAGACCAGGCGATGCCGACGCGGCGCATCATCGCGTTCTTCTTCATGGTCGTGGGCATGTTCATGGCCATCCTCGACATCCAGGTGGTGTCGAGTTCGCTGAGCGAAATCCAGGCCGGTCTCAGCGCCGGTTCGGACGAGATCGCCTGGGTGCAGACGGCGTACCTCATCGCCGAAGTCATCATGATCCCGCTGTCGGGCATGCTGGCGCGGATCATGTCGACGCGGGTGCTGTTCACTATCGCGGCGGCTGGTTTCACGGCGGCCAGCGCGCTCTGCGCGACGGCCACCAGCATCGACCAGATGATCGTCTATCGGGCGCTGCAGGGCTTTATCGGCGGCGGCATGATCCCGTCGGTGTTCGCCGCAGCGTTCACGATCTTTCCGGCGTCGAAGCGCGCCATCGTGTCGCCGATCATCGGGCTGACCGCGACACTGGCGCCGACCATCGGGCCGACCGTCGGCGGCTATCTCACCAGCTCGCTGAGCTGGCATTGGCTGTTCCTCATCAATGTCGTCCCGGGCGTCATCGTGGCGGTTGGCGCGTGGATGCTGATCGATTTCGACAAGCCCGAGAAGGGGCTGTTTGCCAAGTTCGACTGGTGGGGCCTGCTCAGTCTCGCGAGCTTCCTCGGCTCGCTCGAATATGTGCTCGAGGAGGGTCCGAGCCATGACTGGCTCAACGACCAGACGGTGATGCTGTTTGTGATCGTGATGGTGGCGGGTGGCGTGCTGTTCTTCGTGCGGGCGTTCCGCGCCGAACAGCCGGTGGTCGATCTCAGCGCCTTCGGCAATATGAACTTCAGCTTCGGGTCGCTGTTCTCGTTCGTGCTCGGCGTCGGGCTCTATGGGCTCACCTATCTCTACCCGGTCTATCTCGGGCGAATTCGCGGCTACGATTCGATGATGATCGGCGAGACGCTGTTCATCTCGGGCCTCGCGATGTTCCTTACGGCGCCGGTGGCCGGCATCCTGTCGAACCGGCTCGATCTGCGCTTCATGCTGTTCATTGGGTTCCTGATCTTTGCGGCTGGTACTTTCATGTCGAGCCAGTTGACGGCTGACTGGAGCTTCAACGAGCTTTTGTGGCCGCAGATCTTCCGCGGCGTCGGGATGATGTTGTGCATGGTGTCGATCAACAACCTCGCGCTTGGCACATTGGCGCCACAGAAGATCAAGGGCGCCTCGGGGCTCTTCAACCTGACGCGCAACCTCGGTGGCGCGGTGGGGCTGGCGCTAATCAACACGATCCTGACCGATCGCACGGCGCTGCATTTCGAGCGACTGAGCGAGCACGTCAATTTCGCCAATCCGGCGGCTGTCGCCCAGCTCAACTCGATGGCCGCCAATAACAATGCCAGCGGTCTCGACGGCGGCGCGGCGGCGATCCAGCAGCTGAGCCGGATGGTGACGCAGCAGGCCTATGTGCTGAGTTTTGTCGATGTGTTCCTGCTGCTCACCGGGTTGTTCGTGGTGCTGGCGTTCGGCATCCTGCTGATGAAGAAGCCGGATGCCGCGGCGGCCGGCGGCGGACACTAGCTCGGCGCTTGCCGCGACGGGTTGCCGAGACGAAGCCCATGAGCGCGTAACTCGGCGCACCGCAGACGTGCACGACGGCCCATCGCCTGATATTGCTCCGGCCGGATTCGGCGGTGTGAGCGGAGACGAAAATGGGTGTGACGGGGATCGGCGGGTTCTTCTTTCGCGCGAAGGATCCAGAGGCGATACGCGCCTGGTATGCAAAACATCTCGGCGTCGGTTCGGCGCCTTATGGCCAGTGGGAAACGCAGGCGGGGCCGAGCGTCTTCTCGCCGTTCAAGGCCGACACGGATTATTTCGCTGCTGACAAGCAGTTCATGCTCAATTTTCGCGTCGATGATCTGGATGGCCTCTGCGCGTCGCTCCGCGCGGCGGGGGTTGAGGTGATCACCAAGCCGGAGTGGAATGCGCCCGGGGTCGGAAGCTTTGCGCGCATTCATGATCCTGAGGGGAATGCGATCGAGCTATGGCAGCCCGATTGAAGCGTGAGCCGGCACGCGCCGGACGTCCCAACATGATCACGCCGCTGCGTCGCGGCAACATGCTGCTGGCGTTCCTGCTCGAGCTGGGGATGCTGGCGGCATTCTGCTTTGCCGGCTCGGCGTCGACCAGTATTTTATGGTTGCGGATCATTCTCGCCCTTGGCCTGCCGGCGCTGGCGATTTTGCTGTGGGCGGTGTGGGCCGCACCCAAGGCCGGCAAGCGCCGGCTGAAGATGCCTCAGCTGATGATCTTCAAGCTGGTCATCTTCGCCTTTGCCACCGCCGCATTGTGGGCGGCGGGGCAGGCGTTCATCGCGTCGATCTTCGGCGCGCTGGTGGTGATCAATTTGCTCGGAATGCTGGCGTTCAAGCAGCACTAGGTTTGGGGGCGGTGATAGGGGCTGCGGCCATTCGAGCGTCGCTCTCATGGCCTTCTTGCCTAAAATCGCTCCACAGGAGCGATTTTGCCTTCGGCCGGCTCGAAGCCCTTCCGTCGCTCCGCGACACCTTCCCCCGTAGACGGGAGAAGGAGCCTGACTGCGACGCTGGAGGCTAGGCGTCGACGGTTGCCGGGGTGAAGTTCAGCGCGACGCCGTTGACGCAGTAGCGCAGGCCGGTCGGTGGCGGGCCGTCGGGGAAGATGTGGCCCAGATGGCTGCCGCAGGTGGCGCAATGCACTTCGGTGCGGGTCATGCCCCAGCTGCGATCGACGGTGTCCTCGGTGGCGCCGGGGATCGGGTCGTTGAAGCTGGGCCAGCCGGTGCCGCTCTCGAACTTGACCTTGCCTTCGAACAGCGGCGTGTCGCAGCCGGCGCACGAGAAGCTCCCGGGGCGGTGCTCGACGAGCAGGGCGCAACTGCCGGGGCGCTCGGTGCCGTGGTCTCGCATGATGCGGTACTGCTCGGGGTCGAGGCGCTGCCGCCACTCGGCATCGGTGCGGGTCACGGGAAAAGTCTTGGGGTTCATTTTTGTCTCCCTTCGTGTGCCGCTAATGTAGGCATTCCGCCGCTCAAAACAAAACGCCGCCCCGAAGAGCGGCGTTCACGGGTCGATGACGGTGGATCAATAAACGTGGATCGAGGTGATCGAATTGCTCAGCAGGCCCTCGAGGCGGGGCTTCGATTCATTGAGCACGACGCAATAGCTGCGGAAATTGCGGTCGCGGCAAGCGAGCACGCTGCCGCCGTCGATCTTGACCGAGCGGAAAGAGTTGTCACGGCCGGCCAGCAACAGGTCGATCGAGACGTGGCCGGCGCTGTAGCAGGTCTCTTGGCCGGTATAGTTGGCGCCCGAATAGAAGCACACGCCGCCGCCGTAGCGGACCGGGAGCTTGGGGAAGTTGAAGAACGGCTTCCACGGACCCTGGCCGAAGCTGACGTTGCTGAGCGACATCCAGCCCTTTTCGGTGCGGGTGTGGATGAGGCACCAGAGCTGGCTGCAGCGATCGACGCGGATGCGAATGCCAGCCTCGACCGTCCCGGTCGTGTCGTATTGGACGCCGGGGCCGCGATAGAGCGCACCGGAGAAATTGGTCCAGCCATCGGTGGTCCAGCCGGCGCTGCCGGACGGCTGCACGGCGGCAGCGGGAAGTGCGAGCGACAGCGCCAGAATGGCGCCAGCGAAAAGACGGGCAATAACGGACATCGGACCCTCGGAAACCGCAATGGCCCCAACCCTACCGGGTCGATGCGGGGGCCGGAAGGGCCGAGGCGCAACAATGCGCAACAATCGGCGCAACAATCGACGCCACAATCGGCACAAAATCGAGGGGCGCCGCACCGAAATGCAGCGCCCCGTCTCGTCGCAAAAGATCAGATTTGGAGGTCCCTATCTGACGCGAATGGACGAGATGAAATTTTCGAAGCCGCCCAGCGGGGAGTGGCTATTGATCTGGCTCTGCAGGAAATTGTGGGCACTGGCGGTGGCCGCAGCAGCGGACGCTGCCGCTGGTAGAAAGATAACCGCGGCGGCGCACACAATGGCGACGGCCGACGCGACGCGCAGCAGCGTGCGCTTGGTCTGAATTCGCATGATGGTCCTTCGCAGATGCTTCTTGTCCTCTGCTCCCAAACGCGGAGCCGAGAGCGAAGTTCCCGGAAGGCTGTGGTCAGGCCGGCGGCAATTCTCGTTTCGTCCCGTCTTCGCCCAACGCGACGTAAACGAAATTGCCGGCTGTCACCTTCACGCGGTCGTCCAGCCGGTTGCGGCGGACCCAGGCCTCGACGGCGACCGTGAGCGAAGTGGTGCCGACGCGCTGGAGGTCGGTGTAGACGCAAAGGATATCGCCGACTTTCACCGGGGCGATGAAGCTCATGGCCTCGACGGCCACGGTGGCGACGCGGCCCTTGGCGCGATCGACGGCGGCGATGGCGCCGGCGATGTCCATCTGGCTCAGCACCCAACCGCCGAAGATATCGCCGGCCGGATTGGTGTCGGCGGGCATCGCGAGGGTGCGGATGGTGAGGGCGCCGCGGGGCTCGTTGCTGGTGTCGGTCATTCGGCAGGCCCCAATACCGGCCAGCGGCCGACTTCCTCTTCCCAGTGCCGGCGGCAGAGGGAGACGTAGATGGATTTTTCGATCGAGACCTGGCTGCCTTCGGTGATGACGCGGCCCTGCTGGTCCTTGCGCACAACCATGGTGGCCTTGGCGCCACAATAGCAGATGGTGCGGATCTCGCGCAGCGAGTCGGCGATAGCGAGCAGGGCCTGGGAGCCGGGGAACAGCTTGCCCTGGAAATCGACGCGCAGACCGAAGGTCATCACCGGAATCCCCAGCCGATCGGCGACACGGGCGAGCTGCCAGACCTGGTCTTCGGTAAGGAACTGCGCCTCGTCGACCAGCACGCAATCGACTTTGCCGGTCTGGGTCTCTTCGCGGATGCGGTCGAACAGATCGTCATTGGCCGAGAACAGATCGGCGGGCGAGGAGATGCCGATGCGCGATTCGATGCGGCCGACATTGCCGGTGGCATAGAGCGCAGAGGTGTAGAGGAGCGTGCGCATACCGCTTTCGCGGTAGTTGTAGGACGCCTGCAGCAGCAAGGTCGACTTGCCGGCATTCATGGTCGAGTAGGAGAAATAGAGCTTGGCCATCGGACGCCGTTTGGAAAAACGAGGCCCTTCATGCCCGAGCGGGGCGGTTGGGCACAAGGCCGGCAGCCTGTGCTCAACAAAAAACGGCCGCCGGGTGAGGGCGGCCGTTACGCCGATTGGGGTTCGGCGAGGGCTAGCATTGGCGGAGCAGCCCGGTCAGGCGGACGGCGTCGCGGGCGACGCCGTGTCCGGATGATTGGGGGATCCGAACGATCCAACCCCTAGAGGCAAGAGGTGACAGGCGTATGACGAGCCCTTACAAAAGGGACATACTTCAGTCCCAATCGGCCGCACTATCGCGGGCGGGGCAGGCCAATTGAATCAAGAGGAACACTGAATGAGCAAAATGTTGCGGACCATAGCGAGCCTGACCATTGCGGCGCTGACCGGCCTCGCGCCAGTCGCGGCTTTCGCGGATTCGCTCGGCGTGTATCAAACGACCGACCGCAAAATGGATTTCGGCCTCAACACCTGCGGTGCCGACAATAAGCACCTCTGCGTCACGCTGCTGGCGGCGCGCGGCTCGGCTGATGTGCCGCAGACTCGCCCGTTTATCGGCAAGCTGGCCGTCAACGCGGCCAAGCCCACCGGCAAGAACGTCTGGAAGGGCTCAATGACGGTCCAGGGCTACACCGCCGACGGCACCCTCACGCTGCGACCGGGCACCAATTTTGTGATGCATGGCTGCACTTATGTTGTCGTGTGCAACGATTTTACCTTGATCCCGGCGCTGAAATAACGCGCCGCGCGGCGAGCGCGGGTATCGCCTCGACCAGGATGATCGCAGCAAAGATGATTGCCGCCCCGGCATAGCCGATGGGCGGCAATCTTTCGCCCAGCACCACAGCGCCGCCGAGCGCTGCGAACAGCGATTCCGACGACAGGATGATCGCCGCATTGGCGGGCGGCACGTATTGCTGGCCGATGGCCTGGAGCGTGAAGGCAACGCCGGTGGAAAACACCGCCGAGTAGAGCAGCGGGACCCAGCCATCGATCATCCCCTGCACAGCGGGTTGCTCGAGGCCGAAGGCGCCGACCATTGCCAGTATGGCGGTGGCGTAGAAATTTATGGTGGAGATGGCGACCGGCAGCCCCGTCTCTTTGACCAATTGCCCGAGCAGGGCGACCTGGATCGCCCAGCAGACCGAGCCGATCAGCAGCAGGATTTCGCCCGGCCCGAGATGATTAAGGTCCCCGCCGGTCAGCAGATAGATGCCGAGCAGGGCCAGCGGTGCGCCGAGATAGACGATGGGATGCGGCCGGGTTCGAACAGTGAGGTAGGTCACCACCGGCGTCAGGATCACATAGATCGAGGTGATGAAGCCGCCATTGGTCGCCGTGGTGGTGGTCAGCGCCTGCTGCTGCAGCCACACGCCCGCGAAAAAGGCGAGGCTCAGAATGCCGATGCGGGTCCATTGCGCATTGGTCACGACGAGGCCTTTGGCGCGGGCGCGCCGGTACTCGCGGATGGCCAGCGGCGTGACCAGGAAGGCGCCGATGAAATAGCGCACGAACGAGAAGGTCAGCGGCTGCATATACTGCATGGCGGACTTCTGGGCGATGAACGCCATGCCCCACAGCACGGCGCAAAGCACCAGCAGACCGGCGGCGAACGCACGCGACATGGAATGCGGTCCTAGAGTTCGGCGTCGAGCGCGGCGATGAGACGCTCGATTTCTTCGGGCGTCGTGTAGTGCACGAAGGAGATGCGCAGCACGCCGTGCGCCGGGTTGACGCCGAGCGCCTCGAGGACGCGGTAGCCGTAGAAATGGCCGCCGCCGACGCCGATGTTGTGACGTGAGATCATGCCGGCGACATGCGCGGCCGGGCGATCGAGGACGATCGAGACGGTCGGGACCTTTTTGGCCGGATCGTCGGGGCCGATGAGGCGAACGCCGTTCTTCTTACGCAGATAGTCGAGCAGCGGCGCGAGCAGTTCCTGCTCCTGGACGCGCATGGCGTTGTGGGCGACGCGGAAGGCGCCAGCGCCCTGGACGCCGATGCCGGCGATCTCGGCGACTTTTTCGAGATAGTCGACGATGCCGGCGGAGGCGGCGATCTGAGCGTGGTCGGGACCGGCCGGAACGAGGCGCTTGCGCGGGTTGGTCTCGTTGAAGAAATGCCCCTGGTTGGGCAATTCGGCGGCGAGCGATGGCCGCACCGCCATCACGCCCTGGTGCGGGCCATAGGTCTTGTAGGTCGAGAACAGATAGATGTCGCAGCCGAGCTGCAGCAGATCGGGGATGCCGTGCGGCGCGTAGGACACGCCATCGACAATGGTGACGGCGCCAAAGGCTTTGGCGCGCTTGACGATGTCGGCGACCGGGTTGACCTCGCCGACAATGTTGGAGGCGTGCGGGAAGGCCAGCATCCGGACTTTCGAGTCGAGCAGCTTGTCGAGATCGGCGATATTGAGATGGCCGGTCAACGGATCGATCTTCCATTCGCGCACTTCGACGCCGCGCGAGGCGAGCTTGCGCCACGCCCCGGAATTGGCCTCGTGATCCTGATTGGTGACGATTATGGCGTCGGCGGGCCTGAGCCAGCTCTCGAAGGCGCGGGCGAGACTGTAGGTGTTGGCCGATGTAGAGGGACCGAAATGTATCCAGTCGGCGGCGACGTTGAGGGCGGCCGCCATGCGGCGGTGCGCCTCGTCCATCTGCTCGCCGGCAATCCGGGACGCCGGGTAGGCGCCGTAGGGCTGGACTTTGGTGTTCCAGTAATAGGCGCGCATGCGGTTGAGCACGGCCGAGCAGGTGTAGGAGCCGCCAGCGTTTTCGAAGAAGGCGAAATCCTTGAGGTCCGGCTGCTTGAACGAGGGGAACTCGGCCCGGATGCGCGCGGGATCGAGGGGCAGGGACATGCGACGAGGCCTTTCGGAAACAGTGGTCTCTCGTAGCCCGTTAGACCGGCGAAAGAAAGCTCCCGCCGGTTCTCGCGGGTCGCGCATCCAACGCGGAAAGTCCGCAGACTTTCCTGAATGCGCCCCGGCGGAGAGGGCGGGAGCTCAGGCGAGTGGCGGGCTCGCCGGCCGGCGCCGTAGGGGCGCCGGTTTAGTAAGGATCAGGTATGCGAGGGCGACGGCCCGTTGTGGTCCATGCCGCGACCGGTGCCGTCATGCCCCATACCGTGGCCTTTACCACCGCCCGTTCCCTTGCCGTGCTTGGGCAGGAGGTCGGCCTTCTGCTGGTCCGAGAGGCTGTTGAACAGCGCTTCGAAGTCCGGCAGCACGTCGGTCATGGCGGTCAGGCGCGCCTGATCGACCGCGATGCCGGCCTTCAGGCGGGCGAGTGCGTCGGGCTTTGCGTCGGCGGTCTTGTCGGGTCGGCTGGCCTTGCAGGTGTCGGCAAAGCTGGTCTCGGTGGTGAGGGCCCTGGTGCGGAAGGTGTCGAACAGCTGCTGCTGATCAGTGGTCAGATCAAGGCGATGCGCCATGCGGACGAGCCCGGTCTCGAGCGCCTCTGCGCCCTTGTCGGAGCAGGCCAGCATGAGCAGCCCGGCTGGCCCCATGCCACGGCCCATGCCTTTGTTCGGCGCAGTCATGTGGCGCTGGCCCATGCCGCCCTTGCGCAGGCCATGCGTGCCGTTGTGGTCGGCTGGCACCGTGGCCGATGGGGCGGCGGGCGGGGTGGGCGTCGATTGAGCCAGGGCCGGCAGGACAGTGCCGAGGCCGATTGTAGTCGCAAGCAGGGCGACGATGGCGAGCGAGGATTTCATCTGGGCTCCCTTGGTGTGAGGATCGGCGTGATCCCGAGACCTGAACCCTAGACTGCGCCGGCTGGCGACGAGATTGCGGCAGGATGAAGCTTTGGACAGGTTGGAAAGGCGGCCAAACCGCCATTGCTGGCGCCGGAGGCGCTCAGCCGCTGCACCGCGCGCAATGGACTGTGGTTCCACCGACGCGCGGATTGCCGCCGCTCGGCGCAATGCCTAGGAAGCGATGTATTCCTTCAGCGCGATGGCTTCCTGCTCGGTCTCTTCGATCTTGCGCTTGACCACGTCGCCGATCGAAATGATGCCGACGAGTTCGGTGCCTTCGAGGATCGGGAGATGGCGGATACGCCGCTCGGTCATGCTCTCCATCACCTCGTCGATGTTGGCATGGCGACTGGCGGTGACGACATCCTTGGTCATCACATCGCTGACCGGACGGGAGGCAAGAATGCCCCAGTCCTTGCCGAGGTGACGGACGATGTCGCGCTCGCTCAGGATGCCGGCGACGCGGCCATTGTCGGTGACGACGACGGCGCCGATGCGGCGGGTGTTGAGGATCTCCACCGCCTCGGCGATGGTGGCGCGGGCAGCCACGGTGTGGACGGCCCGGCCTTTGGATTGAAGGATATTCTCGACTTGCATCGTAGTCCCCTCCCTCTCAGGATGGCAGAGTGCACGTCCAGTGGAGAGGCGAAAAGGCAGTCGGGCTGTCCTTTCGTCTCAGCCTTTCGGCTAGCCTTCGCGCCGCCCTGGCTCCCAGCGGAGTTGCTGGCGCTGGCGAGGCTCAGGGAGGTCCTCGGCGCGGAGCGCGATGCGGGCGACCTCGAAACAGACGCCAAGGACCAATGCCACCACCGGCATCAGGAACAGCAGCGAGCCGATTTCGATGCGTTCGATCGGGGTAAGGGCGTTGAGCGGGATAAGGCCGGTGAGCACGGCGATGCCGGCCGCGAGCAGCGTCAGCGAGAACGAAATAATGGTGGAGGTGGTGAAAATTGCCGCCCGGCTCGATCTGCGATGCGATTTTTCGGGGGATTTACGCATCGACGACTCACGCAATGGTTCACAACGGCGTGAGAAGGCCAAACCAATGCGGAGATAACACGTAGCTAATTGGGTGATGCGCGGACCATAGCGGGGCGCAAATGTGACGCCCCCGTCCAGCGCCACGGAGACGGCAATGAGCAAGTTCTCGTGGTTTGGCCTGGTGATGAGTTTGGTGCTGCTGTTGGGCGGCACTGTCGCGCTGGCAGACGATCCGGCGGCGACCGAGTGGCAGGCGGTGATTGCCGGCCAGATCCAGGCGTTCCGCGATCATGATGCGCCGGCGGCGCTCAGCTTTGCGAGCGCCGAGTTCCACAAGACCTTCCCCGACCCCAACGACTTTTTCATCGCGATCATCAATTCTGGCTATACGCCGATCATGACGTCGCGCTCGCAGACCTTCGGGCCATACCAGTTGGTGGCGCCAGACAAGGTGCTGCAGGAGGTCAAGCTGACCGGCAACGACCAGAACATCTACGAGGCCGTGTACCAGCTCAGCAAGGAAGCCGATGGCTGGCGCGTGCACAGTGTGCAGCTGGTCAAGGTCCCGGGCCTCGGGGTTTAGCTTTCTTGCCTTTGCGGCGTCGGCCAATTATCACTCCCGCGGCTCAACCGCGGGAGTTTTCGATGGCCTTTCTGTCCGATGCCATTCTGCGTATTGCGCCGTCTGCCACGGTCGCGATCTCGCGCAAGGCCGCGGACATGAAACGCGCCGGGCGCGACGTCATCTCGCTGGCGGCCGGTGAGCCGGATTTCGACACGCCGCTCAATGTGCGCGAGGCGGCGATCCGCGCCATGGCCGAAGGCAAGACGCGCTACACCAATGTCGACGGCATCCCTGAGCTGAAGGACGCAGTG
>JBDTLB010000125.1:0-6507 GCA_039934955.1 Devosia sp.
TCTATGGTCCGGACGGCGCCCTGGAGCGCTACGCTTCGCTCTATGCCCTGCGTGAACGCCTGTCGGCGGCGGGGCTAAGTGGCGCCACGACCGACGAACTCCAGCATCTGCATGATCAGAACAATTCCATCGTGGCCAATTGGATAGCGGAAGCCGCTGATTATCTTGCCCCGACGATTGCCACGATCGAGAACCTTCTCGATCCTGAAACAATCATCTTTGGCGGGGCGCTGCCCGACACCATCATCGATGCGCTGATCGCCGCGCTCGATCCGCTGCCGGTTTCGGTGGCGACGCGCCGTGTGCGCAGCGCGCCCCGGGTGATGCGTGGCCAGACCGGGCAGTTGACTGCCGCATTGGGCGCCGCCGCGCTGCCGATGTTCGAAACCATTACGCCGCGCCTGCATCTGGGCTCGCGGCTCGCTGCCGAGTAGGAGTCCTCCATGCTGACCGCTCGCGAACGTCTCGCCCGTCAGAAATCACGTCCCCTGTTGCTCGACCTGCACCGGTCCCTGTCGCGGCTGACGTCCACCCTCACGCTGATGAACTCCGGCGCGCATCCCGATGACGAGCATTCGGGCATGCTGGCGGCCCTGCGATTTGGGCTGGGCCTGCGGATCGTCATCGCGTGCTCGACACGCGGCGAGGGCGGGCAGAACTCTCTCGGGCCTGAACGTGGCGGCGCGCTGGGCGTGCTGCGTAGCCGCGAGATGGAAGAAGCAGCCCGGACGCTGGATGCCGATGTTGCCTGGCTGGGGCATGGTCCCGACGACAGTGTCCACGATTTCGGCTTCTCCAAGAATGGCGCCGACACCCTGGCGCGGTGGGGACGCGACAAGATCATCGAGCGACTGGCGATCGCCTATCGCCAGTACCGGCCAGACATTGTCGTCCCAACTTTTCTCGACGTCCCGGGTCAGCATGGTCACCACCGGGCCATGACCGAAGCGGCCGAAAGCGCCTTGGTGCTGGCGGCCGATCCGGCATTCGCGACCCCAGGCCTGCCCCCCTGGTCGGTCGCCAAATACTATCTCCCGGCCTGGTCCGGTGGTGGCGATACCTATGATGACGAGGTGCCGCCGCCAGCAGCGACGGTTGCGGTGCTGGCGCCCGGACGCGACGTTCCGACCGGGGCAAGCTTCAGCGCGGTCGGTGAATGGTCGAGGGCCTTTCATGCCACCCAGGGTATGGGACGCTGGATTGTCGACCCGGTCGAGCGTTGGCCGTTGCATCTGCTGCATGGTCCGGCGATTCCTGAAGCCGACATCCGCGACAATTTGCCGGCGACACTGGCTGATCTGGCCGACTTGTTGCCCAAGGCCCCGGCGGATGCCCTGCGACTTGCCCAGACCCACATCAACGCGGCGCTCGGGGCCTATCCCGATCGACGGGCGATCATTGCTGCGCTGGTGCCTGCCGCCGCTGCCATAGAACAAGCGCGGTCATTGGCCGATGAGAACACGATCCGCCTGCATGGCCATCGTCTCGAGCGCAAGCTGCAGGAGATCGACGGCGCTTTGCTTCTGGCGTCGGGGGTCAATGCCATTGCCTGGGTCGAGCCCAATCGCCTGTCGGCGGGCGGCAGCGGCATTCTCAACATCGAACTCCAGGATGACGCACCGCCCGTCACAACCGTCCCGATCCCTGGTGCCGATATCAGCGTCGACGCGCCCACCGAGACTGCCCACGGCACTGCGTTCGCCCTGAACGTTGCCTCTGGCGCGAGTCTCTCCAGCCAGTTCCGGCCCGGCTTCGCCAGTCTGGGGGGCAATGGTGACGCCCACATCGCCATCACCGCCGTGATCGACGGGCGCCGGGCGACCGCCCTGCTTGATCTCGAAGAGCCCCTGACCATCGCGCCGGCGCACGCGGTCGAGCTGCAGCCTGTAGCAATCATCTTGAATAGCGCGGCGCGCACATCGGCCGTGCCCGCCCTTGCGGTCAGTGTTCGTCCGGCTCTGCCGAGTGTGCCCATGTCCCTGCGGGCGCCGTCCGGCTGGACGGTGGATCGCATAGCGGATGGATTCGCTGTCGCGCCACCAGCGGGCTTGCTCTCAGGCCTCTATCGCCTGCCGTTGCGCATCGACGGCCATCCTGCCTTTGCCGACCAGACGATCGCCTACCCGCATATCGGGCGCACGCATTTCATTTCGCCGCAGGTGCTGAGTATTCTCGCGCTTGAGCTGACACTGCCGACCGGCGCTCGCATCGGCTATGTCGGCGGCGGCAGCGATCGGGTCGCCCATTGGCTCAAGGCCATCGGGCTCGACATCACCGAACTTGATGATGCCGCGCTGGCCGGTGATTTGTCGCGCTTCACCACCATCGTCATCGGCACCTTCGCGTTTGGTCAGCGCCCCGCGCTGCGCCAGATCACCGAAGAACTTCGGGCCTGGGTCGAAGCCGGCGGGCACCTCGTCACGCTCTATCACCGCCCGAGCGACGGCTGGGATCCGCAGTCAACGCCACCAAGGCCGATACGGATCGGCTCGCCGTCGCTGCGCTGGCGCGTCACCAATCCGGCCGCCCCGGTCGAGACGCTGCGACCGGACCATGTCATGCTTCGCGGCCCCAATGCCATTGGGGCCGACGATTGGGCCGGTTGGGACAAGGAACGCGGCCTCTATTTTGCGGCCGAATGGGACGCGGCATACGAGCCCCTGCTGGCGATGAACGATTCCGGTGAAGCGCCGCTGCAAGGCGCCCTTATCTCCGCGAGGATCGGCAAGGGCCGCCACACGCACACCAGCCTCGTCCTGCACCATCAACTCGACAAACTGGTGCCCGGCGCATTCCGGCTGATGGCCAATCTCGTCCAGCCGGCCTGATCGATGCAAAGCTTTGACGTCGCGGTACTGGGACTCGGCGCCATGGGTAGCGCCACCCTCTGGCATCTCGCCAAGGCGGGGGTGCGGGTGATTGGCATTGATCGCTATGCCCCGCCCCACAACCAAGGGTCCACCCACGGCGAAACCCGCATCACCCGCTGCGCCATCGGCGAAGGGGATGCCCTGGTGCCGCTTGCCTTGCGCTCACACCAGCTCTGGCGGAAGGTTGAAGCGGAAACCGGCGCAGATTTGTTGCACCAGATCGGCAGCCTGATCATCGGTACGCCCGATGATGCCGTGCAAAGGCCTGGCCGCACCGGCTTTCTCGAACGCTCCATTGCCGCGGCCCGCCGCTTCGGTATTGCCCACGACATCCTGACTGCCGCCGAAATCCGCAGCCGCTTTCCCAATTTCTGTCCGCGGGATGATGAGATTGGCTATTTCGAACCGGGCGGCGGATATCTGCGCGTCGAGGATTGCGTTGCCGCCAATCTGCAATTGGCGCGGCGTCACGGCGCGACGGTGCTGCTCGGCAACATTGTGCTGTCCATCGCCCCCGACGGCGGCGGCGTCAGGATCGTCACGGGCGACACCACCATCCACGCCGCCAAGGTCGCGGTGGCGGTTGGAGCGTGGGCCGGCGCCCTCCTCGGCAAACCATTCACTGCGCTGCTCAAGCCCACACGACAGGTCATGCACTGGTTCGAAATCGAAGCGGACCACGCCGAGACGTGGACGCGCTCACCGGTCTTCATGTGGCCGCATGGCGCAAAACAGGATGGATTCTTCTACGGCTTTCCGAGTCTCGACGGCGAGAGCATGAAGACCGCCGACGAATTCTACGGGGCGGCCTCGGACCCCGACGCCATCGACCGCACGGTGCCTCGCACTGATTCCGAACGCCTGCACCGCGACCATCTGGCGGGCCGTTTTGTCGGCCTCTCTTCCCGCGTTGCTCGCACGACAACCTGCATCTACACCGCGACCGCAGACAGCGGGTTTGTGATCGACGCGCACCCGCGATTGGCCAATGTGCTGGCCGTGTCGCCCTGCTCCGGTCATGGCTTCAAGCACTCAGCCGCCATTGGCGAGGCAGTCAGCGCCAATTTGCTGGGCCAGCCGACACCGCTGGATCTGTCGCCCTTCGCGCTGGGCAGACTGCTGGCCTGAGGGTTCGGAAGTCTATTTCGGGAGCGCGAGCCGGGCGAACCGGGCGAGGAGGCCGATGTCGGTCATTGCCTGCTCGACGGTGTTGCGGACTTCGCCGCTCGTCGTCATCGCCGCGTGCCAGGCCTTCATCTCCTCGACGAAAGGCTCGGCGTAAGACGGACGGTGATTGATCTCCTCCAGATGGAGACCGGTCGAGCGCCACTCGGTCAGACGCGTCGGGTGGTGGTTGAGATAGGGCGAGGGGAATTCGAGCTCATACGCGGCGTCTTCGAAGACCAGCCGGATGCGTTCGGAATAATAGGCGACTTTTGGCGCTGCGACCCAGCTCATGGTGAGCACCGCAGCGTCGGGGTCGAGTTGTGCGGTGAGCGAGCCGCCGAGATCACCACTGCCGATGAAGGCGGCGCCGACCGGCCGGCCGATCTTGACGCCCGTGGCATCGAGCAGGCCCTGCACGAGATTGAGATCGTGCACGAGGCTTGAACAGAAGGGGCCGGAGAAGCCGCGGAACACATTTGCCGGCGGGTTAGCTAGGCCGAGCGCCGCGCTGACCTGTGCGGTGCGGCGCGTGCGGTTCTCATCGATCAGCGCCTGCGGGACGTCGTCGCCGACGAACAGATCGCGATGCGCTATGTAAGCCCAGGCGTCGGAATCGACGACGTCGACGGTGACGGCGCGGAGAGGGTCGCTGCGATTGGCGAGGATGTCGCGCAACGCCTCATAGGCTGGATCGAAGCGCTTCATATAGCCGATTTGCACGATCGTGCCGGCCCTGTCGCGCGCAGCGAGAATGCGCTTCGCATCGGCGACGTCGTAGCAGAGCGGCTTTTCGGTGAAGACGTGCAGGCCGCGCTCGAGCGCCGCGATGATGATGTCGGCATGATAGGCGTCGGGCGTCGCGACCACCACGGCATCGGGCAGCAGGTCGAACACGCCCTCAGCGGTGGCGAAGGTTGGCACGCCGTAGCGCTCGGTCAGGTGAGCACCGACCTTGGCGGATGGATCCGCCACGCCGATCACAGTGAAGCGTTCGGGCAGAGCGAGCAGATTGGGCAGGTGCTCGATCTGCGTGATGAGGCCACCGCCGATGATGCCGATCTTGAGCTTGTTCATGGTCACACTGCTTTGTGGTGCTTGTCGTTGATCATCGGGGCGTCTTTGAGCTGGTCGAGCAGATAGGCGTGCGTGGCGCGATTGGCGACGATGACGCAGCCGGTCTTCTCGTAGAATTCGGGGCCACGGCCCCACCAGTCGGTGACGATGCCGCCCGCTTCCTGGACCAGCAACACACCGACGGCCCAGTCGACGAGGCCGGATTCCTCATAATAGCCGGTGAGCCGGCCGCAGGCCACGTAGGCGCAGCTGTTGGCCGAACTGCCGATGGTGCGGACGCCGCCGACCGGCTCGGTGATGCGCGCCAGATGATCGTAGAACCCCGCATGCGTGCTCCGCGCGCTGGTCGGGATGCTTGTGCCGATCATCATCAGGCCGATTTCGGTCCGCTCGCTGACTTCGAGGCGTTGGCCATTGAGGAAGGCGCCGTGGCCACGAATGGTAGTGAACATCTCATCGGCGGCCGGATTGTAGAGCGCGCCGCAGACGGTCTCGTTGCCGAGGCGGAGCGCGATCGAGATGGTGTAATGCTGGCCGTTGATGAAATTGGTGGTGCCGTCGATCGGGTCGACCAGCCAGCGACGCTCGCGGTCGGCGCCGTCAACTGGCGGGAATTCCTCGCCGGTGAAGCTCCAGTCGGGATAGCGGGCGAACAAATATTTGCGGATCAGCTGCTCGGACTGCTTGTCGGCATCGGAGACAAAATCGGCCGGTCCTTTGATGTCGATTTCGATGTCGCGGAAATGCTGGAAATGCTCAAGGGTCAGCGCGCCGGCCTCGCGGGCGACGGCGACCATATCGGCGAGAATCGCATCGTAGGTTTCAGGCATCGGGTGCTCCGAACAATTTGGCGAGGCCCTCGGGATCGTCAGTGGTGATCTGGTCGACCCCGAGGTCGAGCAGGCGCTCGACGATCAGGCGGGTGGTTTCGTCGGCGAACCGGATGGTCCAGACGTCGACGCGTTTGCCGGCAGCATGGAAGGCGCCGATGATATCGAAGCCGACCCTGTCGAGTTCGAGCACCAGTTCCCAGGCGAGATAGATCAACTCTGCCTTCGGTGAGGCCGCCAGTGCGTTGCGGACGAAGCCGGGATAGTCGCGTGATGTCCGCAGCGCCTCGATGTTCTCGTCGCTGCATGGGTCGTAGCCGACATGCATGCCGGGCACGCCGCGGGTCAGCAGGTCGACCGCAACCGCGCTGCCGGACGAGACGATCATGTTGCGGGCAATGGGCGTGGTGTTGGCGACGAAGGCCGCGATGGTGGCGGCATCGAGTGCCTTCTCGTCCTCCTTGTAGTCGAGTTGCAGCAGCGCGTCGGGATGCGGTGACGTCTTGGCCAGCAAGGCGCAGAGGTCTTCGAGCAGCATCACGTGGTCGGCGATAGGCGCGCCATCG
>JBDTLB010000126.1:0-12509 GCA_039934955.1 Devosia sp.
AGGCGTGCTTCTGCGCTGCATTGCGGTCTCTGGTGATGGCTTGAAGCCGGCGACGATCAGCCGGCGTGATGGTGATGGAAATCCCGGTGCGCATGCGACAGACTCGCATGCGTCCCGATTAAGGGGACTCCCCCACGGGACTCTTCCGTTACGCGGAGACCACTAGTTGGTTGAGGCTTTTGCGTAAATATTTGCGTATTACCTTGACGTCCGGCGGGCTGATGCTCATATATTTGCGCATCGGAGTGCGCAATGCAGCACGAGACGAACACCGGCAAGATCATCGCCCGCCTAGAGCGGGACGGCTGGGAGAACGTCGGCGGCACAAAACACACCAAGTTCAGGAAGCTCGGTGTCGGAACGATCATGGTGCCAAGGCATCGTGTCGTGACTGCGGGGGTGGCCCAGTCCATTGCCAAGGCAGCGGGCTGGACCAAATAGGCGACAGGAGCCAATAGATGGCTAGGTATCTTGCAATCATCGATGAAGCCGATGGCCGGTTCGGGGTGATCTTCCCCGATGCACCGGGTTGCGCCGCCATGGGCAAGACGCAGGAAGAGGCCATCGACAACGCTATCGAGGCCCTTGCGGAATGGGCCGCCGACGAGGTCGCCGACGGTCGCGTGGTTCGGAAGCCGCGAACCTACTTGCAGGTGTTGAAGTCCGGCGAGTTTTCGCAGTTGGGAAAGGGCGGAATGGTGGCTACATTGCCCCTGCTCACCGAGAGCGGGAAGCTCGCCAGGGCAAACTTGTCGATGGACGCGGGGCTGCTGGCTGCGATCGACGAGGCGGCTACTGCGCGAGGGCTGACTCGATCATCGTTCCTCGCATCAGCTGCCCGGGACAAGCTTAAAGCGAGCTTTTGAGCTACCCCAACGACCGCAGATACTGCGCCGGCTTGGTGCTCAGTGCGCTCCAGGTCGTTGCCGCGCCGGTCACGATCGTCAGCACGATGGCGCCCAGGACGACCCCCAGGATCAGCGTTGGGCTGACGGAAAAACCGACGTCCATCTGGGCGCCCTTGATGATGGCGTAGGCGCCCGCGATACCAACGAGCATCGCCAACAGTGCCGCGAAGGCGCCGAGCAACGCGTATTCGAGGGCGAACACTTTCACGACGTCGGTGCGGGTCGAGCCCAGCACCTTGTTGACGACGGCGTCGGCCTCGCGCTGCTTGCGTCCGGCGGCCATGGTGCCGGCCAGCACCAGCAGGCCGTTCACCACAGCGAGACCGCCGACGATGTTTACGGCGTTCGAAAGCTGGCCAAGGATGCCTGCCGCCTGGTTCAGGGCCTCGCCCACCGGCAGGAAAGTAATGTCTGGGTACTTCCTGGCCAGCGCGCGCTCGACGTCCTTTTCCTTGCCGACCGCCGCTTTTATGGTCATCAGATTGGTGCCGGGGAAATCGTCGAACGTGCCCGGCGACGCCGTCACGAGGAAATTGAGACCGCTCTGGAACTGGAAGTCGCGGAGATTGGCGACGGTCGCTTCGATCGATTCGCCGAACAGCGTCAGGTTGATCTTGTCGCCCACTGTCACACCCAGACTTTTGGCGTCAACGTCGCGCAGCGACACCAGCGGCGGGCCGCTGTAGTCGGCCGGCCACCACGCACCCGACACCACGGTGGAGTCGACCGGCAGATCCGGCCGCCAGGTCATCAGAATCTCGCCGGTCAGCATATAGGCCGCCTCGCCCGAAATTTTCGTATCGTTGCGGATCTGGTCGGACGGCTTGCCCTTCACTGACGTAACGGCAGCGCGGATCATCGGTGAGTGCTTGATGTCGGTGACGTTGCCGCCATCCTTGAGGTACGCCGAGAGGTCAACCACCTCGTCGTCGAACAGATCGGTCGCGACGAATGTCGGGGCGTCACGTGTCACCTGCCCGAGCAACTGGTCGCGCAGATTGACGCTGAGGATAACGATGACGAGCAGCATGGCGAGGCCAAGCCCCAGCGACATGATCACCACCGGCGCGGGCGAGCCGGGGCGGTAGATGCCGCGGAAGGCGTTGCGCAGGGTGGCGTTTGGCATTGGCGGCAGCGCGCGCAGCACAACCTGCAGCAGGCGTCCGGCGAGGCTCAGCAGGATAAATGCACCAACGACGCCGATGGCGTAGTAGCTGACCAGCGTCAAATCCTTGGTGGTCCACCAGGCGAGCCCGAAGATGCCGCCAGCCGACAGCAGCAACGGGATGATCACCCACGGATCGAGATATTCGCGGGTCTTGAGGCTCTGGGGGCTGGCGCCGACGGTACGGAACAGCATCGCCGGCCGCAGTTTTTCGGCGCGGACCAATGGGATATACGAGAATGCGAAGGCGGCAAGCACGCCGAACAACAGCGCGGTCGCCAGAGAGCCCCATTCGATGCTCGGGGGCAAATCGATTGCAAGGATGCGCCCGAGGATAGGCAGCGCCGCAGCCGTCAGCGCTGCGCCGATGATCAGCCCGAGTACAATGCCGACGATCGACATGAGGCCGACCTGCGTAAAGAAGTGGACGAGAATGCGCGGGCCGGTGGCGCCAAGGCTCCTGAGCGTCGCGATCGCCCGCTGCCGCTCCTGGATATAGGCCGAGACGGCATTGGAGATGCCAACGCCGCCCACCAGCAGCGAACTCAGGCCGACGATCAGCAGGAACCGCACGAAGAGGTCGTAGAAGCGCGCCAGTGTTCCGGCAGCGTCATAAGGTGATTGAACCTTCCACTCGGGGTCGGCGGCGAAATGCGCGACGACCTTTGGCTTGGCGATCGTGTAGTCGCCCTGGTCCGGGCTAAGCCTGACCTTGTAGCTGTACTGCGTGAGCAAACCCGGAAGCGGCGGTCGCGTCGCCGGGTTGGCCTGTTGCGCCTCGATCGACATCAGTGTGGTGAGGCCGAGGTGCAAGCCGCGCAGGGCGCTGTTGGGGAGTGAGTTCAGAACGCCACGCGCCTCGAACTCGGTGCTGTTGATGACGAAGTGCCCGCCGACGTCGATACCGAGCCGGTCGAGGACCACGGGATCGACGATGGCGCCATAAACGCCGTCCTTGAGGGCCAGCAGATCGTCCGGCTTTTCGCCCGCCTGCAGCTGCGGGCTGCTGACATTGCCATAGAGCGGATAGCTGCTGTCGACCGCATAGATATCGAGGAAAGCGGTGTTGCCGCTGTCGTCCATCGCATCGGCGCGGGAGTTCGACGAGATCGTTTCGCTCACCTGCCCAAGGGTTTGGATATAGGCCAGTTCATCGGGGTTTGCACGCCGGTCGGCGCGGGTGATCTGCAGATCACCGCCGAGCAGAGTGTTGGCGTCGCGCAGGATGGCGCCCTTGAGCGCGTCGCCCACTGAGCTGACGCCCGCGATGGTGGCGGTGCCGAGCGCCAGACAGGCCAGCAAAATGCCAAAACGCCGGAGGTCGCCGCGCAGATCGACGAGCGCGACGCGGACCCAGTTCTGCAGCTTGCTCATGCCGGCACGGCCTGCTTGGCTTCGGTCAACTGCCCGTGGTTCATCGTCAGCATGCGGTCGGCCTTGGCGGCGAGAGAACGATCATGGGTGATGAGCAGAATCGCGGCGCCCTTCTTGCGGGCGAGGTTGAACATCAGGTCGATCACCATCCCGCCCGTGTCCTGGTCGAGGTTACCGGTCGGCTCGTCCGCCAGCATCAGCTTGGGGCTTGTCACCATGGCGCGAGCGAGGCCGACGCGCTGCTGTTCGCCGCCTGAGAGTGCGCTGGGCAAATGCGTCATACGATCGGTGAGGCCGACCTCTTCGAGAGCCGCCGCAGCGCGCGCCCGGATGTCCTTGATGCTCTCGCCGGTTTCGGCAATTTCGAGCGCGAGGCTGACGTTTTCGAGCGCCGACATCGAGGGAATGAGGTGGAAGTTCTGAAAAAGAATGCCCAGATTCTTGCGCCGGAAGATCGCCAGTTGGTCTTCGTTTGCGGTAGAGATGTCCTGACCGGCCACAATGACCTTGCCGGTGGTGGCGCGTTCAAGGCCGCCGAGGATCATCAGCAGCGAGGTCTTGCCGCTGCCGGAGGGCCCGACCACAGCCGTCACCTCGCCACCGTTCACCGTGAAGGTGACATCTTTGAGAATGTGCAGCATGGATTTGCCGCTCATCAGCTCAAGATTGGCTTTGTCGGTTTGGATGACGGGTACAGTCATGAGCAGGCGGACTCGCGATTGGTTCGGGCAAAAACGGCGCCTTCTTAGGCGATAAAATGTGAACACTGGCAATACATGATGTCGCGCCAATCAGAATTTGAAGACCCCGTGGAGCGCTGATGTCACGCAAAACCGACCCTTTTGCGGTCGAGCCGACGCCAGAGTTGATTTTGCGCGCGTACCAGGCAGGCATCTTCCCGATGGCCGAGGATGCCAGTTCGGACGATTTGTTCTGGGTCTCCCCTGAGCAGCGCGGAATCATCCCGCTCGATGCTTTCCACATCTCGCAAAGCTTGCGCAAGGTACTGAAACATCACAAATATCTGGTGCGAGTCGACAGCGATTTCGGTGCTGTGATCAGGGGCTGCGCCACGGCCGGGACGGATCGCGACACGACCTGGATCAACGGTTCCATCCGCGACCTATACGGCGAGTTGTTCAAGCGCGGCTTCGTCCACACGGTCGAGGTGTGGGACGGCGACGCGCTGGTCGGCGGGCTTTACGGAGTTTCGATCGGGGCGGCGTTCTTTGGGGAATCGATGTTCCACCGGAAGACCGATTGCAGCAAAATCGCCATGGCGTACCTGCTTGAGCGCCTCGAGGCGGGCAATTACCGGCTGCTCGATACGCAATTCGTGACGGACCACCTCAAGACCTTCGGCGGCATCGAAATTCCGCGCGAAGACTATGAGCTGCGGCTCGCCGATGCGCTGGTGCACGAGGCCGACTGGTTCGCGATCGATCGCATTTAGCGCGCCGCCGCCTGATCGCAATTGGCGCTACTGGGCGACCGGCTCCGGCGAAGGCTCGCTGCTTGGCGGGTTGGTAGTTTCGGGCGGCGGAGTGTCGGAGCTCTGCTTACAGTCGACCAACCAGATGTCGTAGACTGGGTGGTCGATGGCGTTGAGCGCGGGGCTGTCGGCGAACATCCACCCTGTGAAGATGCGCTGCGAGCCGCCTTTGAGCGACACCTGGTCGACCTCGAGGAACACGCTGGTGCGCTGTGTCTCGGTGGGCGGGCGCGTGTAGCAGACGCGCGGCGTGATCTGCAGCGCACCGAACTGCACCGTCTCGTCGATATAGACGTCGAAATTGGTGATCCGGCCGGTGATCTTGTCGAGACCGGAAAACGACGCGATCGGATTTGAGATGGTTTCGGCCAGCGCAGGCGAACAGATGATCGCCGCCAGCAGGGCAAGCGTCAGGGCGCGGAACAAGATCGTCAGGCGTCCGGCGACCAGGCGTCGTAATCGCCGGTGACTTTTGGCCGCTCGCCCTTGTTCAGCAGGCTCCCCTCGGGACGATAGGCCAGCGCCGACCCGGTGTAGTTGCGCAGATGAGGCTTTTCCCACTGATGCGGGGTGTAATCGCCGGCCTTTGGGGGCTCGTCTGTGCGATAGTGCATCCAGCCATACCAGCCGGGCGGAATGGTCGTCGCCTCGGCGTAGCCGCCGGTATAGACGACCATACGGCGCTCGCCACCATTCGGGCCGGTTGGCTTCTTGCTGCGGTAGTATTTGTTGCCTGACTCGTCCTCGCCGACGAACACACCCTGCGTCGCGGTCCAAAGGCGGGTGCCCCAAGTGTTGCCGCGCCACCAGGCGAAAATCTCGAGGAGGAAGTCTTTCATCTGCGCAAATCCGGAATCTGACGTCATTATGCGTCTAGCACCCGTCGCCGTCACCGCCTAGGGGCGTCAGGACATCCCCGCGATGGCGACGTCGAACTGCGCCAGCCGCCCCTTGAAGTCCTCATCGTAGGGCGTCGCGGCTCTTGCAGACCTCCCAGGCGGCGGCTGCAGCGCCCCGCTTGTCGCCGGAGCGCACGCCGAGCAGCCCAAAGGCGGTTCCGATGTAATTCTCGACTTCGGCCCAGTCAGCGTGAGCGCGGTGCCCGGCCCGCTGAGCCGCAAATGAACGGCTAAGCCGATGAGCCCGTCGCGAGCCGGCCGGCCGCACTTATTGCCGGGCGATTTCGACGCGCCGGTTCTGCGCCCGGCCCATTGCGGTGTCATTCGTCGCCACCGGATCGGCATCGCCAAGCCCGTGGGCGGTCATATCGCCGGCCGGGATGCCACCCGCTGCGAGGTAGGCAACCACAGCATCGGCGCGGCGCTGGCTGAGGTCGACATTGTGCTCGGGCGTACTGGTCGAGTCGGTGTAACCCTCGATGGTCACATGCCAGCCGGGATTGGCCGCCAGCGCCTGTTTGACCTGCTCGAGTGTCGGTTTGGCATCGGCGCGCAACACATCCTTGTCGCTATCGAAATTGATGCCGTAGAGCCGCACCCGACCGTCATCGGTGAGCGCCTTGGTGACGAGGTTACCGCTCGTGTCCTTTGGGTTCCAGTTCGGACACGACCCCACCTTGTCGGAGATTTTGTGCAGGTCCCAGTCGGCGTTCCAGGTTGAGTCCCCTTCGTACTGCCACATCCCGAGGAAGCTTTTGCCGTCGGGCCTGAGGATCATCAGAGCCGGGCCGTGGCCGCCGCCATCCTCCGACCACGTCAGACGCATCAGATGTGACTCGAGGCCACCCTGGAACAGACCGGAATTGTGCTCGTAGCAGCCGGTCAACTGCGCGCCGTCCTGGCTCAAATGGAACGTTCCCTCGGAATCGCTCGCATAGGTGCCTGCCACGTTGGGCAGCGGCGAATTGGTAAGTTGGATGCCGAGTGCCTTGAAATCCATGATCTCGCTGTAGTCTGAGTCACCGCCATTCGACTTGATCACCAGCTTGAGCCAGCGGCCCTTACCAGGCGTCGTGAGAGGGAAAAGCTGGTTGTCCGAGGCGTCGAGTTGGACGCTTTGGAGCAGCGTGAAACCGCTTGTCGGCCCTTCGTCCGAGATCATCACGTCGACGTCTTTGGCCGCACGCTCAGGCTTTTCGACCTGGGCGGTATCGAACTCCAGCGTGTAAATTTCCGATTGCTCGGGCAGCGCGATGACAATGTCAAACGGTGCCTTATCGCCGTCAGCGTTGGTCCACCCTGTGGCGGGTTCCTCGTCCAGCAGCCCGATCGGCTCCCAGCCGCTCCCGTAGATGGACGACGCGTGCTCGATCAGCGCGCCATTGGCAAAAGCCGTCAGATCGATGTCGGCCGACACGCTCTCAGCGCTCTGCGCCATGGCAGCCGTTAGCAGCAGCCCGGCAAGTGCAAGCGCAAGAACTCTCATCGACGCCTCCTCGGAATTTTGGCGGAGACTATCCAACGCCGCCCGGTCGTCAACGTGCATAGTTTGCGACCATCTGCGCCTCCGTGGATGGGGCCAGGCGTCGAGATTCCTTTGACCTGGATCGGGCGCGTCGCGCCTCGATGGTTGTCGATCTTTCCCCAGTTGCGCGAAATTCGGCGCTTGACAGGATTCGCGAATTTCGGCGCCCGGCGCGATCTGCTGATGGGGCGAAGGTCATGTGGTGGGTGAGGTGGGAAATTAGCGACGGTTTGGGGCGGCTTTAGCCGAGAATGTGCGGGTACGGAGGGACTGATTCCGGGGCCGAATCGGGTTTGGGGAGCGGCTATTTCACAATTTTCCGTTGTCCCCGCTATTCACAATCCCTATACTAAATGTAGCGAAAATGGCCAATGCAAACACTAGCTATGGTCGGTTTTGTGGTTTCACCCGTTGACGGGTTTTCTGAATCGGACCAGAGATTTGGACGCTGCGCCGGTCGCGTTTTGTGCCGCCGCATCTCAAGTCCCTCAGGGAGAGTTCGGCACCAGACCGGACGACCCAGTGGGCACGGGGCAAAAGCCGATCCGTGGCGACGGAAAGGCGAGTAACAGCGTCCAACATTTGGTGAAAAGCCGTAGCGGCGGCAGCGGTGCCTTTGTGCCCGCGATTTTGGGGACTTTTAGACTATGCAGATTGAACGTCGTTATACCGAGACCGGCAAAGGCGCCTATGCGGGCATCGATTTCCGCTCGACCACGAGCGAGATCCGTAACCCCGATGGTTCGGTGGTGTTCAAGCTCGAGGGCATGCAGGTCCCGGCGAATTGGTCGCAGGTGGCGGCCGACATCATTGCGCAGAAATATTTCCGCAAGGCCGGCGTCGCCCGCCGCCTGAAGAAGGTCGAAGAAAACAACGTGCCGTCCTGGCTGTGGCGCTCCGTCCCTGACGAGAAAGCGCTCGCCAAGCTGCCCGAGGCTGAGCGCTACGGGTCGGAAATCGACAGCCGCCAGGTGTTCGACCGGCTGGCCGGCACCTGGACTTATTGGGGCTGGAAGGGCGGCTATTTCGACAGCGAGGAAGACGCCCGCGCCTTCTTTGACGAGCTCGGCTTCATGCTCGCCACGCAGCGCGTCGCGCCGAACTCGCCGCAATGGTTCAACACGGGCCTGCACTGGGCCTATGGCATTGACGGCCCTGGCCAGGGGCATTTCTACGTCGACCCGTTCACCAAAAAGCTGGTGCAGTCGAAGAGCTCGTATGAGCACCCGCAGCCGCATGCCTGCTTCATCCAGTCGGTGAATGACGACCTCGTCAACGATGGCGGCATCATGGACCTTTGGGTGCGTGAGGCGCGGCTGTTCAAGTACGGCTCGGGCACCGGCTCGAATTTCTCGAAACTGCGCGGCGAAGGCGAAAAGCTCTCGGGTGGCGGCCGTTCGTCCGGCCTGATGAGCTTCCTCAAGATCGGCGACCGCGCGGCGGGCGCCATCAAATCGGGCGGCACGACGCGCCGCGCCGCCAAGATGGTGGTGGTCGACATCGATCACCCCGATATCGAGACCTACATCAACTGGAAGGTGAAGGAAGAGCAGAAGGTCGCGGCGCTCGTTACGGGCAGCAAGACCGTCAGCAAGCATTTGAAGCTGATCATAAAAGCCGCCGTCAATTGCGACGGCTCGGGCGATGATTGCTTCGATGTCACCAAGAACCCGGCGCTGAAGCGCGAAGTCCGTGCGGCCAAGAAGGCGCTGGTGCCGGAGAATTATATCCAGCGCGTCATCCAGTTCGCCAAGCAAGGCTACACCGACCTCGAATTCCCGATCTACGACACCGATTGGGATTCCGAGGCGTATCTGACCGTCGCCGGCCAGAACTCCAACAACACCGTCCGGGTTACCGACGATTTCCTGAAAGCCGTCGAGACCGATGGCGACTGGAATTTGACCGCCCGCAAGGACGGCAAGATCACCAAGACGCTCAAGGCCAAGGATCTGTGGGAGACCATCGGCTACGCCGCCTGGGCCTCGGCCGATCCCGGCATCCATTTCCACACGACCGTCAATGAGTGGCACACGAGCCCGGAGGCCGGCCCGATCGTCGCCAGCAATCCGTGCTCCGAATACATGTTCCTCGACGACACGGCGTGCAACCTCGCCTCGGTCAACCTCCTACCCTACCGCAACACGGACGGCGCGTTCCAGGTCGAGGCGTTCGAGCACACCTGCCGGCTGTGGACGGTGGTGCTCGAGATCTCGGTGATGATGGCGCAGTTCCCGTCGAAGGCGATCGCGGAGCGCAGCTTCATCTACCGCACGCTCGGCATCGGCTACGCCAATATCGGCGGGCTGCTGATGACGTCGGGCATTCCCTATGATTCAGCGGAAGGCCGCGCCATTGCGGGCGCCATCACGGCGCTGATGACCGGCGCGTCGTATCTGACCTCGGCCGAAATGGCGGGCGAGCTCGGCGCCTTTGGCGATTACGAGCGCAATGCCCGGCACATGCTGCGCGTCATCCGCAACCATCGCACCGCCGCGCACGGCAAGGCGGAGGGCTATGAAGGCCTCAGCATCAACCCGGTGCCGCTCGACCATAAGTCGCTGACGGACGCTGCCCTCGGCGCCCGCGCCAAAGCGGTGTGGGACGAGGCGCTGGCGCTCGGCGAAAAGCACGGTTACCGCAACGCGCAGGTGTCGGTGATTGCGCCGACCGGCACGATCGGCCTCGTGATGGATTGCGACACCACCGGCATCGAGCCCGATTTCGCGCTGGTGAAGTTCAAGAAGCTGGCTGGTGGCGGCTATTTCAAGATCATCAACAATGCGGTGCCGCCGGCGCTGCGGACGCTCGGTTATTCGGAGAGCCAGATCGCCGAGATCGAGGCCTACGCGGTCGGCCACGGCAATCTCAACCAGGCGCCAGCGATCAACCCGTCGACGCTGCGCACCAAAGGCTTTACCGACGACAAGATCGCGGCGCTGAACGGCGCCACCAAGGCGGCGTTCGACATCAAGTTCATCTTCAACCAGTGGACGCTGGGCGCGGAATTCCTGAAAAGCCTCGGCGTCACGGCCGAGAATTTGCAGGACATGAATTTCGACCTGCTGGCGTTCCTCGGCTTTTCGAAGAAGGACATCGAGGCGGCCAACGTCCATATGTGCGGCGCGATGACGCTGGAAGGCGCGCCGCATTTGAAGCTCGAGCATCTGCCGGTGTTCGATTGCGCCACGCCGTGCGGCAAGATCGGCAAGCGCTATCTGTCGGCCGACAGCCACATCTTGATGATGGCGGCGGCGCAGCCGTTCATTTCGGGCGCCATCAGCAAGACCATCAACATGCCGAACGAGGCGACGGTCGAGGATTGCAAGCAGTCCTACATGATGAGCTGGCGGCTGGCGTTGAAGGCCAACGCGCTCTATCGCGACGGCTCCAAACTCAGCCAGCCGCTCAACTCGTCGATCCTCGCCGATGACGAGGACGACGACGAGGATGCGATGGAGGCGATGCTCGCCGCAGCTCCGGCCGCGCGCGTGCCGCAGATCGCCGAACGGATCGTCGAGCGCATCGTCGAAAAATTCGTCACCGGCGAGCGCAACAAGCTGCCGTCGCGCCGCAAGGGCTATACCCAGAAGGCGATCGTGGGCGGCCACAAGGTCTATCTGCGGACCGGCGAATATGAGGACGGCCAGCTCGGCGAGATCTTCATCGACATGCACAAGGAAGGCGCCGCCTTCCGGGCGATGATGAACAATTTCGCCATCGCGATCAGCCTCGGCCTGCAATATGGCGTGCCGCTCGACGAATATGTTGAGGCTTTTACCTTCACCCGGTTCGAGCCCGCCGGCATGGTGATGGGGAACGACCGGATCAAGAACGCGACGTCGATCCTCGACTACGTGTTCCGCGAGCTGGCGGTGAGCTATCTCGACCGCGACGACCTCGCCCATGTGAACCCCGATGCCGGCGCGACCTCGATCGGCAAGGGCGTGGCCGAAGACGCAACGCTCCGCGTCAATCCCGCCCCTACCCCGGTTCCGGCGCAGAACGTGGTGTCGCGCGGCATGACCCGCGGCAAGCTGCAGGGCCAGAATCTGATGCTGGTCGCCGGCGGGCCGCATGCGCAGTTCAACCCGGTCGGGGCGATCCAGACCAGCACCGTGACGGCGCTGAAGAACACGACGGCCTACAAGGCCGAGCCGGGCGTCGCGCCTGCGGCGTTCAATGCCGGCGAACTCGAGCCGGTGCCCTCACCGCCGCCGGGCCAGACCGTCGGACAATTGCGGGTCCAGGCGCTGATGCAGGGCTACACGGGCGACCAGTGCAGCAATTGCAACTCGATGCGGATGAAGGTCAGCGGGCATTGCATGGTTTGCGAGGATTGCGGGACGACGACTGGGTGTAGTTGAGCGGAGATTTTCGCAGCCGAGGAGGACCTAGCGAGGCGGCCACGCTGCGGGCAATGAGGACGGCGTAAATTGAGCGATGTCCCGCAGCAGAGGTTCATAATGAAGGCTGAAGGCAACTCAGTCACGTTACTAAGTGACATAGAGTGGCCTGTCGTTCGACTTCCCCCCGCGCCCGCTTCAACGTTGGTAGCAAAGTTGCCTTTCAATTTCAGCGTGCCCACGCCAACAGGTACCATGAATTTCTCCGTGCCTGGAGGAACGTCGCTCTACTTCGTAGGGGCAAACGGAGGTGGCAAGACTCGGCTGGCTGCTCACATCGAAAACCAGTTTGGACTTCAAGCTCACCGAATTTCGGCTCATCGGGCACTGACTCTGAATCCGGCAGTTTCAAAAATTCCCGAGCGCCTCGCGATTAAGGGGCTGCAAACTGGAACCTCGGACGAGAACTCCCAAGCGGGTCACAGGCAGGGCAGCCGATGGCACGGCGATCAGTTTGTCAGTCTGCTTAGTGACTTTGATCAGCTACTGCAGGCTCTCTTTGCTCAGAGCCCGATTCAAAAATTCATGGGACATAGCAATATGTTGCGAGCCTGCGGATCATGATCCTGATGCTTGCGATGTTGGCCCATGCGGTTGCGCTTTCGATCGAGTGCTCCCAGTCCTTTGCCAATCGGCGGCATCTGCCGAGCCAGGCAAATGTGCGTTCTACGACCCAGCGTCGCGGCAGAAGCTCGAAGCCTTTTGCGATGTCGGAACGCTTGATGATCTCGATCGTCCAG
>JBDTLB010000127.1:0-24715 GCA_039934955.1 Devosia sp.
TGCTGGCGGAAGCGTTTGGGCTTTAGGGCGCGCCGTCGGCCGGCACGTACTCGAAATCATTGTCGAGCGCGCCCTCAAGACGATCGCCGACCCTGAGCCAGAGCTTTTGCGCGTGCAGTTCCTTGAGCCATTCGTCCCAGCCGACCAGATCAAGCCCGCCGGGCCGGTCGGTATCCTGGCTCTCGCCGGAATTGAGCAGATATTGGTCAAACACGATGCGCAGGACGATCTGGCTCTTGGTGCCGCTCGGCAGATCGGACCAGGCGGGCGTGCCGCCACGGGCCTCTGCCCATTGTCTGATTTCGTCGGCCGACTTTAGAATTCTTGACATGTAGCGCTCTCACTTCATCCAGAAGAAAGGCCCGGATCGCTCCGGGCCCGAACGGCAGTATTGGGTACCCGTCAGTTGAGCGACTTGCGCTCGATCAACTCATACTCGGTTTCGTCGCTATCGGAAACGCGCAAGGCAAGCTGCTGGCGATCCAGTTCGGCAAGCCAGGCGTTCCACGAGACAGGCATCGCACCCTGATCAACCGTCGGCATGCCTTGCGGCTTGCCCATTCGCTCGAACCGCAGGGCCAGACGCGAACGCATCTCGCCGAGATTGTCGTGAACGCGAACCATAGAGGGCAGTCCCCGACGATTGGCCACCCAGGCTTTGATATCCTTATGCCGGGTCAGTGTGTGTGCTTGAGTCATAGGCTTCACCTCCGACGCTCATGCTGTGAACGAGACCAGAACAAATTAGCTTCTGTCTCCGGTCCTCTCTACTTGGTGATCTTTGTGACCAATTTCGAGGTGGTCAGCTCAATTGGAGAAAAATAAGTCAGCCTGTCAGGCGGAGTTTCGAGGGCGCGCAACCACACCTCATCGGCAACCCCCATGGTGGCGAGGTAGCGCGAAATCTGCGCCGTCAGCGTTTGCGCATCCGACATGGCATTGCCGGCGGCCGTCAGCCGCGACATCAGCGAGCCGGTCGGCACCGCGGCATAGATCTGGTGAACACCGATCGCCGATTGTTCGGTGGCAAGCCGCTCGCGGCCACCTGCGAACACCAGCGGGCACGACGACGCGCAGAGCGCACCCGTCGCGACCGAGGTCGTAAAGCCTTTGTCGCGGATCAGCCTGCCAATCGTGAGGGCTTCAGTTACGGCGCCGCCGGGTGAGTCGAGCGCTACGGTCTTGATGTATTCGCCATGCGCCGCGATCTCGGCGGAAACTCGCTCGGACGCACCGGGATCGATGGTGCCGGTGAGCGCCAGTACTCCACCACTGGTAAGCGTGGCGCTCAGCGGCTGGCGCAGCACCTCCGTTGAGGTGGTCACTTGCGGGCCGGGCTTGCCATCGGGCGCTGTCGGATCGAAGGCCGGCAGGATCGGCGACAGCGTCGGGTTGATCGCGCCGGCGGTCCTGGCGCTGAGGTCGGTGTAGTCGAGATAAAGGATGACGCCTGTCGCTGTCAGCAAACCGAAGAACGCAGCGCGGATAATGGCGCCGTCCTCAAAGGCTGCCGCCCAGTTGACGATGCGCCGGCTGATCGACGTCATCAGGGTCGCTTGCGGTTGACGTCGATGGGCGTGACCGTCGCGTCGGCCGCAGCGGGCGGTGCCGAAGCTACTGGCATGACTGGCGGCGCAGGTTCAGCGACCGGCAGCTCCGTCTCGTCCGCTTCGGCGACCTCTGCCACCGGCAGCACCAGCGGCTTGCCGGTCAGCTGGCGGTAGAGCTCGAGCGAGCGCAGCATTTCGCCGGCCGTGATGGTTTCGGCCTCATCGATCGTGCCAGTCTCGCGTCGCATCGCGTCGTGGACGATCATCAGCACCAGCACCAGGACCACCGGCAGCAGATCGATCGAGATCGCACCGGCCCAGCTCGGGATGAAATCGCTCCAATAGCGCAGCACCGCCTCCGCCGAACTAAGCGGCGTGTAGCGATGCGGTTCAACCTTCGGGGTCTTGAGGATTTCATCGGCCGCCGCCGACAGCGCCGCCGATTGCGCAGCGACGGATTCGCGCACCGTGCCCATCACGGTGTCTTGCCGGTTGACCAGATCGGTCGTGCCGCCATTGGCGACCGGCGCGATGAAACCAGCCGCAAGGTCGGCCGCGGCGCGCTTCACCGAAGGCGCCACGCCGGTCGATTGCAGCGAGGCAACGACGGCGTTGAGCTGCACCACTTCGGCAGCGAACTCGTCGGAGCGCGGCCCGATCTCGCCCGTACCCGAAACCAGCTCGCGCATTTTGGCGAGATGCTGCGAGCCTTCGTCGAACGAGGTCTGCACCTGATCGCGTGATGTCGTGATGGTGGTGACGAGCTCGTTCATCTGCGCCGACATCTGCGTCAGCAGCTGCACCACTGAGCCCGAGCCGGTCGTGCCGGTCAACGCGCCCGACGAGCGCTCGTCATCAGCGAGGCGCTGGAAGCGATCGGCGGCGCGCTGCACGTCGGGCAGCAGCGACTGTGCCGCCAGCGCATTAGCGTGCGCATTGTCGAGGTCGCCGACATAGTTTTCGAGATTGACTGCCAGATGCTGCTCGAGCGCGGCTGAACCGGCGAGCGCCGCCGCGTTCAACCACGACGACATCGCCATGATCATAAAGCAGCCGACCGCCATCGTAAGGAACAGCGCGACGCGCTGGCCGGCATTGGTGACCAGCGGCACGAAGCGCAGCATGAAGGTCCAGAACGCATAGATCGCGACCGACACCGCGACCGAATAGATGATCGCCGCGAAGAACACGAAGGTGGCGGTGCCGTCGAGTAGGCCGCGCACGCCCAGATAGGTGTAGACGCCCGAGGCGAGCGCCAGCACCGCCAGCGCGAACCGCGTCATGGTCTCGACGCCCTTCAGGGTTTCCTGCAGGCGTGCGGCGTTGTTTTTCCTGAGCATTGCGGTCGTCCCCTAGTCCAAGGGGACGATATCAGACCAAAAGCGGCGGGAACGCGGCGGATTTCACGAGGTTTTCGTTAGCCGTCGCAGCACGCTCACTGCACCGCGACGTCCAGCGCCAGCGCCACCATGTCGTTAAGCGAGGACTGCCGGTCGTCGGGCGACATGTATTCATGCGTGACGAGATTGTCGGAGACCGCGCAGATCGTCAGCGCCTTGACGCCAAAGCGCGCGGCAAGCATGTAAAGCGCCGCCGTCTCCATCTCGACGCCATAGACGCCATGCGCCGGCAGCCGGCCATAACCCTCAAGCCCGGGCTCGATATGGTAGAAAATGTCGGAGCTGAGGATATTGCCGACCAGATAGGGTAACGCCTTGGCTTCGGCCTTTTCGGCTGCCGACCGCAGCAGCCCGAAATCGGCGATCGGCGCGAAGCTGAAGGCCCCGAAGCCGTCTTTGACTATGGTCGAATCCGTCGTCGCCGCCTGCGCCAGGATCAGGTCGCGCAGCTTCACCTTGTCGCTCAGCCCGCCGCAGGTGCCCACCCGGATCAGCGTCTTCAGCCCGTAATCATTGATCAGCTCGTGCACATAGATCGACAGCGATGGCTGGCCCATGCCGGTGGCCTGCACCGACACCCGCTTGCCGTTCCAAAGCCCGGTGTAACCGAGACAATTGCGCACCGAATTGACCCGCACCGCATCCGTTAGGAAGGTCTCGGCGATCCATTTGGCGCGCAGCGGATCGCCCGGCAGCAGCACGGCATCGGCATAATCGCCCGGTTTTGCGGAATTGTGCGCGGTCGGCATCGTGGCGTCTCCTGTTGCAAAACGCCTACCGCTCCGCCGCCTCCCGAGCAAGCGGCGGCGGGCGCTGGCCCTGTCCCGCTAAAATTCTGGCGCGTGACGGTAGCAACTCCTATATCAGCCGCGCATTGAACCCTTGATAGGGAGCGGACAGATGGTCGCAAAGATATTCATCGACGGCGAAGCGGGAACCACGGGTCTGCAGATCCGCGACCGGCTGGCCGCGCGCCGTGATCTCGAGATCATTTCGATCGCCGCCGACAAGCGGAAGGATCAGGACGAGCGCAAACGCCTCCTGAACCTCGCCGATGTCGCCATCCTCTGCCTGCCCGACGACGCCGCCAAGGAAAGCTTGTCGCTGATCGACAACGACCGCACCAAGGTGATAGACGCCTCGACGGCGCACCGGATCAACGACGGCTGGGCCTATGGCTTTGCCGAAATGGACAAGGCACAGGCCGGCAAGATCGCCGCCAGCAAGCGCGTCGCCAACCCCGGCTGCTGGCCGCAGGGCGCCATAGCGATGGTGCGACCGCTGATCGAGGCCGGGCTGATCCCCGCTGGCTATCCGCTCACCACGCACGGCATCTCCGGCTACACCGGCGGCGGCAAATCGATGATTGCCGACTACGAGGCGGCCGGCGAGAGCGCCAACGAGTTCATGCCCTACGGCCTGACCTTCAAGCACAAGCACCTGCCCGAACTGCAGACCTATGCAAGGCTGACGCATGAGCCGCTGTTCACCCCGGCGGTCGGCAATTTCGCGCAGGGCATGGTCACGCTCGTGCCGCTGCAATTGTGGACTCTGGACCGAGTGCCGACCGGTGCCGACATCCACGCGGCGATCGCCGACCATTACGCGGCGATCTCCGGCGGCTTCGTCGAGGTCGCGCCGCTGGTCGAGGCCGAGCGCAGCGCCGAACTCAACCCCGAGCTCTACAACAACACCAACCGCATGCGGCTCCACGTCTTTGCCAGCGACGCAAAGGCGCAGGTCGTCCTCGCCGCCGTCTACGACAATCTCGGCAAAGGCGCGTCGGGGGCTGCGGTCCAGAACCTCAATCTGATGCTGGGTGTCGCCGAAGACACATCGCTGGCCGCGTAGGCGCGCGGCGCGAGACGATCAGGATCTCAAGCGGTCCCCCTCGCTGTCGACAACAGCACCTTGGTTGATCCGGGTCACAAGGTCACGCGGTTCAGATTGCAGGCGATATTCGGCATCTAGTCGCGCCGCGCGATGTAGAGCGCGGTCGACATATTGCGAGTGACGACGCCACCGAATTCCCGTTCCGCGACGTCTTCGAGACCATCGAGCAGCGCGTCGCGCGCATCGGTCGGCAGCGCCGCGACGTTGGAGTAGGTGGTGTAGAGGCGGCGCACGCCGGGCCGATCGAGCGTCAGCGTCCAGTCCAGCACCAGCGGCTGGTCCGGCGTGAACCGTCCAGCCCGCAAATCCGCCACACGCGCGTCGACATCGAGACCATAGGGCAATTTGATCGTGCCGCCGCCGGAGGGCGTCGTCGGGCCGCCGGCAAACAGATTCGACGTGGCCTCGTGAAAAACATCGCGGCGGCGGGGATCGCCAAAAATGTTCCACCACAGGGCCACGGCGCCGCCCGGCCGTAGCACTCTGTGAATGAGCCGCAGCGACCGCGGCGCGTCGAGCCAGTGGAACACGGTTGCACCCGCGACCAGATCGAAGCTGGCGCGCCCGAAATCGGCGTCTTCGAATGACGCCACCACGATCTCCAGTCGGGGGTCAACAAGCCGTGCGCCAAGAAATGCGGCGAGGCGCGCATCGGGCTCCACCGCCACCAGCCGCTTGGGTTTCGCAAGCAGGAGAGGCTCGGTGGCAAGGCCGGTCCCGGCGCCGATCTCGAGCATCTCGATGCCAGCAGCAAGCCCTGCCCGCTCGCGCAACGCCTGCCAAACCGGCTCCGGATAAGCCGGACGGGCCGCGTGATAGTTGGCGGGATCGAGCCCAAACGCCTCGCGACCGAATGAGCGGGGCAGAAGACGCGTCATGACTAGCTCCGTGGGGGCCGCCTTCTCGCCCATCGCCGGGCATCGTACAAGTCAGGCGGTGAGGTCGGCAATCTTTCCGTGCGCGGCGCGCACCGCGTCGGCCGGCAGGATCGACAATAGCAGCCCGCGCTGGCCGGCGTTGATATAGACCCGGTCGAAGAGCTGGATGGTTTCGTTGAACGCTGTCGGCACCGGCTTTTTCTGCCCGAACGGGCCGATGCCACCGACCTTGTAGCCGCTGAGCCGCTCGGCGTCTGGCACCTTCATCATGGCGCCGGACTTGCCGCCGAAACAGGCCGCCAGTTTCTTCAGCGACATCTCGGTGTCGGACGGGATCACGACGCAGACCGGCTTGCCGTCGACCTCGGCCATCAGCGTCTTGAACACCTGACTTGGCTCGAGCCCAAGCGACTCCGCCGCATGCAACCCGATCCGCGTTGCATCCGGGTCATAGGTGTAAGGGTGCAGCGAATAGACAATGCCGAGTTTGTCGAGCAGCAAGGTGCCCTGCGTGGTGTGGCTCACGGCCTTGCCTCTAACGCCGCCTGCGCCTCGATCGCCTCCATGTCCTCGTCGGAGAAACCGAAATGGTGGCCCATTTCGTGGATGAGGACGTGGGTCACGACGGCACCGAGAGTTTCCTCGTGCTCGGCCCAATAGTCGAGGATCGGGCGTCGGTAGAGGTGGACAATATTGGGCATGCGGCCGGTCGCGGTGATCCCCTCCTGCGCCATGCCGATGCCGGTGAACAGGCCCATCAGGTCGAACTCGGACTCGATGCCGAGTTCCTCGAGCACATCGTCTTCGCCAAACTCGGTGACGTAGCAGCGCACATCTTTGACCAGATCGCGGAAGGGCTCCGGCAGAGACTCGAGGGCCGAAACCGCCAGCGCCTCGAACTCATCGAGGGACGGGGCCTGACGCCCCGCCCACTCGCTGGGCTTCACTTCCACTCGCGGATGTCGACGAAATGGCCGGCGATCGCGGCGGCGGCAGCCATGGCGGGCGACACCAAATGGGTGCGGCCCTTAAAACCCTGCCGGCCCTCGAAATTGCGGTTCGAGGTCGAGGCGCAGCGTTCCTGCGGCTTGAGCTTATCGGGGTTCATCGCAAGGCACATCGAGCAGCCCGGCTCGCGCCATTCAAAGCCGGCATCCTTGAAGATCACATCGAGGCCTTCGGCTTCCGCCTGCTCCTTCACGAGACCGGAGCCCGGCACGACCATGGCGTTGACGCCCTCGTGGACCTTCCGGCCAGCCACCACCTTGGCGGCAGCGCGCAAATCTTCGATGCGGCCATTGGTGCACGAACCGAGGAACACGCGCTCAATGGTGATGTCCGTGATCGGCGTGCCGGGCTTGAGGCCCATATATTCGAGCGCCCGCCATTTGCTGGTGCGCTTGTTTTCGTCAGCGATGTCGTCGGGGTTCGGCACGACGCCGCTGACCGAGATCACATCCTCGGGCGACGAGCCCCAACTGACGATCGGCGGGAGCTTGGCAGCGTCGAGGATCACGACCTTGTCGTAATGCGCGTCGGCGTCGGAGTTGAGCGTCTTCCAATAGTCGAGCGCCATCTCCAGCGCCTTGCCCTTGGGGGCGCGCGGCCGACCGGTCACGTACTCGAAGGTCTTCTCATCGGGCGCGATCAGGCCCGCCCGGGCGCCGCCTTCGATCGTCATGTTGCAGACCGTCATGCGGCCTTCCATCGACAGCGCCCGGATCGCTTCACCGGCGAACTCGATGACGTGGCCGGTGCCGCCGGCGGTGCCGATCTCGCCGATGATGGCGAGGATGATGTCCTTGGCGGTGACACCCGGCGGCAGTTGGCCGTCGACACGCACCAGCATGTTCTTGGCCTTCTGCTGGATTAACGTCTGCGTGGCGAGCACATGCTCGACCTCGGACGTTCCGATGCCGTGCGCGAGGGCACCAAAGGCCCCGTGCGTCGAGGTGTGGCTGTCGCCGCAGACGATCGTCATGCCGGGGAGCGTAAAGCCCTGCTCCGGCCCGACGATGTGGACGATGCCCTGCCGCTTGTCGAAGGCGTCGTAATATTCGATGCCGAAATCGCGGGTGTTCTCGGCCAGCGCCGCAATCTGGATGACGCTCTCGGGATCCGGATTGGGCAGGCTGCGGTCCGTCGTCGGCACGTTGTGATCGACCACCGCAAGCGTGCGCTCGGGGGCGCGGACGGTGCGCTTGTTCATGCGCAGGCCTTCGAACGCCTGCGGGCTGGTCACTTCGTGGACGAGGTGCCGGTCGATATAAATGAGCGACGTACCGTCCGGGTTATTTGCGACCAGGTGATCGTCCCAGATTTTGTCGTACAGCGTGCGGCCCATTTGGCAGAAAGTCCCGTTTTGCTAAGGGGTTGAAGCGGAACAGGCGTCATAAGCCCGCCCGGCGGGGCCGGTCAAGCGGCGCGGTCGGCCAGGCGGTTCACCCGGAAGGCGCCGAGCAGCGTCGTGTCGAGCCCGATCCGGCGCCGGCTGTACCAGGCGATGGCGAGTTGAGCGGCGATCCGCGCGATGGTATTGACCAATGCGGCGCCGACCGCACCGTAGGCCATTATCACCGGAATTTGCACGATCATACCGGCGACGATGACGGCGCCAAAAATGCGGACATAGTCGCGTTCGTGCCCGGTCATCATCATGACGATGCGCGACGGGCCGGTGGCGGCGTCGAACAGCAGGCCAACGCTGAGGATGATCAGCAGCAGCGTACCCTGCCGGTTATTGCCGCCGAACAGCGACATCACTTGGTCGCCAAACAGCAGGAACCCGGCAAACACCACCAGCGAGAACAGGAAGCCGGCCCAGGCGCAAAGCGCCGTGATCGCCTGGGCCTTGCGCATTTCGTCAGCGTGGAAGTGCTGCGACACCATCGGCGCCACCACCAGCGTGATGGCGAACATGAACAGCGTCAGCAGCCCGGCGGTGCGGAAGGCGTTGAAATAGACGCCAGCCGCCGCCGGCGCGACGAGGAGGCCGACGAAAATGATGTCGATGTTGAGCGCCGCACTGTCGAGCACCGTGCCCAGGAAGAACGAGCGGCTGGCCCGACCATGCTCGGTCCAATAGGTCTTGAGCCCGGCCGTTCCGGCGGCGATCTCGTAGTGGCGGGCCCCGGCGAGCAGATATTGCAGCGCCAGCGACAGCGCGAGGACGGCGGCGGTCAGCAGCAGAGCGGCCCAGCCGCTGAGGCTGACGCCCGCATACCACAGCGCCACCACCGCGACTGGCAGCGCCAGCCGCCAGATCAGGTCACGCGGGCTGAGTCCGGTCCACACCGATCCCTGCGCCCGCAGCGCCGAACTCCAATATTCCGCCAGCGCCAGCGGCAGGATCAGCGCAGCGGCTGCGTAAAGATGCAGCACCGGCCCACCACCCACAGCTCCAGTGACAGCGCTGACAGCGAGCAGCGCCAGCGTCACCCCGACGCCGACGATAATCGTCAGCGCCCCGCCCGAACGCAGCGCGTCGAGCGCCTTGCCCGGCCGGCCGGCCACCATTTCCTCGGGCCAATAGCGCAGGATCGCCGTCTGCTGGCCGAAATTGGCACCGATGGCGAGGATCGTCGCGAGACTGAGCCCGAAAGCGAAATAGCCGTATTCCGTCACGCCCATGACCCGCGACAGGATCACATACATCGCGTAGGTCAGGCCGGCCGTCGCCACCTTGATGAAAAGCGACACCAGCGATTTGCTGAGCCCTGTGCGCAGCAGCGTGCGCAGCTCGGAACGGGGGGTATGGTCCATGGCGCCCCGACTATGGGGGAGATCTTCTTAGAAGGTCTTACCGGCCACTCGACAATGAGCCGCGATGGCCGCACTCTGCGAAGGGCCTGATTTGTCATGGGGAAGGGGGCCATGACACCCAATGGACGTAGTCATCGACACCAGACGCGGCCTGCTCGAGCGCGCCGCCACTCTCAAGGAAACCGAGCCGAATTTCGCCCGCTTCGTCCTCGCGATGGTCAACGCCACCGAGACTGACGATCTGAGCACCTATTCGGCTGACGTGCTCGAGGAGATGCTGCGCAAGACCTATACGCGGCTGGGCAAGCGCGAAGGCCGCAGCCACGTGGTCTTCGATTTTGCCCCCGAACATCTTGGCCACCCCGAAATGCTCGAGATCTTCTCGGCCGACATGCCGTTCATCGTCGACAGCGTGCTGGCGGCGATCCGCGCCAAGGGTGGCACCATCCGCTTCATGTCGCATCCGGTGCTGCATCTCGACCCGGAATCGCACCGCGTCCTCGACGAGGCGGCGCCGGTAAGCGTCAACGAGAGCCTGTTGATGGTCCACATCGAGCCGGTGGAGGACCCGCTTCAGCGCCAGGACATTCTGGACGAGATCGACGGCACGCTGACCGAGGTCTACCGCGCCACCCGCTCGTGGCGGACCATGCTGGAGCGCGTCCGCCGCGTCGTCGAGGACTGGAAGCTCAACCCGCCCCGCGCCCCCGGTCCGGCGACCCAGGATGCAAAGGAATTCCTCGCCTGGCTGGCCGAGCACAATTTCACCTTCCTCGGCATGCGCGAATATCGCCTCGACGGCGAGGGCAAAAACGCCAAATTCGTGCCGCTCGTCACCTCCGGGATTGGCATCCTCGAGGACAAGGATTTCCATTTCCTGCGCGCCGGCACCGACTATGTCGAGATGACCGAGCAGCATCTGGCGTTCGTCGCCGAGCCGGACCCGCTGATGGTCACCAAGGCCAATGTGCGCACCCGCGTGCATCGCCGCGGCGCCTACATGGACTATGTCGGGGTCAAGCTCTATCGCGAGGGTGGCGAGGTGCAGGGGGAACTGCGCATTGTCGGGCTGTTCACCTCGCTGGCGCTGGCCACACCCAACACCGACATTCCACTGATCCGCCGAAAAGTGTCCGAGGTGATGCGACGCTGGGCCTATCCGCCCGGCAGCCACGCCGGCAAGGCGTTGATGGCGGCGCTCGAATCCTATCCGCGCGACGAACTGTTCCAGATCGGCGAGGACCAGCTCTTCGCCTTCGCCAAGGAGATCGCGGCGCTGGCCGACCGGCCGCGTGTCCGGGTGCTGCCGCGCGTCGACCGCTTCGACAATTTCGTCTCGGTGCTCGTCTATGTGCCGCGCGACCGCTACAATTCGGAAGTGCGCGAAAAGATCGGCGTACATCTGGCGCGAATCTATGAGGGTCGCGTCTCGGCGTACTATCCGCATTTCCCCGAAGGCGAACTGGTCCGCGTCCACTTCATCATCGGGCGCAATGGCGGCAAGACTCCGCGCCCGACCCGCGAAGATCTCGAAGACGCCGTCGGCGACATCATCCTGACCTTCGGCGACCGGCTCGGCGTCGCGGCGGGCGAGCGCGACGTCGCCGTCTGGAGCAACGCGTTCTCGGCCGCCTATCAGGGCCGCAACTCGGCCGGCGATGCGCTCGCCGATATCGAAATTATCGAAAAGCTCGCGGGCGATACGTCGCTGGCGTTGAAGCTCAGTGCCCGCAACGATGGCGACGGCGACGGCGCCTATGGCCTCAAGGTTTATCATCGTGGCAAGCCGATCCCGCTGTCCGATCGCGTGCCGATGCTGGAGAATTTCGGCTTCCGCGTCATCGACGAGCACACCTACACGGTTGAGCCGAAGGACGCCGAGCCCTGCTTCATCCACGACATGGTGCTTGACGTCACCGGCACTGCGCCCGAGCATTTTGCCGAGCGCGCGTCGCTGATCGAAAGCGCCATCCTCGCCGTATGGGAGACTGCTGCCGAGAGCGACGGGCTCAACCAGCTGACGCTGCGCGCCGGGCTCGACTGGACCGACGTGACAATCCTCCGCGCCCTTGCCCGCTACCTCAAACAGGTCGGCGTCACGTGGTCGCGGCCCTATCTGGCGCAGGTGCTGAACCACCACCCCGACGTCGCCATCGCGCTGGTCAATCTGTTCCACGCGCAGCTCGACATGAACTATGCGGGCAACCGCGATCGCGCCGTGAGCGAGGCGCATGAGGCGATCGCCGCTGCGCTGGAAGCGACGCAATCGCTCGACGAAGACCGCATCATCCGCCGCGTCCTCAATCTCATCGACGCCGCGGTGCGCACCAACGCCTTCCAGCGCGATGGCGACCGCAAGCGCCGCCCTGCCCTTGCCATCAAGTTCGATTGCAGCAAGGTGGGCGGCCTGCCCGAACCGCGGCCGATGCGCGAGATCTTTGTTTATTCGCCGCGCGTCGAGGGCCTGCATTTGCGCTTCGGCGCCATTGCCCGAGGTGGCCTGCGCTGGTCGGACCGGCCGGAGGATTTCCGCACCGAAGTGTTGGGACTGGTAAAGGCCCAGCAGGTCAAGAATTCGATCATCGTTCCAGTCGGCGCCAAGGGTGCCTTCGTGCCGCGCATGATGCCCGTTGGCGCCGATCGCGAGACGGTGCTGAAGGAAGGTACCGCCTGCTACAAGATCTTCATCCAGACCCTGCTCGACGTCACCGACAATCTCGAGGGTGACGTGGTGCTGCCGCCCCCTGACGTGCGGCGCCGCGACGGCGACGATCCCTATCTGGTGGTCGCTGCCGACAAGGGCACCGCGACCTTCTCGGACACCGCCAATGCCATCGCGCTCGAACGCGGCTTCTGGCTCGGCGACGCCTTCGCGTCGGGTGGCTCCAACGGCTACGACCACAAGAAGATGGGGATCACCGCACGCGGCGCCTGGGAGGCCGTGAAGCGACACTTCCGCGAAATCGACCGCGACATCCAGGCCTCGCCCTTCACGGTGGCGGGCGTCGGCGACATGTCTGGCGATGTCTTCGGCAACGGCATGCTGCTCAGCCCGCAGATCAGACTGGTGGCGGCATTCGATCATCGCGACATCTTCATCGACCCCGATCCCGATCCGAAAACATCGTTGGCCGAGCGGCAGCGCCTGTTCGGTCTGCCGCGCTCGAGCTGGCAAGACTACGACAAATCGCTGCTCAGCAAAGGCGGCGGTGTCTATTCGCGCTCCCTCAAGAACATCCCGCTGTTCGCCGAGGCCCGCAAGGTGCTCGGGCTCGGCAATGATCCGGTCACCCCGCAGGAGGTGATGGTCGCGATCCTCAAGGCTGAGGTCGACCTGCTCTGGTTCGGCGGCATCGGCACCTATGTTCGCGGCTCCGCCGAGACCGACACCGAGGCCGGCGACAAAACCAATGATGCGCTGCGCATCACCGGCAAGGCGATCCGCGCCAAAGTCGTGGGCGAAGGCGCCAATCTCGGCGTCACCCAAAAGGGCCGCATCGACTACGCGCTGCTGGGCGGCCGCATCGACACCGACGCCATCGACAATTCGGCGGGCGTCAACGCCTCCGACATCGAGGTCAACGTCAAGATCGCCCTCAACTACCTCACGCGGACCGGCGGCCTCGATCTGGAGGGCCGCAACAGCTTCCTGGCGCAGATGACCGACGAGGTTGCGGCGCTCTGCCTGCGCAACAATTATCTGCAGCCACTCGCTATCTCGCTGGCGCAGCGCGCCGGGGTGGGCGCCCTGCCCGACCATCGCGCGCTGATCGAGAGCCTCGAAGCGCGCGGCCAGTTAAGCCGCCCGGTCGAGGCGCTGCCCGACGACGCGACGCTCAACACCCGCGCCGCCTCCGGCATCGCGCTCACCCGCCCTGAGCTCGCGACCATCCTCGCTTACGCCAAGAACTCGCTCTATGCCGACCTTCTGGCCAGCAAGGCGCCGGATGACGCCTATCTCAGCCACGAGCTGTTCAAATATTTCCCTCCGACCCTGACCGAGCGCTACCCCGATGCAGTGCTGGGCCACCGGCTGCGGCGCGAAGTCATCGCCACCGTCATCACCAACGCGCTGATCAATCGCGGCGGGCCGGCCTTCGTGGTCAAGATGATGGCAGCGACCAGCACCGACCCCGGCCAGGTGGCCGCCGCCTTCATGCTGGCCCGCGACGCCTATGGCCTCGAGCGGCTCTACACCGAGATCGATGTGCTCGACGGCCAGATCTCCGGCGCCACCCAGCTAGCGCTCTACGCCGACCTGCAGACGTTGCTCGAACGCGAGACGCTGTGGCTGCTGCGAAATGCCGACTGGACAATCCCGCTCGGCGACCTCGTGCTGACCTATGCGCAGGGCGTCACTGACGTCTCCGGCCTCATTGCCAGCCTCGTGCCGCCCACCGTCGAGGCGACGATTGCGGTGCGAGCCGACAGCTTCACCGCTGGCGGCGCGCCCGCCGGCATTGCGCGTCGCGTCGCGGAGTTGAGCGCGCTGAGCTTTGCCAGCGACATCGCGCTGGTCGCCAGCAAAACCAAAAGCCCGGTGGCGGCGACTGCTGGCGCTTTCTTCGGCGTCCTCGACATTTTCGGGTTGGCGTCGATCGTCGAGACCGGCAGCCACATCGCGCTCGCCGACCGCTTCGACCGCATGGCACTCGACCGGGCGCTCGCCAATTTGATGCGAGCCCAGCGCGACCTGACCGTCGACGTCCTCGCCACCGGCCGCGGCGAGATCGACACCCGCCTCGCCGCCTGGCGGCAGGCCCGCCCCGACGCCATCGACCGCGTCATCGCCGCCGTCGCCAGCCTTACGCAGGGCGAGATGACGGTGTCGCGTCTATCAGTCGCCGCGGGAATGTTGTCGGACCTCGCACGGACGGCTTGACGGTCTCAATGCCGGAAGTGACGCATCCCGGTGAAGATCATCGCGACACCCTTTTCGTTCGCGGCGTCGATCACCGGCTGATCGTTCATCGAGCCGCCCGGCTGGATCACCGCGGTGGCGCCAGCATCGACCGCCGCCAACATGCCGTCGGGGAATGGGAAGAACGCGTCCGACGCCACCACTGACCCCGCCGTGAGCGCGCCTTCCACGCCCGCCGCGTCGGCCGCGTCGATCGATTTGCGGTGAGCGATGCGCGAGCTGTCGACCCGGCTCATCTGCCCAGCGCCGATGCCGACGGTCGCGCCATCCTTCACATAGACGATGGCGTTCGACTTGACGTGCTTGGCAACCCGCATGGCGAGCTTGAGGTCGGCGAGTTCGGTCGCCGTCGGCTGCTTGGCGGTCACCACCTTGAGCTCGAGATCGTCGATCCGGCCATTGTCGCGGCTCTGCACCAGCATACCGCCCCCCAGCGTCTTGGCGGTCAGCCCGCCGGCCTTCGGATCGGCCAATGCGCCGGTGACCAGCAGCCGCAAATTCTTCTTGGTGGCGATGATCTTGCGCGCTTCCTCGCTCGCCGCTGGCGCGACGATCACTTCGGTAAAGATCTGGATGATCTCGCTCGCCGTCGCGGCGTCGATCTCCTGGTTGAGCGCCACGATGCCGCCGAACGCCGACACCGGATCGCAACGCTGCGCCTTGATGTAGGCATCCTTGAGCGAACTGCCGGTGGCAACGCCACACGGATTGGCGTGCTTTATGATCGCCACTGCGGAGATTTTCGGATCGAACTCAGAGATCAGCTCGAACGCGGCATCGGTGTCGTTGAGATTGTTGTAGCTCAGCGATTTGCCCTGCAGCTGCGTCGCCGTTGCGACGCCGGGCCGCCGCTCGCCATTCTTGTAGAACGCGGCCCATTGATGCGGGTTCTCGCCATAGCGCATCACCTCGGCCAGCTGGCCGCCGAACGTGCGATATGGAATGTCGTTGTAGCCAAGCGTCACCGCGAACCAGTTCGAGATCACCGAATCATAGGCCGCGGTTCGCGCATAGGCTTTGGCAGCGAGCTTCTGGCGCATCTCGTAGGGCACACCGCCCTGCTGGCGGATCGCCTCGAGCACCGGCTCGTAGTCGTTGGGGTCGACCACCACCGTGACATAAGCGTGGTTCTTGGCGGCCGAGCGGATCATCGCCGGTCCACCGATATCGATGTTCTCTATCGTCTCGTCGTAGCTCGCGCCCTTGGCGATGGTCGCCTCGAACGGATAGAGGTTGACCACCACGAGGTCGATCGCGCCGATCTCATGCTCATCCATCGACGCCTTGTGGGTCGGGTTGTCGCGTACCGCGAGCAGCCCGCCGTGAACTTTCGGGTGCAGCGTCTTCACCCGTCCATCCATCATTTCGGGAAAGCCGGTGAGATCGGAGATGTCGCGCACCGCGGCGCCAGTGGCGGCGATCAGCTTGTGGGTGCCACCAGTCGACACCAGATCGACCCCGAGCCGCGCCAACTCCTTGGCGAACTCCTCCATCCCGGATTTGTCGAAGACACTAAGCAGCGCGCGCTTGATCGGGACGATAGCGTTGGGGGAAGGTTCGGACATGAGGCTCCCATGGGGTTCGAAGGGGTGCCCAGGCGAGCGGCAGCTACGTTCGCGTTTCCCGATGGTATCCCATCTCTTCTCGCCAGTCGCGCGAACAGCCGGACCTATCGCAGAAATGCCGCCGCTTGGGAAGCGGACCCAGCGGTTGGTCAATCGATCCCGTTCGGGATTGATCGGACAGAACGCAATAAGAAGCCCTCAGCCCTCATCCAGCGTGAAGATCCAGCTGACTTCGTGCTTGTCGCCGACCAGTTCGTCGAGGACAATCTGCTTGGTGCGGTGGAAGCCGAAATAGGCGGATTGACGGACGCTGTCCTCGACCCGCATGTCGGCGCCTTCCCACAGGAAATTCCACACCGCGCCGGAGGCCAGACGCAGCTTCAGCATGTCGCCCGCCTGCTGCACCTGCGTCTGGTGCGCGAGGTGGAAGCGGATCGCGCAGGCGCCCGACATGCGGCCGCGCGCCTTGATCATCCGCTCCTGCCCGACCAGCGACTTGCCTTCGGCCAGCAGCGTCAGCCGACGCTCGAGCACCACGCCAAAACGATCCTCATATCCATGCGAGCGCATCAGCAGCGAATGGTCGGCTTCCTCGGTCGCCATCTGCGGATCGCGGCCGATCCGCACCACCCGGTTCCTGAGCGGCCCACTAGTCGGAATGGCAGCCGCCGAGAGCGCATTGATGGTCGGCGCCGAATGCGCGATGCCCTGCCGGAACAACAGGGAATTGTCTTCCATATCGGCCGGCGCCGGACCGCAATTACAAACAACGAGGTCGCGGCCATGGCTGAACTCGAACGCCAGCGCGCTCGCATGCATATGCCGCGAGAAATCCGGCGCCGGCACGAGGCCGGAATCTGCCACCACAATCGACTTGCCCCAGATCAGCCGGCCATAACCACCCGCCGTGCCCGTTGCGCGGGCCCGCATCGAGCTTTGCGCCTGAACCGAAACGATGATGTCGTGCGCCATCTGGCCGGTGCCGTTGAAATAGGCCGCCTCGCCGGTACCGAGCGAAATCGCGTCGAGCGCCACATGCATGCTATCGAGCACTTCGCCGAGCTCATTGCGATAGGTGTCGGACTGCCGCAGCAGAGCCTGGCGCAGGGTAGTGATCTCAACCATCAGCATCAACTGCAGCTTGGCGGAGCGCGACCGGTGCAGCCCATCCTCGTCGATCTGCCGGTCGAGCAGGGTGTTGACGGTATTGAGCCGCGCCATGATCTGCGACTCGCGAGCCTGGTCGCACAGCGCAACACCGAGCAACGCCAGCGCCGCCATCAGCGCCTCCACCGGATCATCGGCGAACGGCGCGCGCAGTTTCAGCGACTGAATTTGTGTGCCGAGCGAGCGGGCGATCAGTGCCGCATCCTCGGCATTGGCACCTTCGACGAGGATGTTGAAATGCCGGAGCCAGTTGAGCACCCGGCGGGCCGTCAACGACAGGCCCCAGACCATCGAGTCGAAATGTCCGTCCCGATCGATCCAGTCTAGCGCCAGGCTGCGCGCAAAACTGCGTTCCTGGTCGGTGCGGGCGTCACGGAAATGCCGGAGCCAGGCGAAGGCCTGGAGATCATCCAGCCAGTCGTCATGCACCATCTCGACCGCGAAGGGCGACACGCCATTGGTGTCGACCAGCTTGCTGGCCAGTAGATAGCGCCCCTCCATCATCTCGAGCAGGGATTCGCGGTCGGTCGGGCGGAATTCGCTCAACGCACTGGCGTAGTCATCGTGGCCCGGGCCGGTCCACACCCAGCGGATCAGCGGGTTGCTGACGGAGAAGTCAGCCACCCGCTTTGCACTGCGGCGTGCAAGAAACGCTATCGGGTTTGCCAAACAGCCCTCTCACAGACACGCGGCGCCAGAGGCCCGCACCGGGCAACCCCCCGGAACTTCACATTATTCAACGGCGGCGGAACCGCGCAATGAAGAACCCGTCCAGCGTCCCGCCCTTTTCCCCAGGAACGGTCAGCCCCGGATGGGTCCGCACGAAGCCGTCTTTGGTCACGGGGGCGGCCCAGCCGTCAAGTTCTTCCGGTGTGACCGGAACGACCTCAAGGCCCTGCGAAATCGCCCATTCGACTTGGCCTTCGCCCTCCTGAGGCTCCAGCGAGCAGACGCAATAGATCAGCACCCCGCCCGGATTGAGGCAGAGTGCGGCACGCTCGATCAGCTGCCGCTGCAGCGTAACCCGGCCCTGGATGTCGGCCGGTTTGCGGTGCCAAACCACCTCGGGATGCCGCCGCAATGTGCCAGTGGCCGAGCATGGCGCATCGAGCAGCACGCCGTCGAACGGTGTCGCCGCGCCGTAATCGAGAAAGTCGGCGGTGACGATGTCGGCGGTGTAATTGAGCCGCTTGAGATTGTCGCGCAAGCGCTCGATCCGGCCCGGATCGCGGTCGAGGGCCGTGACGGCATAGCCGGCCTTGACCAACTGAGCAGTCTTGCCGCCCGGCGCCGCACCGATATCGAGCAGGCGGGCACCGGACGGCAGGCCAAAGAGGCGGGCCGGGATCGCCGCGGCGGCGTCCTGCACCCAGAAGCGCCCTTCGGCATAGCCGTGCAATTGGTCGACGGGGCGGTCGCGGCTCTCAAGACGGACGGTGTCGGCGAGCAGCACACGGCCGCCGAGCGATTCAACCATCGCGGGCGCCTCGGCCTTGAGGGTGATGTCGAGCGGCGCGCCTTCGAGCAGCGCCCGGCCGAATGCGTCGACTGCTTCGCTGCCATAGGCAAAGCGCCACATCTGCATGAGCCCAGCCGGGAACAAGGTGCTGGCCTTGACCGCGACGTCCTCGCGCCGCCGCTGCGCCTCGCGCAGCACGCCGTTCATCAGCTTGATCAGATGCTGCGTCCTGGTGTCGGCCTTGAGCGCCTCACCGGCGAGAAACAGCGCCGAGTGATCGCCGAGGTCGGGCAGGAACAGCAATTGCGCGAGGCTCAGCCGCAGCACCGCTTCAAACCGCCCCGATTTCTTCGGCATGCCGCGCTTGAGCAACTCGCCCACGAGATTGGTGATCGGCCCATGATAGCGCAGCGCCGTGGTGATCAGCCGGTTGGCAACCGCCCGGTCGCGCGGATCGGCGATTTCGGCCGCATAGAGCGGCGCAAAGCTTGCGCCCTTGAGCACCAGTTGCAGCCGCTCGGCCGCCCTGAGTCTCAGACTCAGACCGGGCGTTTCCTTCGATTTCGGTTTCGGCAAGCCTCAGCCCCAGGGTCCGCGTTCGCGCGGGCCCTCGGTATCGGTAAACTGCGGCACGCGCCAGACCGGGCTGTCCGCGCCGGGCACGAAATCCGGGCGCACCGGTTCGGGCCCCGCCGTCCGGCCCATCTCGGCGGCGATCTGCTGCAGCTGCGCGATACGGTTCTCGACCGCCGGGTGGGTGGCGAACAGATTGTCCACGCTGCCGCCGCGCAGCGGGTTGAAGATGTACATATGCGCCATTGCGGGGTTTTGCTCGGCCGCAACGTTCACGGTACGGCCGGCGGCGTTGGAGATCTTCACCAGCGCCGAGGCCAGCGCCAGAGGCTCGCCCGAGATCTCGGCGCCGCCACGATCGGCCGCGTATTCGCGTGTCCGGCTGATCGCCATCTGCACCAGCCCCGCCGCGAGCGGCGCGAGAAACACCATCAGCAACGCGCCGACGCCGCCCAGCGGGTTGTCGCGCCGGTTGCCACCACCGAAGAACAGCCCGAATTGCGCCAACATCGAGATCGCACCGGCAAGCGTCGCGGTGATCGTCATGGTCAGCGTGTCGTGGTTTTTGACATGCGTCAGCTCGTGGCTGATCACGGCGGCAAGCTCATCCTCGTTGAGCAGCCGCAACAGCCCCGACGACACCGCAATCGCTGCATGCTGCGGATTGCGGCCGGTGGCGAAGGCGTTGGGCTGGTCCGTGTCGATAATGTAGATCCGTGGAGCGGGCAGACCGGCGCGCTGCGCCAAGGTCTCGACCATACGGTGCAAGGCCGTTTCGGAAGCCGTATCGACCTCCTGTGCGTGCTGCATCGCCAGCACCATCTTGTCCGAGTTCCAGTAGGCAAACATGTTCGTGCCAACCGCCACGACAAGCGCAATCAGCATGCCAGTCTGGCCGCCGGTGAAATAGCCCACCGCCATGAACAGCGCGGTGAGCGCTGCGATCAGGATGCCAGTACGCAAGAGGTTTGCCATTGGGCGCCTCGACAGGAAACACAACTGAGCCATAAGATGGGGGCCATGACTGAACCGGACAAGACCGCCCCAAAGGCGCCGCTTTCGGAGACCGCACGGCGGGCGCTCGCCGAGGCGGAGGCGCGCCAACGCGAGGTCGATGCCCGGTTGGCTGCCCAGCCCAAGGAAAAAGGCGGCCGCGGCGGCCTCGACCCGGCCCGCTACGGCGATTGGGAGATCAAGGGGCTGACCAGCGATTTCTAGGGCAGGATTTCGACACCGCGCCGCCGCGCCGCCGCGGCAAGGTCCTGATCAAGCGTTGCAAGCGACAGACCGAGGCGCATGGCCAGTTCGAGATAGGCGGCATCGTAAACGGTTAGACTTTCAGCTCGCGCCAGCGCCAGCGTTTCGTGCCATGCGCGACCAACAGACTCAAAGTCGATCACCAACCCTAGCGCAGCGACCACGCCAATTCGCTCCGCGGCATAATCCGCCGTGATCCGCTTTCGCCGTTCCGCCTGAACCAGCACATTGGCGAATTCCGCATGAAAGAGTGCAGGAACTGTCGCGCCGCTCGTTGCCACGCGTTCGAACAGATCATCGGCCCCCCGTGAGGCTTCGTCCTTGAAGACCCATTGCAGGGCCGCCGATGCGTCAATGACCAGCATCAGGGCCGTCCAGCATCCCGCAACGTCTTCCAATCGAGACCACCCAGCGTGGCGGTGCGTCCATCGCGCATGCGACGCACGAGCGCCTGCACGTCGCCAACCGGCACACCGTTGGCTGGAACGATCCTCGCCACGGGCTTGCCGTGCCGGGTGATGGTGATCTCTTCACCGTTCGCGACGCGATCGACGAGGCCCGAGAGCTGTGTCTTGGCTTCGAGTATTCCCACGCTGGCCACGCTGCCTCCGAATATTTTGGTCTGATTTATGGTCAGAATAACCGCAGCGCGCCAAAAATTCAACTGTGAACCTTACGGCACCTTCTTCAGCCCGCCCATTTTGCAGATCAGGGCCCACTCGTCGGCGCTCACCGGGCCGACGGACAGACGCGACAGCTTGACCAGCGCCATATTGGCAAGTTCCGGTGTTTTCTTGATCGTCTCGAGCGTCACGGGCTTGGGGACCGCCTCGACCGCGACGACGTCGACGCACTCCCAGACGATCTTGCCCTTGTCATTGGGTTCGGCCGTCGAATCCGGGTGGGCGAGCTTGACCACCTTCATGATGCCGACAATCTCCTTGCCGACATTGGAGTGGTAGAAGAACGCCAGATCGCCGAGCTTCATCGCCTTCATGTTGTTACGCGCCGTGAAATTGCGCACGCCGTGCCACTCTTCGACCGGCTTGCTCTGAAGGTCCGTGAAGCTGAACACATCCGGCTCCGACTTCATCAGCCAATAAGCCATCTACCCTCTCCCGCTCTTCCGTAAGTGACCGAATTCCCAGCGCCGGACAGTTACCGTCTCGAAGACCTTATTCAGCACGAAAGGATCGGCCGCTGCAAAGGCTTCCGCATCGGCCCGGCTCTCGGCTTCGATCACCATCAGTGAACCAATCGAAACGTCGTTTTGGTCCAGAAGTGGCCCACCGATGACAAAGCGATCACCCAGCGACGTCAGATGCGCGACGTGTGCATCGGTGTAGGTTGCGCGACCAGTAGCGCGATCCGGCGCATCCAGCCCTTCGATCACAAACGTCATTTCGAGTGGTTGAACACGAATTTCCACGGCTTGATCATGATGCTGTCGAACAGACCTCCCATCGCGTACGGGTCGCGCCCGAAAATTACGCGCGCCGCATCGACGGTCTCGGCCTCGACGACGACGATGCTGCCGACACCCTCACCCTTGTCGTTGAGAAACGGGCCAGCGAACACCAGGACATCGCCCAGGCCTTCGAGATATTTCAGATGCTCCGCGCGAAGTTTCATCCGGTCTTCGACGGCGTTGGGCCGATCGAGTGCGACAAGCGCAAACTGCATTTTACGTCTCCCGTTTGAGCGGACGTGACATCAGGCCCGCGACGATTTTCTCGATTGAGACGCGCCCGCCGAGCAATTGATTGACCGCCTCGATCAACGGCGCATCGATTTCGGCCTGCCGCGCCAGCTGCAACCCGACCGGCGCAGTGAATACGCCCTCAGCGAGCGCAGTAGGCGGAGCTTCACCCCGGCCGAGCGCCACGCCATGACGATAGTTACGCGACTGCGGCGAGGTGCAGCTCAGCGTCAAATCGCCGAGCCCCGCGAGCCCACCGAGCGTTTCGGCCAATCCACCCAACGCCGGCACGATACGGCTCAGTTCGGCATAGGCACGTGCAATCAGTCCGGCCCGCGCCGAAGCCCCGAGATTGGCGCCTTCAACCGCGCCCGCCGCCAGCGCATAGACATTCTTCAGCGCCCCAGCGAGTTCGACCCCGACGATGTCGCGCGCCGCGTAAAGCCGGAAGCTCGGCCCGGCAAGCGCTGCCGCAATCGCCTCGGTCTCGTCGTCGTACTCTCCGGCGAGCGTCACGGCGGTGGGTCGGCCGGCCGCCACATCGGTGGCAAAACTCGGACCCGACAGAACAAATGGAACGGCGTTCGGCGCCACCTCGCTCAGGATCTCGCTCTGCCGTTTGAGCGTGCCGTGCTCGAGTCCCTTGGCGGTCAGCACCACCGGCTCGCCCAGAGTGCCCAAAGCCTCGAGCGCCGCTCGACTCGCCTGCGCCGGCACGGCAAGGATCACCAGGTCGGCGCCGCTGTAGCGCGACGACGCCGTAATGTGCGGCGACAGCTTCTGCTTGCCGAGGTGTTTGGAATTCATGTGGTTGCGGTTGATGTCGGCGAGCACATCGGCATCGCGGCCGATCAGCATCACCTGCCGGCCCGCGGTCGCCGCGGCCTGTGCCAACGCCGTACCCCATTCCCCCGCGCCGATGACCGCAATCCGCTCAATCGCCATGCTGCAAACCCATATCGGCGCTGTCGAGCGGCCAGCGCGCCTTGGCGGAAATCTCAAACCCGTCGGTGTCGCCCAGCGCCAGCCGCTCAGCCCCGGCCCACGCCACCATCACGCCATTGTCGGTGCAGAGCGGAATCGGCGGCACGACGACGACCGCTCCGCTCTCATCCGCGACGGCGCGCAAGCCACCACCGATCGCCTGGTTCGCCGCAACGCCGCCAGCGACCACCAGCACCGGCGCCACGCCGGGCAATTCGGAACGGAAGCGCAACAGCGCCGCCCGGGCCCGCGTCGTCACCACATCGGTCACTGCGAGCTGGAACGACGCACAGATGTCGGCAACATCCTGCGGCGTCAGCGGCGCGATCTGTTCGGCCGCGAGCCGCACCGCGGTCTTGAGACCGGAGAACGAAAAGTCGAGACGGTCTTCCTTGAGCAGCGGCCTCGGGAAGCGGAAGCGCTTGGCATCGCCGAGCTTTGCCTGGCGCTCCACCTCCGGTCCGCCCGGAACGCCCAGACCGAGCAGTTTTGCCACTTTGTCGAACGCTTCGCCGAGCGCGTCGTCGATGGTGGTGCCCCAGCGCTGATAGTCGCCGACGCCGCGCACCAGGACGAACTGGCTGTGCCCGCCCGAGACCAGCAGCAGGAGATACGGAAACGCCAGCGCATCGGTCAGTCGCGCCGTCAGGGCGTGCGCCTCGAGATGGTTCACCGCGACCAGCGCCTTGCCCAGCGCCGCCGCCAGTGCCTTGGCGGTGGTGAGCCCTACCAGCACACCGCCAATCAGCCCCGGGCCGGCGGTCGCCGCAATGCCATCGAGTTGCGACAGCTTCACCCCGGCCTCGGCCGATGCCCGCGCAATGATGTGGTCGAGATGGCTGACATGCGCGCGCGCCGCAAGCTCCGGCACCACGCCGCCATACGGCGCGTGCTCGGTGAGCTGGCTGCGAACGATGTTGCTCAGGATCGTGCCGCGCCCACCCGGCGTGCGCTCGACGATCGCGGCAGCGGTCTCGTCGCAACTGGTTTCAATGCCCAGAAGCCGCATTGCGCGGTCAATCCTCAAGGTTTAAGGCCTGCCCCATCCGCTATAGAGGACGCCGCCGCTTTGCAATCTTCGCCCTTTTTGCGCATCGGCAGCCGTGGCTCGATGCTGGCGCTGGTGCAAGCTCGGCTGGTGCGCAAGCGGCTGGCTGAGGCCCACGGGGTGCCGGAAGCCAATATCGAAATCCGCACCATCACCACGTCGGGCGACAGGCTGACCGACGCGCCGCTCAGTGAAGTGGGTGGCAAGGGCCTGTTTTCCAAGGAGATCGAGGCCGCGATCGAGGCCGGCGAGATCGATTTGGGCGTTCATTCGTCCAAGGATATGGCCACCAAGCTTCCGGATGGGTTGGTGCTTGCAGCGTTCCTCGAGCGCGAAGACATCCGCGACGCTTTTGTGTCGCTGAAGATCAAGTCGCTTGACCAACTCCCGCAGGGAGCAAAGCTCGGCTCCTCCTCGCTCCGCCGAGCCTCTCAGATGCTGCGGGCCCGGCCGGACCTGACGATTGTGCCCTTCAGGGGCAATGTCGATAGCCGCCTCCGCAAGCTCGCCGAGGGCGTCGCCGATGCCACTTTACTGGCCGTCGCCGGCCTCAATCGCC
>JBDTLB010000128.1:0-9698 GCA_039934955.1 Devosia sp.
CGCTCGGCCGAATCCCTGCTGACGATTCCAAGGGTCGCACAGATTTCAGTTCGCGCAAGTCGGGCGCGTAATCCTCCGGGAACCTTGCGACGAAACACGGATGCGCGGCCCTTGAGCCGCAAATATGAACCAACACCCATCGGGGCGCTCCAGCAATACCGGCGAGCGATCCTTAGGAGCGCCAGAACCTTCCCCAGCGATTCCGCACCGCTCCGAAGTGATCGGCAAGCGCCGGTGGCCAATCTGGTGGCCAAATCGGTGGTAAAGCCCACGATTTAGCCGGTTAGGCTGGTTGTAACCTGCTGGAAAGATTGAGGTTTTGCTGAGAGTCTGGCTGGGGAACCTGGATTCGAACCAAGATTGACGGAGTCAGAGTCCGTAGTTCTACCGTTGAACTATTCCCCAAGGCCGGGCGTGGTGCCGAGGCACAAGGCAAACCGGGTGCGACCCGGTTTCGGCGTGCCTTCTAGCGGCATTCGGGCGGCCAATCAACATCCCTTAGAGGCGTGCAGTTACCGGTCGCGTTCGGCGACTCGGCTCCCGGGAATGGCGCGCTGCGGCGCGATGGTGCTAGGCGGAATCTGCAACGCCCACTAAGAACGGGAGCATGGACAGGGCGTCGGCCGAAAAAGAAGCGATCCGCCTGTGGCGGAACCTGCCGCTGCAGGATCGGCTGGACATCAGCCAAGTTTCCGCTTTTGCCCGGATGATCGCCCCGACCCTCGAGTTCGACACGCCCGAGAGCCGGACCAAGACCATCGAGGCCTGGCTGCTAAAGGATCTGGCGCGCACCGAAACGATCGTGCCGCTCAGCGTGGAAACCAATACGTCCGAGCGGTTGCGACTCGCCGTTCCGGGCTGGCCGCAGCGCGAGGGTGCCTCGGCCATCGCCTTCGTGATCGCCCTGCTGGTGCTGATCGCCCGGCGGCCGGACATCGTCTCCAACGCGATGCTGTGGACCGAAGACGGCGCCGTCTGGTTCGCCGACGCTTACAACCACGGCTGGTGGGCACCCTTGTTCCGGCCGCACTCGGGATACCTCCAGATTTTCCCGCGGCTCGTGTTTGATGTCGCCACGCTGCTGCCGCTGCAAATCGTGCCGCTGTTCGGCGTCTGGGTGGCATTGCTGGTCCGCGCCGCGTTGCCGGCCTTCCTGTTCTCCTCCCGGTTCAATTGGATCGACTGGCGCGCGAAGGTGGCGATTACCGCCTATTATCTGCTGATGCCGAACCTTGCCGAGGTTCACGCCAACGTCACCAACACCCATTGGTATCTCGGCCTCTACTTGATCGGAGTGATCTTCGCCGACGCGCCGAGGACGCCGCTATGGAAGGCACACGACTGGGCCGTGCTGCTGGTCGCCGGCGCCACGGGGCCGATGGCGATCTTCGCCCTCCCCTGCCTTGCACTGCGCTATTTCGCTCAGCGCACCACACCGACCGCCCGGCTGCCGTTTTTCGCGGTCGCCATCGCGTTGGCGCTCGTGCAATTGGCGACGCTGTGGCTGGAGATCGCGGACAATTTGGGACGCGGATTGTTCGATGCGGACCTGCTGACGCTGATTGGCGTCCTCGGATCCCGCATTTTCCTCGGCTTCCTGACGCCGACGCGCTGGGCGAGCGCCTTGGCGATGCCGGTCATCGCGATCCCAACAGTTATCGTCGGTGTCGCGATATCGATTGCGGTGCTGATTCGCGGAGAATGGCGGGCCCGGAGCCTGTTGGCTGTTGTGGCGTTGCTGGTCGCCGCGGCGCTTTACACGCCGGCCTTCATGCTCCACCGCACGCAATGGCTGCCGCTGCCCGCGACGGATGAGCCGGGCTATTTCGTCGTTACCAGCCTGCTCTGGGCCGGAGTGCTCGTGTTGTTCGCGGCGCGGTTCCTGCCGCGGCTCTCCAATGCTGGCCTCGCCGTGGTCGCTGGCTTCGGTGGCTTCCTCATCCTCTTCGACTTCGCCCTACCCGCGGTGTTGGGTTCGCCGTTCGGCCCCGAGGTCAATCGCATCGAGGCAGCGGCCGTGGGTGAGACCGTGACGGTGCCAATCGCGCCGCCCGGGTGGGAGATGGTGCTGGTCAAACGCTAACGGCGCAGCGATAGCAACGAGCCTCGGGAGCAGACACAGAATCATGACCGTGGCGATTTTGGGTGGGACGGGGTTCGTCGGGACGGCCGTGGCGCGGCGGCTGTTGGCCAGATTCCAGACGCCGCTGGTTGTGGCGCGCGGCCGGCACCCGGTGACTCTCCCCAACGGAGCGATCTTCGAGGCTGCCGACCGGACGGATGGCACGCGGCTGGTCGAGCTGTTTCGCCAGCATCACATTGACGCCGTGATCGACATTTTCGGGCTGGGCCTCAAGAACACCGCGCCGGTGATCGAGGCGATGGGCGCGGTTGGCGGGCGCTATCTGCTGCTGAGCTCGATCGATGTTTACTCCAACTATGGCGGGCTGCTGAAGCGCGAGACGCCGCCGGTGCAGGCCGCGCCGGCAAAGGAAGACGATCCACTCCGCGGTTTCCGGTTCCCGTACCGGCAGAACACGCGCCGGCCGCAGGGCGTCGAGGACGATCTGTTCGACGATTACGACAAGATCGTGCTTGAGGAGGCGGCCGCAGCGGATCGCCGTTTCGAGACGACCGTCATCCGTGCGCCGATGATCTTCGGGCCCGGCGACAAGCAGCACCGGTTCGCTTGGGCGATCAACGCGATCCGTGCCGGTGGACCAATGCGGGTCGATGCACGCGGCGCCGGCTGGCTCAATTCGTACGGCTATATCGACGATGTCGCCGAGGCCATGGTGCTCGCCGCGAATTCACCCAAAGCTGCCGGGCGCACCTACAATGTTGGGCAGGCCAATGTTCGCACGCAACTCGACTGGCTCCGCGCCTTTGCCGATGCGCTCGGCTCGAGCGCGAATATCGAGATCGTTCCGGCTGGCCAGGGCGGTCTGCTGTCGGAGCGGGCCGATGCCTCCAATCTCGACTATCCCCTGACGATCGACACCGCACGTATCCGGTCTGAACTCGACTTTGCCGAGTTGATGACGGAGCGGGACGAACTGCTGGCGACAATCGACGCCGAGACGGCCTAGCCCCTGTTGGCGATTGACACCGGCCCAGCCACAGACTTTAGTGTCACTAAAGTCACATGAGGGCGTATGGGCGTTCAGCTCGATCAGGTTCAACTGGTTTCGGTGAAGGAAGGCGGCGAGGCCCTTGGCGCCCGGCTCCGCGCCCGCCGCAAGGCGCTCGGCAAGACCATGCAGCAGGTCGCGGACGACGCATCGCTGACCATTGGCTTTATCTCGCAGATCGAGCGCGGGCTTTCGACGCCCTCGCTCTCCTCGCTCTACAACGTCGCCAAGGCGCTCGATGCCTCGGTCGATATGTTCGTGTCGCAGCCGACCCATAGCCACAGTGTTGCGACCCATGCCGGCAAGCGCCCGTTGGTCGAGGCCGGCGACGGCAATACCCGCTTCTACGAATTCCTCGAGCGCGGCTTTCCGGAGGCCAAGCTCAATGCCTGCCTCACCCACGTGCTGCCCGGCCATGCGTCTGAAATGATGACGCACGAGGGCGAAGACTTCATCTACCTTGTCAGCGGCCACATGCTCTACGAGGTCGACGGCATGACCTACGAGCTGCGCGCTGGCGGCACGCTCCACTTCGATTCTCACAAGCCGCACCGACGCACCAATATCGGCGCCGACACGGCCATCGAGCTTTGGGTCGGCACCATGCAGTTGTTCGCCGAATGAGCCCGCTCGATCCCGCCCTCGCCGCACGACTGCAAGCTGCGCTCGCGGTTGGACCGGCGCAGCTGTTCGCGGTGCTCAATGGACTGTTCACTGCCCTCCCCGGCGTTCGGACGGTGACTTGGCTGGCGGCCCGCCCGGCCGAAAAGATCACGCTGCGCGTCGGGACGTCGGATCCGGTGAACTTCCCCCTCGGCGGCTCCGATCCGATCGACGAGGCGGCGTGGTCGCGCCAAATCTATGGCGACAAGCAATTTATCGTCGGCAACACGCCGGCCGAGATGTCCGCATTCATCCCCGAGACCGAAGATCTCGTCAAACTGGGCTACGGGTCTACGCTGTGCGCACCCATCGTCATCGCCGGTGAAGCGCGCGGGACAGTGAACCTCCTCGGCGACGCCAACATCTTCACGCCGGCGCTGCTGGCCGAACTCGATGCCCTTCTACCAATCGCTGCGCTGATCTTCACCTTCGAGGAGATCGCCGCTCGATGAGCTTACTGCCAACCGGCTGGTTACGCCGGATCTCAACTTCCAACAGGGAGACTGCCATGCGTATGTTCAAAGCGCTCGCGGGTGTCGCTCTCGGCGTGGCGCTGGCCACGACGAGTGTGGCCATGGCCGCGACGCCGAAAGACACGCTCGTCATCGCCGATGCGATCGACGACGTGATTACCCTTGATCCTGGCGAGGTCAGCGAAGTCGCTGGCGTGCTGGTCAGCCAGCAGATATATCAACCGCTGGTGACGTTCGACATCAACGATCCGACCAAGATCATCCCGGTGCTCGCCAAGAGCTGGGAAGTGTCGGCCGACGGCAAGACGTTCACCTTCAAGATGAACCGCGACGCGAAGTTCTCGTCGGGCAATCCGGTGACGGCCTATGACGCCGAGTATTCGCTGCAGCGCCCGGTGCTGCTCAACACGCGTATATCGTTCATCCTGACGCAGTTCGGTTTCACCAAGGATAACGTCAAGGATTTGATCAAGGCGACCGACGACGACACCTTGGTGTTCACCGTCGATCAGCAATACGCACCGAGCTTCGTGCTCTACGTGCTGTCGTCCTATACGGGCGGCATCATCGACGCGAAGACGGTCAAGGCGCACGACGTGGGCGGCGATCTCGGTAATGCCTGGCTGAAGCAGGCCAACTCGGCCGGCTCGGGTCCCTACATGCTCACCAAATGGGAGCCCAAGCAGTCAATCCTGCTGAGCAAGAACCCGAACTTCTGGCAGACCCCTCCGGGTGTGTCCAAGCTGTTCATCCAGCAGATGCCGGAAAGCGCCACCGAACGCCTGGCGCTCGAGAAGGGTGATATCGACGTCGCCAACAAACTCGGCCCCGACGATTTCGCTGCCATCAAGGACAACAAGGACATCACCGTCCAGCAGGGCAACGACACCACGATCTACTATTTCGGCCTGAACCTGAGAAACGAGAACCTCAAGAACCCGAAAGTCGTCGAGGCCATCAAGTACCTCGTCGACTACCAGGGCATTGCCGACACCATCGGTAAGGGCAATGTGAAGGTGCACCAGACCATGATCCCGGACGGGTTCCTGGGCGGTGGCATTAACTACACGCCTTACAAGCTCGACATCGACAAGGCCAAGTCGCTGCTCGCCGAGTCCGGCGTCAAGCTGCCGTTCACGCTCGACACCGTGGTGTGGAACGTGCCGCCCTACGCCGATTATGCCCAGGCCATCCAGTCGACAATGGCGCAGGTTGGCATCAACCTCAACCTGCAGGTGGTGGATGGGCAGCAATGGCTCGACCGCTACCGCTCGCACAGCCTCGACATCTGGTTCGGCCTGTGGGGGCCGGACTATCCCGATCCGCAGTCGAACGCCAAAACCTTCACGGTCAACGATCCGACCGATCCGGATGGCAAGGGCAACCTCGCCGACCGCTTCGGGTGGAACTCGGGCGATCTGTCGAACCAGGTCCTCGCCGCCGTCAAGGAGCAGGACACCGACAAGCGGCGGCAGATGTATGAGAGCATCGAGAAAGCTCAGGCCGACGCCTCGCCGTTCGTCTACATGTTCCAGGGCATCCGCAAAGTTGCCGTGCGCAACAATGTGAAGGGCCTTGTGCTCGGCTTCACCTACTCCGATGACCGTTACGGCGCGGTCAGCAAAGAGTAAGCTTGGCTGGCCGGGGGCGGTGACGCTCCCGGCCGACCCATCGGGAACAAGATCGCTTGGCCGCCACCACCAACCGAACGCTGCGCGTCACCTACGGCATCGGCTCGTGGCTGGTCACGGTCGCCATCACGCTCATTGGCCTTGCGGCCCTCACCTTCTTCATCGGCCGTGTCGTGCCGATCGATCCGGTCCTGCGTATCGTCGGCGAAAAAGCGACGCAGGACGTCTATCACCGCGTCTATCTCGAGCTCGGCCTTGACCAGCCGCTCTACGTGCAGTTCTGGCGCTACATCTCGGGGGTGTTGCGCGGCGATTTCGGAATTTCGTTCCAAACGACGCGACCGGTCCTCAAGGATTTGTTCGACTATTTCCCCGCCACGCTTGAGTTGTCGACCCTTGGCTTGATCGTCGGTGTCGTGGCCGGTGTGCCGATGGGCGTTGCCGGCGCGTACTGGCACGAGAAATGGCCCGACCATCTGACGCGTGTCGTCGGGCTGGTCGGCTATTCAGTGCCGATCTTCTGGCTGAGCCTCGTCGGCCTCTACGTCTTCTACTATCGCCTCGGCTGGGTCGCAGGCCCAGGGCAGATCGATGTGTTCTACAATGGCATCGTCACCCATGTGACCGGCTCGATCCTCATCGATGCGCTGACGCAGGGGCAGTTCGACGTCTTCTGGAACGCTATCGGCCACATCACGCTGCCGGCCATCCTGCTCGGATATTACAGCCTCGCATACATTTCGCGCATGACGCGCTCGGTGATGCTCGACCAGTTGAGCCGCGAATACATCCTGACGGCCCGCCTCAAGGGCGCCAGCGAGCTGCGCGTCGTCATGGACCACGCACTGCGGAATGCGGCGATCCCGCTCGTCACCATCATCGCACTCAGTTACGGCGGCTTGCTTGAAGGCTCTGTGCTGGTCGAGACGATCTTCTCGTGGCCCGGCATCGGCAACTACATCTACCAATCGCTGTTCGCAGCCGACATGAACGCCGTGCTCGGCGGCACGCTGCTGGTCGGCGCGGTCTATGTGCTGATCAACTCGGTGAGTGACGTGCTGTATCGCACGCTCGATCCGCGTGCACGGGAGGGTAGCCGATGAGTATCGCCGATCCCGTCGATGATCCGCGCCGGGCGCTGCGCGCCGCACGGCTCGCCGAGATCAAACTGTTCACGCAACGCTTCCTGCGCAATCCGCTGGGCGTACTCGGCCTCATCATTGTCGCGCTGCTCATCTTCGTTGCCATTTTTGCGCCGCTGCTTGCAACACACGATCCCTACCTGCCGCAGCTGACCAAGCGGCTCTCCGCGCCGAGCACCGAGTTCTGGTTCGGCGCCGACGAGCTTGGCCGCGATATCTATTCTCGGCTGTTGTATGGTTCCCGGCTGACGTTGCTGATCGTCGGGCTGGTGGTCGTTACCTCGGCGCCCGTCGGCCTCATCATCGGCGCTGTGTCCGGAACAGTCGGCGGCTGGCTGGATGCGATCTTCATGCGCATCACCGACGTCTTTCTCGCCATTCCCAAGCTGTTGCTGGCGCTGGCCTTCGTCGCGGCACTCGGCCCTGGCATTGTCAACGCGGCGCTCGCCATCACGCTCACCGCCTGGCCGCCTTATGCCCGCCTTGCCCGCGCCGAGGCGCTGGTGGTCCGCAACTCCGACTACGTCAACGCGGTGCGCCTCGCCGGCGCCAGCGAATGGCGCATCATCATCTTCCACATCATCCCGATGTGCCTCAACTCGGTGATCGTCCGTGTCACCTTCGACATGGCCGGCATCATCCTCATCGCCGCCGGCCTCGGCTTCATCGGGCTTGGTGCGCAGCCGCCGTTGCCGGAATGGGGCGCAATGATCTCGACCGGACGCAAATACATCTTCGACCAATGGTGGGTTGCGACGGTGCCGGGCTTTGCCATCTTTATCGTCAGCCTGGGGTTCAACCTGTTGGGCGACGCTGTCCGCGATTTGCTCGATCCGCATCTGCGGCAGCGCCGATGAGCAACCTCGTTGAAATCGAAAATTTGCGCGTCTCCTTCCGGCAGGACGATGGCAGCTACAACGAAGCGGTACGCGGCGTGTCTTGGAGCCTCGGTCGCGAAAAGCTCGGCATCGTTGGCGAAAGCGGCTCGGGCAAGAGTCTCACCGGCCGCGCCTTGCTGGGCGTGTTACCGCCCTACGCGAAGATGAGCGTCGACCGGCTGAGCTTTGACGGCATCGACCTGACCAAGGCTTCCGGCGGTCTGCGGCGCTCGTTGCGCGGTGGCCGCATGGGTATGATCCTGCAGGATCCAAAATTTTCGCTCAACCCGGTGATGACGGTCGGCAAGCAGATCGTTGAAGCCATTCGCATCGGCGACCGGCGGATTGGCGGAACCGAGGCCAGAAAGCGCGCGTTGGCCACACTCGAGCAGGTTCACATCCGCGACCCCGAACGCGTGCTCAATCTCTACGCCCATGAATTGTCGGGCGGTATGGGTCAACGCGTGATGATCGCCATGATGGTGGTGCGCGAACCCGATCTACTGGTCGCCGATGAGCCCACCTCGGCACTCGACGTCACCGTTCGCACCCAGGTGCTCTCGATCCTCGACGAGTTGGTCACCCGCCGCGGTATGGGGCTGATCCTGATCAGCCATGATCTCAATCTGGTGTCGCGCTTCTGCGACCGCGTGCTGGTGATGTACGCCGGGCGCGTGGTCGAAAGCCTCGAGGCGAGCCGGCTCAGCGAAGCCAAGCATCCCTATACGCGCGGCCTGCTCTCGTGCCTGCCGACCATCGACGGCCCGCTCGATCCGCTCCCGACGCTGAGCCGTGACGCCAGCTGGATGGCGGCCGCGCCATGATCGAGATCGACCACCTCACGGTCCGCTTCGGGCCCTCGACCGCGGTTCGCGACGTCTCGCTCAGCGTCGCCGACGGCGAGAGTTTTGGGCTCGTCGGCGAAAGCGGCTCGGGCAAATCCACTTTGCTGCGGACCATTATGGGCCTCAACACCGACTGGGATGGGACGATCCGGGTCGACGGCCTCGATCCCAAGACCACGCCGCGCAAGCAGCTCGCCCGCATCGCCCAGATGGTGTTCCAGGATCCCTATGCCTCGCTTCACCCGCGCTACGTCATTGGCCAGCAGGTGGCGGAGCCGATGCGCATCAACGGCATCGCCAATCCCGAGCGGCGAACCGCAGAGCTGCTCGACCTGATCGGGCTTGGGGCAAAATTCCAGTTCCGCTTCCCGCACGAGCTCAGCGGCGGGCAGCGCCAGCGCGTCGCCATCGCCCGCGCCCTCGCCCTCTCACCCAAAGTGCTGCTGCTCGACGAACCAACGTCAGCGCTCGACGTCTCGATCCAGGCCGAGATCCTGAACCTGCTCAACCGCCTGCGCGGCGAGCTCAACCTCACCTTCGTCATCGTCAGCCATGATTTGGCGGTGATTTCCTATATGTGCGAACGGCTTATGGTGATGCGAAACGCCGAAGCCGTCGAAACGCTCACCCGCGATGCGCTGCGCGCGCGACAAATGGTGGATCCGTATACTCGGGCGCTGGTCGCGGCGTCGTAGGTTGGAAATAGGATCAGCACCATGCGGACGAGCCGTCTGACTAGATTAAGCATGAAAGAAATGCCGTTATCGGATGTTTCGATGGCTGACCGCAATCTCAGTCGGCTCCGTCCACATAGGGGAAACGAATGTGCCGAATGGAGCCAGCGCAACGAGGCCGTTGAGGATTGTTCGCGCGAGTGCTGCCAATTGAGATATTCCCCACGATGCGACGCTTCTAGACGCAAGTATTGCTGGTTC
>JBDTLB010000129.1:0-21114 GCA_039934955.1 Devosia sp.
TTCGGGAGCAGGGGGTCGAGTGTTCGAATCACTCTACTCCGACCAACAAAAAGGCCGGCCCCTCGGGACCGGCCTTTCCTTTTTGGTGCTTAACCTCGGGTCAGGCGCGCTTCTTGAACGCGGCCCAGAGGCCGGTGACCGTGAGGGCGGCGAAGATCATCTTCAGGGCGTCCCAGATCAGGAAGGGCTGTACGGCCTTGGTGAAGGCTGAGCCGAGAAGGTTGGTGTGGTCGAGCCAGGCGGCGTTGGAGCCGAGGTCGAGGAGCCAGGCGAAGCCGAGGATGAAGAGCAGCGCGTCGGCGATGAGCATGGCGAGCGCCAGCATGAGGACACGGCTCGAGCCACCGAGGTCGGTGGTGCGGCCGATGATGTAGGCCATCGGGATGAAGCCGAGCAGGAAGCCACCGGTCGGCCCCATGAGGTAAGCGATGCCACCGCCGGTGGCGAAGACCGGCACGCCGATGGCGCCTTCGACCAAATAGGCCACGACGGTGGCGACGCCGATGCGCCAGCCGAACGAGGCCGCGAGGACGGCGACGGCAAAGCTCTGCAACGTCACTGGGACCGGCCAGGTCGGCACGTTGATCTTGGCGGCCGCGGTAATGAGCAGCGTGCCAATCAGCACCATCGCGACATTGCTGAGCAGGCGCTCGGTGTTGGTCTTGGGCTCAAGAACCCCCAGAATCGTATTGGGAGTGGTCAGCGTGACGGCCATTGCGTTACCTTCTGTGGAGCGCGGAATTTCGCTTCGTTTCTAGTCTTTGGGCATCGTGAGTGCAATGGCCGACCCTTCGCCTCCGCTGGTGTTTGATACGCGTTTCGTCCCGCAAACCGGGCAATTGGTGGAGGTCCTGCCGGGGATAAGCCGGGTGACGGCGCCGAATTCTGGCCCTTACACGTTCACCGGGACTAACAGCTTCCTGATTGGGCACGACAGTGTGGCAGTGCTCGACCCCGGGCCTGACGATGCGCGGCACCGGGCGGCGCTGATCGCGGCAATCGGCAGCCGCAAGGTCGTGGCGATCATTCTCACGCACACGCACAAGGATCACTCCGGCGGAGCGCGCAAACTGGCCGCCGAGACTGGAGCGCCATTGTGGTTCGGCGGGCCGCATCGTCTGAGCCGGCCGGCGCGGCCGTTTGAGATCAACGCCCTGGCGCGCGACTGCGACTGGCGTTTGAATCCCGACCTGACGTTCTTCGATGGCGAGAGTTTTGCGGTGGACGGCATGACGCTTACCGCCATCGCGACGCCGGGCCATTGCGCCAACCATATGTGCTATGGGCTCGATGGTACGGGGTGGATGCTGAGCGGCGACCATGTGATGGGCTGGAACTCCACTCTGGTGGCGGTGCCGGACGGATCGATGGCAGACTATCTCGCGTCGCTCAAGAAGATCATCGCCCTGCCCTACGCGCACTATCTGCCGGCGCATGGTGGACCGATCGAGGACGGCCTCGGCTATGCGCGGGCGCTGTTGACGCATCGCGAGTTGCGCAACCGGCAGATTGCGGACGCGGTGAAAGGCGGAGCGACGACCATCAGCGCGTTGCTCGGCAAAATCTATCCGACTCTGAGCGCGAAGCTGCGCTTTGCCGCAGCGCTGACGTTGCAGGCGCAGGTTGAATATCTCGATGCACAGGGCATCATCCGGATGCGGCGGGGATTGTTCGGGACGCGGCTGTCGCCGGTCTAGTTGTCCGCCGGAGCCGCATTGCGCAGCATCACGGTCACCTGATTGTCGAGATCGAGCAGGAAGGCTTCGACGCGGGAACCGTTCTGTCCAAAATCGGGGAAAGTCGATAGAGACGCGGAACGCATGGCGATGGTGGTGCCATCGGCCGCGCCGGTAACGCGGATCGCAACCTCCTGGCGAAAGCCGAGCAACGTCGTCACTACGGCGTTGAGCTCACCGGTTTCGAGTTGTGTCGTCGGCCGGCGGCTAGCGCGAACATCCCAGTCGCGATCGTCGACGAGATTGGCGATTGCATCGAACATATCGGGCGCGGCAATGGGATAGTTTCGTGACCGGGCGTTGGGGAACTGCGTTTCTAGCTTGCTGCGCTGCTCCGGGGTTGTGAAGCGCGCGTCGACGTAACTCACCAATGCCGGTGGATTGACGAAGTCGGTGGTGACGTCGGGCGAGGACGGCTCGTGCAGGGCCTCATAACCAAAATACGCCGCAGGGGCGAGACAGAGGACGCCGAAAATGAAGGCGATGCTGGCCCGCGCCCAGCCCTGATCGCCGGTGAACCAGAGCCGCACGAAGGCGACAAACGCCATCAGCACGGCGAGCGCCGCGAGCCCAAGTGCCACGGCTTCGACGACGAGGAAATTGTCGCTGGTAATGACGTGGGCGCGATGCAGCAGCACCGGGATGGCCGCAACCGGCAGCGCGAGCGCGCCGACGCGACGGGCCCAGACCGCCCATTTGGAGGTGCGAACGAGAATGCGCATCAGGGCGCGCCGACCAGTTTGGGCAGGGGCGGTGGGGGTGGCGGCGGACACATGTCGCGGATCGCCTGCCACTCCGCGTCGGTGAAGGCCGGTTTGACGTAGGCGTCGGGCGCCGGCAGTGCCTCGAGCGCTTTGCGGCGTTCGTCGGTCAGCGGGTGATTGGAGAACAGCGCCATCGCCCGCGAGAAGGCGTTATCGCTGGCGACGCGCTCAAGCAGATCGATGAGGCCCTTAGGGTTGTAGCCGAGACGCTTGGCGGTCTCACCGGCGAAGCGATCGGCCTGGGCTTCCGCCTGACGCGAGAACCGGTTGTCGACGAGTGAAGACCCGATGGCGCCTGCAACCGATAGGCCCGTCATGTCGCCGAGGACGAAACCGACAAGCAGGCCCGTAGTGGAACTGGCGATCAGCGTCTGCATGCCGTGGCGGTAGTAGATATGGCCGAGTTCGTGCGCGAGCACACCGGCAAATTCGTCGGGTGAACGCGAGGCCTGGATCAGGGCCGAGAGGTAGTAGGCGCGGCCGCCGGGGAGCGCGAAGGCATTGGGGATGTCGGAGCGGACGACAGTGACGGCTGGTTTGAATGGCGAATTGAGGCCGTCGAAGGTGGCATCGACGAAGCGTGTGATGGCGGTGTTGGCAACGCTGTTGGGATTGGGATCGCACAACACATAGCCCTTGCCGCCAGTCATCGAGTGCTCGATCTGCGTGGCGGCGGTATCGCCGATCTTGACCTCCCACCCGGTCGGCACGGCGGCGACGAGGCGGTCGGCGAGCAGCGGGATGCCGAAGAGGTAGGCGACGATGATCGAGGCCAGCGCGACGGTGCCCAGCACGAGCGTTCGAAGCTGGGCCAAGCCATCGGCGCGCATGTGGGTCGAAAGTGCCGGCAGCAGATTGAGGGCGCTGCGCATATCGGCGATGCCGGTGACCGCAAGGCGCGCGCCGGGCGGCTTCTGCCGGTTGGCGATGCGCAGTTCCATCATGCGGGTATGGAGTAGATAGCCATCGAACGCCGGCCAACGGTCGAGTACTTCGCGGCTGGTCGCATCGAGGATCACCAGCGCCACCGGATCGGAGGCGAGGTCGATGACGCAAAGAACATCGCGGATTTCGGCGACGAGGCCGTCTTGATAGCGGGCGGCAAACTCCATCAATAGGCCCCCACGTTGAGGGCATCGGCGAGCCCCTGCCCGACCAGCGCGCGGTCCTCGTCGCCGGCGCGCACGGAGCGCAGGCTATCGGGATTGGTGATGGTCGCCCCACGCGCGAGCAGCCGCCACCAGCCGAAGGACAGGATAATGTCGGCCAGCAGGCCGAAGGCGCCGAGCACGATGAGATAGGCGACGATTAGCAGGACGACGTTGGTGGTGCCAGACTGGAACATCGACACGAGCGCATCGGCGTCCGGGACGCTGCCGTCTTTGGCGGCGGCGGCGTAGATGCCACCGACGGCCAGCGCGGCGGTGATGGTGAGCAGCAGCAGCAGCGCCACGATGCTCACGAGGTAAGCGACGAACTGGCCGAAGAGCGCGCCCGCACGGATGTCGACGCTGAGCTTGGCTTCGCCCAGCGACACGGTCGACAGCATGCGCGAAGCGCTGCGGGTGCGGTACCAGGCGAGACTGAGGGCCAGCACGATTATGCTGGCGATCGAAGCGAGCCAGCCGAGTGGACCGGGGACAGGCATCTTGCCGACGAGGAAGTAGTCGTGCATGACGCCGATCCAGCCCATCGCGCCGCCGATGGTCAGGACGTTGAGGAAATAGGTGGCATAGAACGGCGCCGCGAAGGCGCGCCAATTGCCGGCGATGTCGAATTTGCGGTCGCCGTACCAGGCGTTGCGCCAGCGGTATTTCCACAGGCTCGAGGCCATCCAAGGATAGACGAGGCCAAGGGTGGGGACCATCAGGATCGACCACAGGAAACGACGTATGCCGTAGGCCCAGGCGTTGCCTTTCTGGTCGAAGCGGATACCGCGCCAGAGAGTGCGCGACAGCCGGAAATCGCGTGCGCGGTAGATGGCGTAGCCCATCAGGTACCAGACGATCGCTGCCGCCCCGAGATAGCCGAACACGATGAGGTCGCCGTCCTGCATCGAGAGCACGAACAGCACGATGTAGATCGGCAGGAAGAAGGCAAGTGCGAAGAAGAAGCCGAGCAGCAACTGGATCGCCCGGCCGGAGTATTCGAGCGGCTCGCCATCGATCACGGTATTCTGCCAGTAGAAGCGGCGCTTCCAATTGGCCTGCCAGAAGCGATAGAGGCCGAGCGTGGGCAGCATCAGAGCGTAGCCGCGCACGATGATGCCCAGCAGTTCGTGGCGCGAGCCGGTGAACTCGACACGCCCAACTCTCGCTGCCGTCGAAGTTTCGCTCATGTTTCCGACCACTTGCCCGAACTTACGATTTCACGGGGCGGCGCGACCCGCAAGATATCGGGGCTAGGGATACAGCCTTTGGCGCGACCACGGCGCGATCGAATCGGAGCGCGTGAAGCGGACCCGGTCGTGCAGGCGGAACTCGCCGTCGTGCCAGAACTCCATCTCGGTCGGGATGATGCGGAAGCCGGACCAATGGGCCGGGCGGACGACCGGATCAGCGGGGTCGAACGAGGCCCTGAGAGTGTCGACGGCCTCCATGAGCACCGACTTGCGCGCCAGCGGCCGGGATTGCTTGCTAGCGTGAGCGCCGATCTGCGACACCCGCGAACGGGACGCAAAATAGGCATCGGCCTCGCTGGGCGAGACGGTCTCCACCGGTCCCCTCGCCCGGACCTGGCGGCGCAGCGATTTCCAATGGAACACCAGGGCCGCCTTGGGGTTAGCCAGTAGTTCTTCGCCCTTGCGGCTGTCGAAATTGGTAAAAAACACGAAGCCGCGGTGATCGCGGGCGTTCATCAGCACGGTTCGGACATCGGGCAGGCCGGACCCGTCAACGGTCGCGACCGCCATCGCATGGGGATCGTTGGGTTCGCTGGCCTGAGCCTCGGCGTACCACTCCTCAAACAGCGCGAAGGGATCGATGGGGGCAGTGTCGTTGTCGTCGAAAATCCGCTTAGAGAGGCTAAAATTGGGCATCGGACAGAGCTTTCGGCGGTCTGGACAAGGGTCGGGGGCGTCGCCATATAGGTTGCAACGAGCCGGTTATTCAACCGTACTGATATTATTCGAAGGAACCCATGCGCGATCCCTACAGCGTGCTCGGGGTTTCTCGTTCTGTGAGCGAGAAGGACCTGAAGTCGGCTTATCGCAAGCTGGCCAAGGCCAATCACCCCGACCAGAACCAGTCCGACCCGGCGGCGCAACAGAAGTTCGCCGAGATTTCGGCTGCCTATGATTTCCTGACCGATTCGGAAAAGAAGGGCGCTTTCGACCGCGGCGAAATCGACGCCGATGGGCAGCCCAAATTTTCTGGATTCGGTGGTGCGGGAGCCGGTGGCGCCCGCCGCGGGGCGCAGCCCGGCGCCGGAGCGGGAGCCGGATTTTCGGCTGAGGACATCCTCAAAGAATTCATGAGCGGCTTTGGCGGCGCACAGGCGCGCGGCGGCCGGACGGCCGGGTTCGACCCCTTCGCGGGGGCCGGGGCGGGTGGCGGCGCGCGCCAGCCGCAGGCCAAGGGTGAAGACGCCAATGTGACGCTCGCGGTCAGCATGGAGGATGCCCACAAGGGCGGCTCGGTGCCCCTCAGGCTGCCGAGCAACAAGGTCGTAAACGTCAAGCTGCCGGAGAAGGTCGAGGACGGCCAGCAAATCCGGCTCAAGGGCCAGGGCGCCGCATCCCCGTGGGGTGGCGAAGCTGGCGACGCCATCGTTACCGTAAAGTTCGAGCGGCACGCGAAATTCCGGCGGGACGGCGCCGACCTTCGCGTCGATGTACCGATCACGCTCTATGAGGCGGTGCTGGGCGGCAAGGTGCGAGTGCCGACGCTGGATGGTTCGGCGGAGTTAACGCTGCCGGCCAATATCAACACCGGCAAGGCGCTGCGGCTGAAAGGTAAGGGCCTGCATGGCTCGGGCGATCTCTACGCCAGCCTCAAGATCGTGCTGCCGGAGAATGGCGACCCGGATCTTGAGAGCCTGATGCGGTTCTGGCGGGACCAGAAGCCGTACAAGGTCCGCGACTAGGCGGCTTTGGCCGATTCGTTGAGATTGATCAGAGCGCGCTTGAGGGCTGCAACGCAGCTCGGGTCGAGCGCCGACACCACCATCTCGTCGAGAATGGACAGGGCGCGGTCGACCGTCATGGCGCCACGGTAGGGGCGCTCGGCGGTGAGGGCGTCGAACACATCGGCGACGGCGACAACGCGCGAGTCGAGCCGATCTGGTCGCCCTTGAGGCCACGCGGATAGCCCGTGCCGTCGAGGCGCTCGTGGTGACTACCAGCCACTTCGGCGAGATCGCTGAAGGCGCCGACACGGCTGAGGATCAGTTTGCCAAGACCGGGGTGACGCTTGATCTCGGCCCGTTCCTCTTCGTCGAGTTTGCCGGGCTTATCCAATGTGGAGTTGGACACGCCGAGCTTGCCGATGTCGTGCAGCAGCGCGGCACGGCGGAGGCCGCGGCGGTAGAGGTCTTCGAGGCCGAGCTCGGCAGCGATCATGTCGGAGAACAGCGCCACACGATCGCTGTGGCCGCTGGTATAGGGGGTCTTCGCGTCGACGACTGCGGCGAAGCCAGCAGCGATGTCGTCGAGGTAATCGTCATCGATCGGATGTGAGTCAGCGACGGTCTGATATTCGATCACGAGCTGCTGCAGCATCGGGTCGGCCAGGTCGCGCCAGAGCTTGTCGCCGGCACCGAACTGCTGGACGATGGCCACCAGAGCAGGATCGAACCAGGTGCCGGCGCGCCTTTGGACTTCTGCCAGCGCGCCATTGGCGCCCGAGCTCATGAAGAAGACATCGGTGACCTGGGCGATGAGCGCGATGCGCGACATTAGCGAGATGGCTTCGCCGATTTTCTGCCGCGGCTGGCCCTTGCCGTCCCAGTGTTCATCGAGGTCGGTAATGCCCTGCGCCACGATCTCGGAAAACCGCATGCGGCGGGCGATATCGGCGCCGCGGTGGCAGCGCGTATCGGTCAGCTCATGGGCGATCTCACCGGTCTGCAGAGCGGTGTCGAGGATCAGCCGGAAGCGCTCGACGAGGCCGGCCTTCATGCCGGCATTGGCGATGAGGAAACCGAGGAACTGGCGCGGCGTGTGATCGAGAAATTTGGCGCGATTTTTGAAATTGATGTCATCGGTGACGTAGAGCTGGCAGATGCGCGCGGCATTGCTGGAGCAGCCGACATCCTTGAGCAGAATGGTGTAGTAGAGCTCCGACAGCTCGGCGGGACTGAGCCCGAGTTGCTGGCCGATGTGAATGCCGATCCAGCAGGCGCGCACGGAATGGCCGACGGGCTGACCTTCGGTGAGATCAAGAGCGTAGCTGAGAGCGCTGACGAGTTCGGCGAGATGGACGGTTTGCTGTGTAATGCCGACAGTAACGGGCGATAATCCTAAACGAGTGCAAAAGCACCGAGGCGATCCCTCGGAAACCTGCTCACGTCTCGAGACGGGGTTAGCGGAAACTTAAGGGCGGGGGGCGGCGGCGCGCTTCAGCCGGTCGTTGATGGCTTCGCCAAGACCCGTGTGCGGGATCGGTGCAATTGCGATGTTTTGCGCTGTGGTGTCGAGCTCATGCAGCATGGCGAAGAGATTGCGGGCGGCTTCGCGCAGATCGCCGCCGGGCGAGAGGTTGAGTGTGCCCTGCCCTGAGCCGAAAGCGAGATAGGCCTCACCGGGTTTGGGCGAGGCCGCGTTCAAGCGCAGGGTCGCGTTGGGGGCATAGTGGCTCGCCAGCATGCCGGGCGCGGCGATGGCGGAGCCTTCCGCGGCGATGGCGATGGAGTGGCCAAGGGCGGCTTCGATTTCGTCGCGCGGGAGCGCGCCGGCTCGAAGCTGGGTGACTGTCTCGCCGTCGACGGCAAGGATCGTCGATTCGACGCCGGACTGGCTCGGGCCGCCATCGAGGACGGGCACGCGGTCGTGAAAGGCGCGGCGGACCTGCTCGGCGGTGGTTGGTGACAGCTTGCCGGACGGATTGGCGGAGGGCCCAGCAAGCGGCAGGCCGGTGGCACGGATCAGCTCCAGCGCGAGCGGATGCGCCGGAATGCGGATGCCGACGGTGTCGAGGCCGGCTGTGACGAGGTCGCTCAGGCCGGAACCCGGGCGCTTAAGCAGCACCAATGTCAGCGGTCCGGGCCAGAATTGCGCAAGCTTTTCCGCCAGCGGCGAGAACGTGACATAGCGGCGGGCCATCGCCAGATCGGCGACGTGGACGATCAGCGGGTTAAAACGCGGACGGCCCTTGGTCTCGTAAATCTTGAGGACAGCATCGGAATTGGTGGCGTCGGCGCCAAGACCATAGACGGTCTCGGTGGGAAACGCCGCAACGTCGCCCGCCCGCAGCAAAGCCGCAAACTGCTGCATAGTGTCGGTGGGAGAAGCGCCTCGGGCCATGGCGGCTGTTTGACAAGGGCGGCCGCAGCCGTCAAGAAAATGAGGCGGCGGAACCCACGAGGCCGATGACCACCCTTTTCGTCTCACAGCGCAATTTCGAGAGCCACGTTACGCCGGCGGGCCACCCCGAGCGGCCGGACCGTATCCGCGCGATCGAGGAGGCGCTGGCTGAGTCGGCCTTTGCCGCGCTTTGGCGGAAAGACGCGCCATCGGGCGATCTGGAGTTGGCCAACCTCGTCCATGCGCCGGGATATCTGCAGGCGCTGGCGTCGGTGCGGCCGGTGGAGGGGATTGCTCCGATCGACGAGGACACATTCATTTCGTCGGGGTCGCTTGATGCCTGCGCGACGGCGATTGGCGGCGGACTCGCGGCGCTCGAGGCGGTGGCGCTGGGTGAGGTCGACAACGCATTCTGCGCCGCCCGCCCGCCCGGTCACCATGCCGAGCGTGAGCGGCCGATGGGATTTTGCCTGATCAACACGATTGCGGTGGTTGCGCGCGAGGCGCAGCGGAAGTTTGGTGCCGAGCGGGTGGCGATCGTCGATTTCGATGTCCATCACGGCAACGGCACCGAAGACATTTTCCGCGACGATCCGACGGTGTTCTACGGCTCGACGCATCAATGGCCGCTCTATCCCGGCACCGGAGCCGCGAGTGAGACCGGCGTGGGCAACATCTGCAACGCCCCCCTGCCTGCGCGTAGCGGCACGGACGAGATGCGCGAGGCCTATGAGAGCAAAATCCTCCCGGCGCTGGAGGCATTCCGGCCGGACTTCCTGCTGATTTCCGCCGGGTTTGACGCCGATTATCGTGACCCGCTGGCGCAGTTGAACTGGCGGCCCGATGACTTTTCCTGGGTCACCGGGAAGCTGATGGAGGTCGCGGCGCGGCGCTGTGGCGGGCGCATTGTTTCGATGCTCGAAGGCGGCTATGACCGACAGGGCCTCGCCACCGGTGCGGCTGCGCACGTATCGACGCTGATGGGATTGTAAGTGGCTGAGCCGACGACCGACGACGTAAAGGCGATGAGTTTTGAGGCGGCGCTGGCCGAACTCGAAAGCATCGTGTCGCGCCTCGAAGGCGGTAAGGCGCCGTTGGCAGAGTCGATCGCCATCTACGAACGCGGCGAGGCGCTTAAGTCGCATTGCGAGGGCCTGCTGAAGGCGGCAGAAGCGCGGATCGAAAAGATCACGCTGAAGAACGGCAAGCCCGTGGGGACAGAGCCGCTCGATCCGTAAGGAGCACTTATGGCCGCCTCGCCTGCAATCGCCCGTTTCCGTCTCGTCCTTTGGACATTGGTGATCGTCGCTGCGATGGCGGCAACGGCGCTCTATGTGTTTCGGCCCACGCCTGCGGCAATTGGCGCAAAGCCGTTCACGCTCGAGTCGACGGATGGCAGCACATTCGGCAATTCCGACCTCAAGGGCACTGCGAGCCTGGTGTTCTTCGGCTACACGTTCTGTCCGGATGTCTGCCCGACAACGATGGCCGAGAGCGTCGAGTGGAAGACCGAACTGGCGCTCGGCCCCGACAAGCTCCGCACGATTTTCGTCACCGTCGATCCAGGTCGCGACACCAAGCAGGCGCTGACCGACTATCTCGGTTCATTCGACCCCAAGATCATCGGGCTGGTGGGCACGCCGGAGCAGACAGAGGCCGCCAAGGCGTCGTTCGCGGTGTTCTCGGAGAACGGCAAGCCGGACGCCGATGGCAACTACCCGGTAAACCACACCGCCAACGTGTTCCTGATGGATGCCAATGGCAAGTTTCAGGGCACCATAGCGTTCGGCGAGGACAAGGCGTCGGCACTGGCCAAGATCAAGCGGCTGGTGGGCGGCTGATCGATGGCGGAGCGCATCCGCCTCGACATCGCCTTGGAACAGCGCGGGCTGGCGCAGAGCCGGGCCCGGGCGCGCGATGCGGTGTTGCGCGGAACGGTGCATGTGAACGGCATTCCAGCGAGCAAGCCTGGGCAGCTCGTTGGTGATGCAGATCGCGTCGAGATCGATGATCCGGCGAGCAAGTATGTGTCGCGGGCGGCGCTGAAGCTGATCGTGGGGCTCGACGCTGGCTCGATCGCAATTGCCAGCAAGGTGTGCCTCGATCTCGGCGCGTCGACGGGCGGCTTTACGCAGGTGCTGGCAGAGCGTGGCGCAGCGAAGATTTATGCGATTGATGTCGGTCATGACCAACTGGATGCACGCGTGCGAGCGCTGCCGGGTGTCGTTGGCATGGAAGGCGTCAACGTCAAGGATCTGACATCTGCCGAGATTGCAGAACCGATCGATCTCGTCGTCTGCGACATCAGCTTTGTCTCCGTGGTCAAGGTGTTGGCGGCGCCGCTCGCCCTTTGCCGGCCCGGCGCCGATGCGGTGATCCTGATCAAGCCGCAGTTCGAGGTGGGCCGGGAGCACGTTGGGAAGGGCGGAATCGTCACCGATACGGCTGCCGCGGAAGCGGCCGTGGCCGCCGTGATCCAGTTCATGGTTGAACAGGGATTTGCGCACCGGCTGTCGCTTCCCTCCCCGATCGCTGGCGGGGACGGCAACAAGGAAGTCGTGGCGCTTTTCCGTCAGAACGGATATATCGGTATTTGACGATTGAAGCTGCGCTGGAGAGTGGTCGCACGTTCGACCCGCAAAAGTGGTGTGCACTTTTGTTGAGCACGCTCCAGGGCGGCGCTGTCCTCCCAGGGAGGTTTGACGGTCGTTTCCGAAATTCAAAGTAGAAATAGCAGGTGATGCAATGGACTACCGACGCTTGGGCAAATCCGGCCTTCAGGTTTCCGAATTTTCGTTTGGCGCCTGGGTCACCTTCGGCAAACAGGTTGGCGAAGATAGCGCCGCCTCGATCATGGGCTATGCCTATGATCACGGGGTCAACTTCTTCGACAACGCCGAGGGTTATGAGGACGGCAACGCCGAGATCGTGATGGGCGCGGCGCTGAAGGCGCTGAACTGGCGGCGAGATACCTACGCGGTGTCCTCAAAAGTGTTCTGGGGCGGCAACAAGCCGACGAACCAGGGCCTGTCGGCCAAGCACGTCACCGACGCCGCGCACGCAGCGCTGAAGCGTCTGCAGGTCGACTATCTCGATCTCTATTTCTGCCACCGTCCGGACATCGATACGCCGATCGAAGAGACGGTGCGGGCGATGCACAATCTCATCACCCAAGGCAAGGTGCTCTACTGGGGTACGTCGGAGTGGTCTGCGCAGCAGATTACCGAAGCCCATCTGGTGGCGCGTCGCGAGCATATGACGCCGCCGACGATGGAGCAGCCGCAGTATAACGTCTTCGAACGCCAGAAGGTCGAAGCCGACTATCTGCCGTTATACGATCTTGGCCTTGGAACGACGATCTGGTCGCCGCTGGCGTCAGGTATGTTGACCGGCAAGTACAATGACGGCATCCCGGACGACAGCCGGATGAACCTGCCCGGTTACGAGTGGCTGAAGGCACGACTCAGCTCGGACAAGGGCAAGCGCGAGATCGAAAAGGTCAAGCAGCTCGCCGTGTTGGCCAAGGAAGTCGGCCTGCCGATCCACCATATGGCGCTGCTGTGGTGCAACGCCAACCCGCACGTATCGACGGTGATCCTGGGCGCTAGCAAGAAGAGCCAGCTCGAGGACAACCTCAAGGCGCTCGACAGCAAGGCGAAGATGACACCCGACGTGATGGCCAAGATCAACGAGATCATGGACAACACACCGGAAGCGCCGCAGCGCTTTAAGCGGTAGACGTCTTTTCTGCGCTCTGGCCAATCGATCCCCAGAGGGGCTCGCTTGGCCACCAACCTCTAGGTAAACTCGTAGTCGAACTCGTAGGAGTGCGCTCCGTCCGGCGCGATGATGATCATCATCGTGCCGGACAGGCGCTTCAGCCCATCGGTTCCGCTGTCGGAGATGACATTGATGGCGAGCGATTGCCCGGCCGGGCCAGAATGGCCGGAATGCTGCAGGACGAAGCTGCCGGACTTACCGGCCAGCGTGCCGGTCAAACGTTCGATCGCGACATAGCCGGCTGAGGTGGGCACGTCGCCGCGCGCCGCCAGCATCTGACCGACGCTCGTGGCCTCGAGATCACCGTGGAAAGACTTGTCGAGATTGAGTCGGCCGAGGAAGGCCGCCGCCTCGCGCGCATCCACCGGCTGCGGCGTCAGCCTTACCTCGAATGGCCCGCGCGCGATCGGCATCAGAAGCCGATGCCGCCGTCGCGGCCGGTCTGGCCGCGGTGCCTCAGGAAGTGATCCGCCAGCACGCAAGCCATCATGGCTTCGCCGATCGGTACGGCGCGAATGCCGACGCAGGGATCGTGGCGGCCTTTGGTGACGACATCGGTGTCCTCGCCGGCGGTGGTCACGCTCTGGCGCGGCGTCAGGATCGACGAGGTCGGCTTGACGGCGAAACGCACCACGATCGGATCGCCAGTGGAGATGCCGCCGAGGATGCCGCCGGCATGGTTGGACCTGAATTGCGGGCCGCTGTTGCCGGCGCGCATTTCGTCGGCGTTCTCGATGCCGGTGAGCGATGCGGCGGCCATGCCCTCGCCGATCTCGACACCCTTGACGGCGTTGATCGACATCATCGCGGCAGCAAGATCGGCACTGAGCTTGCCATAGATCGGCGCACCCCAGCCGGGCGGCACGCCTTCGGCCACCACTTCGATGATGGCGCCGACGGAATTGCCGTCCTTGCGGATGCCGTCGAGATAGGGCTCCCAGGCGGCGGCGGCTTTCGGGTCGGCGCAGAAGAACGGATTCTCGTCGACCTGCGCCCAGTCGAAATTGGCATAATCGATCTTGTGCAGGCCCATCTGCACGAGGCTGCCGCGGATGGTGACGTTGCGCAGCACCTGGCGCGCCACCGCACCGGCGGCGACACGGGCGGCGGTTTCGCGCGCCGAGGCGCGGCCCGAGCCCTTGTAGTCGCGAATGCCGTATTTCTGAAAATAGGTGTAGTCGGCGTGGCCGGGGCGGAACTTGTCCTTGATCTCGGAATAGTCTTTCGAGCGCTGGTCGGTATTTTCGATCAGCAGCGAAATCGGCGTGCCGGTGGATTTGAGGATGCCATCGCGCTCGTCTTCGAAGACGCCGGACAGGATGTTGACCAGGTCTTCCTCGCGCCGCTGCGTGGTGAAACGGGACTGGCCGGGTTTGCGCCGCTCGAGGTCGCGCTGGATGAGTTCGGCGCTGATCGCAATGCCCGGCGGGCAGCCGTCGACCACGACGCCAAGCGCCGGCCCGTGGCTCTCACCCCAGGTGGTGAAGCGGAACATTTGGCCGAAGGTGTTGAAGCTCATGAGGTCTACCGGGGATCGTGCCGACGCCTATAGGCCGGTGGGACAGGGTTGACTAGATTTCGTCGTAGATTTCGTCACGACGCCCGACGTCGATGACGATCACTGTGACACGTTGATCATCGACGATGTAGATCAACCGATACCCCTTGTCCCGAAGCTTGATCTTGTAGTGGCTCGGTTTGAAATGCAGGGCATCCTTTGGCACGCGCGGGTTTTGCAGCCGCTCGCCCAGCTTTTTCCTGAACTGGCCGCGCGTAACGGTGTCGAGCTTCTTCCACGCCTTCAGGGCACGCGGGAGGAAGATAAGCTCATAGCTCATCCAGGCTCACCGCAATCCCCTCTTCTTCCTTCAGTCCCTCAAGCCGTTCGACGATCTTGGCGTCGTCGTGCAACTCCTGGGCGTACTCCCACACTGCTGGGGCAATGAGATAACCGACCACGCGATTGTGGTTGAGTATCGCGACCGCCTGCGCCTGCGCCATCTCAACGACCTTTGCCGGATTGCGTTTGAGATCGGTGACGCTGACCGCGACCTCCGCCTTCACACGCTGGAAAATCTCGTTCATATCTGGCTCCTTATTTAGCGCCAAATATGGGGCCTATTACGGCTCCCGTCAATCGTCTCAGCTCTGGCCGGCTGGATAGACGATGGATTTGCCGTTGATGAAATGGACCACCGAATCCTGCGGGGGGAACCAGTTCACCGCCCGCTCGTGCGGGAAACCCTCGATCAGATGGCGGAGGACGCGGAGGATGCCGCCATGTGAGACCATGATGGAGGGGCCGGTCAGCGCGCTGCCAAAGTCCAGGATGCGCTTGGCGACGTCGTCGTAGCTTTCGCCCTCAGGCGGCCGGAAGAACCAGAAGCTGGCGTCGCGTTCGCCGGCGATCGGCATCACACTTGCGCCGCTCTCCCGACCGACGGCGTCGATCTCGGCGTGCAATCTGCCCTCGTGGATGCCGAAGGAAATCTCAATGAGCCGCGGATCGACGGTCACATCCGGGAGTGGCTCGCCGACCCCGGCGCGAACCTTGTCCATGGTCTCACGCGTGCGGCCGAGGGGGGAGACGTACCAGTCGAAATCGGTCGCGACGCGATTGCTGCGCGCGAGCAGCATTCTCAGCAATTCGCCATTGAGCGCGGCCTGACCGCGCCCGCGATTGTTGAGTGGAATATCCTTGGCGCCCTGGTAGCGCCCTTCGGCGTTCCAGTCGGTCTCGCCGTGCCGGACGAAATAAAGCTCCGGCCAAACCAGGTCAGACATTGAACTCTCAAACGGCGGGAGCGGGCTCGGCGGGGGCGGCATCCAGGAGCTTCATGCCGACAACATTGAAGCCGGCATCGACATAGTGGATTTCGCCGGTGACGCCGGAGGACAAATCGGACAACAGATAGAGCCCGGCGCGGCCGACATCGTCGATATCGACGTTGCGGCGGAGCGCGGCGTTTTCTTCCTGCCAGTGCAGCATATCGCGGAGGCCGGAGATGCCGGAGGCCGCCAGCGTCTTGATGGCGCCGGCCGAGATGGCGTTGACGCGGATGCCGCCTTTGCCCATATCGACCGCTAGATAGCGCACCGAGGCCTCGAGCGCGGCCTTGGCGACACCCATGACGTTGTAGTTCGGCACGTATTTCTGCGCGCCGTAATAGGTGAGCGTCAGCAAGGCGCCGCCCGGCGACATCAGCGGTTCGGCACGCTTCGCGACGGCGGTGAACGAATAGACCGAGATGTTCATGGTGAGCTGGAAATTGGCGGCGCTGGTGTCGATGTAGCGGCCGTCGAGCTCGTTCTTGTCGGAGAAGCCGATGGCGTGGACGAGGAAGTCCAGATGGCCCCATTTTTCCTTGATCTGGCGGAAGGTTTCGTCGATCGCGGCGTCATTGCTGACGTCGCATTCGACGAGGAAGGCCGAGCCGACTTCGGCGGCCAGCGGCTCGACGCGCTTTTTTAGCGCTTCACCCTGGTAGGAGAAGGCGATCTCGGCGCCCTGCCCGGCCAGCGCCTTGGCGATACCCCAGGCGATCGAGCGGTTGTTGGCAACGCCCATGACCAGCCCGCGCTTGCCCGCCATCAATCCTTCAGCCATGGGAGTTTCCTTCCGCCTTCTTAAGTTTCGAGGCTTGTGCCATATGGCTTGGCCATGAACAACTCCCAGCTCATCGCAGGTTTGACGGCGCTGCTCGGCGAAAACGCCGTGATTGCCGAACAGTCGCAGATGCCGGCTTATCTGAACGAGCCGCGGAAACGCTACCATTTGCCGGCAGTTGCGGTGGCGCGGCCGGCTGACGTGACGCAGGTCCAGGCGCTTTGCCGCTGGGCCAACGAGAACCGCGTGCCGCTGATCCCGCAGGGCGGCAATACCGGGCTGGTCGGCGCGCAGGTGCCAATCACCGGCGACGAAGTGATCGTCTCGCTGCAAATGCTCGACCGGGTTCGGGACGTGAATACCGCAGCCGGACATATGACGCTCGAGGCCGGCGTGATCCTGCAGCATGCACATGAGGTGGCGGAAGCGGCCGGCGCGATGTTCCCGCTGTGGATTGCCAGCCAGGGGTCGGCGCGGATCGGCGGAGTGCTGTCGAGCAATGCCGGTGGTGTGCAGGTGCTGGCGTTCGGCAATGCGCGCGAACTCTGCCTCGGAATCGAGGCGGTGCTGGCGGATGGGCGGCTCTATCAGGGGCTCAATGCGTTGAAGAAGGACAACACCGGCTATGATCTCAAGGACCTGTTGATCGGCGCCGAAGGGACACTCGGGATCATCACTGCGGCCACGCTAAAACTGTTCCCGAAGCCGGATGGATATGAAACGGCGTTTTGTTCAGTGACCGGGCCGGAACAGGCGCTGGAGCTGTTTTATCTGACGCGCGAGCGGATCGGATCGCGGCTAACGGCGTTCGAGCTGATGCCGCGATTTGGATTGGACCTGCAGCTCAAGCACAACATACTGGCGCGCGATCCGGCGGCAAGTCTGTCGCCGTGGTATGCGCTGGCCGAGGTGAACCGGATGACCGGCGGCGTGCCGGGGGTTTTACAGGCTGCGCTGGAAGAGGCGTTGTCGCGCGGCATCGTCACGGATGCGAGCGTTGCGCAGTCGGACGCTGACCGGACGCTGATGTGGGCGGCGCGCGAGCAGATGAGCGAGGTGCAATCGAACGAAGGCGCCTCGATCAAGCATGACATCTCGGTGCCGATTGCCGCGGTGCCGCAGCTGATCGCCGAAGGCAGTGCGGCGGTTGCCAAAGTCGTACCGGGCATTCGTCCCTGCCCCTTCGGGCACATGGGCGACGGCAATATCCATTTCAATCTCAGCCAGCCTGTGGGAGCAGACCCCAAGGCGTTCATGGCTCGCGAGGCGGAGGTGAACGCAGTGATCTACGGGGTGGTCGCGAAGCTGCATGGCTCGATCTCGGCGGAGCATGGCATCGGACAGTTGAAGTCGGGGCTGCTCAAGCAGGTCAAGGACCCGGTGGCACTCGAGATGATGCGCGCCGTCAAGAACGCGCTCGATCCGAACGGAATTCTAAATCCAGGCAAGCTGCTGAGCTGAGGCACAATATTGTGCCGTCTTGAAATCTGGCGCCGATCTGCCATTTGAGCTGCTTCCCGCCGGATGAACCGATGCTGCTCGACATTGCCTTCCTCGATGACGCGACGCGACCGACCGTCCCCAAGCTTGTGGGCCTGCGGGACGATCAGCGCGAGGCGGGCGAGCATCTCAAGCAAGTCCACGACCATCTGCGTGACAATATGCGGACGATCCGCGCTCTCATCCAGCGCGCCGCGGATGGGCTGGCAACGCCGGCGGAGGTTGCGGCCCAGACCGGCGATTTAACGATCGTCACGAATTTCCGGCGGTTCGGAAACCTCTGCGGGCAGCACTGCCAGATCGTCAATGCGCACCATTCGATCGAGGATGCCCATTTGTTTCCGGCGCTCGCCGCGCGGTCGGAGCGCTATGCCCGGGTGACGGAGCGGCTGGCGGCCGAGCATGTCGTTGTGCATGAATTACTGCTGCGGCAGATCGATACGCTCAACGCTCTTGCCACGACGCCGACCGCGGCGACTTTCGCCGATGCGCGCGAGGTGTACGATGCGCTGGAGCGGGTGCTGGCCTCACACCTCCGCTATGAGGAAGAGCAGATCGGCGACGCGCTAGGCTATTTCGGGATTTTCTAGAACAGGTCGAGCTGCGTACCGCCAGCACGCTTTTTTGGCCGCGGCTCCTCAGTCAGTTCTGTCGATCTAGCAATCAGCTCCGAACCTTCGGCTGCCGCAGCGCCGATAGCCTTGCCGACCGGGTAATAGGTCATCGTGCCGTCCGGCATTGGTGCCGCGAGGCCCAGTGCTTCGGCAACGTCGACGTCGCGTGTGTTGAGCCAGGCATCGATGGCGTCACCGCGAAGGATCGCCGGCATGCGGTCATAGACCTCGGACACTTCGCCGTTCGGTTCGGTGGTGACGATGCAGACCGTGTCGACCTCTTCGCCGTTCGGGCCGGTCCAGGTCGAATAGAGGCCGGCGAAGGCCATCGTCTCCGTTCCGGTGGCGGTGATATAGTACGGCCAGCGGGTGCCGTCGGAGCGCTTCTTCCATTCGTAATAGCCGCTCGCCGGCACGATGCAGCGCGTGTTGCGGACCGCATCGCGAAAGGCGGGTTTGTCGGCCATCGTCTCGGCGCGGGCATTGATGAGTAGCGGCCAGTCCTTTGGGTCTTTCACCCAGCCGGGCACGAAACCCCAGCGGAACAGTTCGGACGTCCGCCGCCCTTCCCGCTCGGCCACGACGATCACCGGCTGGGTCGGCGCAATATTGTAGCGCGGCGGGTAGTCGGCCGCCTGATTCAGCGTCTTGAACAGGTCGGCCATCGCCTGCGGTGGCAAAAGGAAGGCATAGCGCCCGCACATGGTCTTTCTCCGTGCCGGAAACGTATGTGCTTGTGGCCGTTCGCGCAAATTGCAAACTGGAGAAATATGACCGCCCCATTCGCTGCCAGCGTGGCGCTGTTGCGCCGCACCGATTTGCTGCTGATCCAGCGCCAAAGGGCGCCATCGGAGGGCCTGTGGACGCTGCCTGGCGGACGGCTGGAACCGGGCGAGACGGCCGAGCAGTGCGCCGTCCGCGAAATCAAGGAAGAGCTGGCGCTGGACGTGTTCGCGCTGCGGCGGGTGACGGCGTTGCGGCACAAGCAGTTCCAGCTGCAGGTGTTCGGGACGCAGGCGTTCGAGGGCGAGATAACCCCCGATCCGGCTGAAGTGCGGGCCTGGCTCTGGGTGAAGCCGGAACAGCTCTATGGGTTGCAAACGACGCCGGGACTCGTCGACGTCCTGCAGGCCGCATTCCGGATGTTCGACCGGAGCTAGTGCTTTCATCTGTCGCGCTCGCGAACCGCAAAACCGGAAGACCACTTTTGCTGCTCGCGCTCCGGGTGCCTTGCGAAAGACACCATCCTGCGACTAACAAGTGGAATGCACTTTCGCCCACTGACCCTCGTTCTGGTGATGCTCTGCGCGGCGCTGCCGCGGCCGGCTCTGGCGATCGATCCGCCCTACGAGCCGCAGATGGAGCGGCTGGCCGAGGTTTTGGGGAGCCTCTATTTCCTCAATCCGCTGTGTAAGCCGGGCGGCGCCAACTGGCGCGACCAGCTCGGCGAGTTGGTAAGGCTCGACCAGCCGGACGAGGATCGGCAGCAGCGGCTCTATGGTGCGTTCAACACCGGCTACGCGGCCTATTCGCGGCTCTACCGCAGTTGCACGCCATCGGCCTCGGAAGCACTTGCACGGCTGCTGATCGAAGCGCAGGCGACGGCGCGCGATATCCACACGCGCTATGCCGAGTAAGCGGCCTGCGATCAGTGGTTGCGCGGCGATTAAGGATAAAGCCTGAGGTGAAATTAACCCTCTGGTGAGGTGCCCCACTGTGGCCACAGGCTGCGTGGTAACTCAGTCTGATGCGGCAGAAAACGATGATCCCCAGCTTTGGCGGCGCGCTCGACGAGCAGCGCGAAGCGCGGCAACTCGCGCTCGAATATCTCGCCGAGGCCTGGAATACTGCCGAAGACGAAGGCGTCGAGAGCCTGGCGCTGGCGCATGCGTCCTTGTTTGCAGCGATTGCCACACTGGTGCGCGCACATGGCGAGGAAGCCACAGCATTGCTGGTTGGCGGGTTGCCCGACCGTATCCGCGGCGGCGAATACAATCTCGAGCGGCAGACGCACTAGCGTTTCTTTGTCGCGCTTCCGAACCGGAAAACCGCTTCACACTTTTCCTGGAAACGCGTGTCAGGCGCCGGGCGCCAGAGTCTCCAAAAACTCGATGGGCCGGCCACTTGCTGGTGTCACCAGTTCTCCCTGCCACATCACAGTCGTGCCGTTAACGATTGTGCCGACCGGCCAGCCGGTGACGGCGACGCCATCGTAGGGTGTCCAGCCGGCTTTGCTCGCGACCCAGCCATTGGTGATGGTCTCGCGGCGCGTGAGATCGACGATGGTGAGGTCGGCGTCGTAGCCGACGGCGATGCGGCCCTTGCGGGCGATGTTGAAGATGCGCGCCGGGCCGGCACTGCTCAGGTCGACGAAGCGTTCGAGGCTGAGTCTTCCGGCGTTCACGTGATCGAGCATCAGCGGCACGAGCGTCTGGACGCCGGTCATGCCCGAGGGCGAGTTCGGATAGGGCCTCTGCTTTTCCTCGAGCGTATGCGGCGCGTGATCGGAGCCAAGGACATCGACGACACCGTTGTCGACACCAGCCCAGATGCCAGCGCGATGCGCCTTGTCACGCACCGGCGGGTTCATCTGCGCGAGCGTGCCTAGGCGGACATAGGCGGTTTCGTCGAGGGTCAAATGATGCGGGGTGAC
>JBDTLB010000130.1:0-6893 GCA_039934955.1 Devosia sp.
ATGATCGAGACCGGCGAAATCGCCGACGCCAAGACCATTTTGCTGCTGCAATACGTGGCCCTCAAGGGGCTGATGTCCTAGGTTTTCCGAGGATCGACGCCCGTTTCGGTGTCGAGGAAACTCGCCGGCGCGGCGTAGCTCAGCGTGTCGATCAAAAACGGGTCCTGCAGCAGCAGGCCGAGGCTACGGCCCTCGGGTGCTGCGGCAGACAATTGGGCGGAGGTGGAAAAACTCCCGGCCAGGAACTGGCTAGCGGGAACCGGTAAGGCGATGATCGCAACCACTAGGGCGAGGGTAAGAACCTTGGCGCTCATTTTTCGTTACTCCACACGATGCGGCTTCATATCGCCGCGTTCTTGAGTGTGTTTTACGCGAGCCCAGTCGAACCCGGATTGAACCGGCCGTTCATCGTCGGTTTATTTGAGCAAAAGCGCCGGACTATCGGTAATCGACGAGCTTTCGGTCGGGATCATAGGGTTGATCGGCTGCCACCCTGGTCACCGCCTGCCCGCACTTCATCGTCTTGCTCGTCGCGTCATAAGCGTAGGTCGGCGAACCATGCAGTTTCCACCCCTCGCTCAGCGCCTTGGTGACCTTGTGGCAGAACGAGGAATCGTCTTCCCCGCTCAAGAACCGATAAATCTGCATGCCCCGGATGCCTTGCCGTGTGGCGTCAAAGAGTTGAACCGGCGCCTACTTACCGGTAATCGGAGGCCATGCACAGCTTCCCGCAGCACCTCCTCGATGGCTACCAGCACTTCATGGAGGGCCGGTATTCGCGCGAGACCGAGCGCTACAAACAGCTCGCCCGCGGCGGCCAGTCTCCCACCACGATGGTCATCTGCTGCTGCGACAGCCGCGCCGCGCCGGAGACCATCTTCGATGTCGGCCCGGGCGAGTTGTTCGTGCTGCGCAATATCGCCAACCTCGTGCCTGAATTCGAGCCGGGCGCCGGCCAGCACGGCACTTCGGCCGGCATCGAATACGCAGTTAACGCGCTCGGCATTTCCGACCTCGTCGTGCTCGGCCACGGCCGCTGCGGCGGCATTCGCTGGGCCTTAGGCCCCCACACGCCGCTCGCCCAGGGCGATTTCATCGGCAAATGGATGAGCATGCTGGCGCCGGTCACCGAGCAGGTCGCGAGCTATTCCTTCATGACCGCGACCGAGCGCGAGACCGCATTGGAGCGTCTATCAGTGCGCAACTCGATCAACAATTTGCGCACCTTTCCCTACATCAAATCGCGCGAGACCGAAGGCAAGCTCACCGTGCACGGCGCCTGGTTCGACGTCTCGACCGCCGAACTCTGGCTGATGGATCAGGAGACCGGCGACTTCGTCCGCCCCGAAATCGACAGCTAGAACACGACATCGGCGTAGCAGGGTGCAAAGCCCCACGCCTTGAGCACATAGCGGGCGCGCAAGCCCGCCGTGAAGAACGGATCTTCTTCGCAGAGCCGCACCGCATCGGCACGGCTCGCAATATGGTCCATGATCCACAACCCGCCATCTGGCGCGCCACCCGGTTCGTCGCGGACCCCACCAGCGAGCCGAATCTGCTCACGGTGCTTTTCGAGATAATCGAAATGCGCCTCCGCGTTCGCCTCGCCAATGGCGAGCGCGTCCGGCTGGTCTTCGAAGATCGCAATCCAGCGCATGTCAAACCTCCTGCCTGCGGGCGAAGAGCCGTGGCCCAAAGACGTTGAGCAACAGGCCGACGAACACCAGCCCGCTACCGAAGATTTCGATGCTGGTGATGCGCTCGCCCAGGATGAGCGTCGCGCCGGCGATTCCGGCGACCGGTACGAGCAGCGCGAACGGCGCCACGGTCGAGGCCGGATACCGGCCCAGCAGCACGCTCCAGCCGCCATAGCCGAACACGGTCGAGACCCAGCCGATGAACAGCAGAGAGCCGACACCGACGTAAGTAATCTGGCTCAACGCCAGCGGCACCGCGCCCGGCCCCTCGAAGATCAGCGACAGCACATAGAGCGGAATCGGAGGCGCTAAGCTCGACCACACCACAAAGCCCAGCATGTCGATGCGACCGGCCTTCTTGGTCAACAGATTGGCGACGCCCCAGCATGCCGCCGCCGCGATGGTCATGAGGAACGGCCAGAACGCCGCGCCGCCCATCCGCTCGATGGCGATGATGCCGATCCCGGCGAAAGCGACGAGCGCTCCGAGCAGTTGCGCACCGCTGGGCCGCTCGCCGAGGAACAGAACCGCAAGCCCGATGGTGAAGAACACCTGAAGCTGGATGACGACCGACGCAAGTCCGGCCGGCATGCCGAACTTGATCGCCGTGAACAGCAAGCCAAACTGCCCGACGCCCACAGCGATGCCATAGCCCACTAGAATGCCGATGGCGACTTTCGGCCGTTTGACAAGGAACACCGCCGGCACCGCCGCCACGACATAGCGCAGGGCCGTCAGCAGCAAAGGCGGCACCTCGTTCACGCCCCAGCGAATGAAAACGAAATTGACCCCCCAAACCACCGCCACAGCGAGGGCCAAAAAAATATCGCGGATCGGCATCATCACGTCACCACGCTATCTGTGTGTCGGCCGGACAGGACATCCTGAACTGACACAAGGCAAATGATTGGTCGTGATGAGAGGCATCACCGGCGGCGATACCCCTCCATGAGGGCTTGGCTCTGCGCCCGAGATCAGGCGGCTTTCTGCGCGACCAGATTGCGCTCGATCAGCGTCTCGAGGATCTGCACGGTGTTGAGCGCCGCGCCCTTGCGCAGATTGTCCGACACCACCCAGATCGACAGGCCGTTCTCGACCGTATTGTCCTCGCGGATGCGCGACACATAGGTGTCGTATTCGCCCACCGCCTCGATCGGCGTGGCGTAGCCGCCGGGCTCACGCTTGTCGATCACCGAAATGCCCGGCGCCTCGCGCAGGATATCGCGCGCCTCGTCGGGCGAGATCGGATTGACGAATTCAAGGTTGATCGCCTCGGAGTGGCCGACGAACACCGGCACGCGCACGCAGGTGGCCGTGAGCTTGATCTTGGGGTCGAGGATCTTCTTGGTCTCGACCACCATCTTCCACTCTTCCTTGGTCGAGCCGTCTTCCATGAAGACGTCGATATGCGGAATGACGTTGAAGGCGATCTGCTTGGGGAATTTCTTGGGCGTCGCGCTGTCGTTGACGAAGATGCCCTTGGTCTGCGTCCACAACTCGTCGACGCCTTCCTTGCCGGCGCCCGAAACCGATTGATAGGTCGCCACCACCACACGCTTGATCGTCGCGAAATCATGCAGCGGCTTCAGCGCCACGACCAGTTGTGCCGTCGAGCAGTTCGGATTGGCGATGATGTTCTTGCGGTCGTTGCGCGCCATATAGGCGTCGAGCACATGCGCGTTGACCTCGGGCACCACCAGCGGCACGTCCGAATGGTAGCGCCAGAACGACGAATTATCGACCACGATACAGCCGGTCTTGCCGACCTTCTCGCCATATTCCTTGGCGACCGCAGAGCCCGCGCTCATCAGGGCGAAATCGACGCCCTTGAAATCGAAGTTCTCAAGGTTCTGCACCTTGAGCCGCTTTTCGCCAAAGCTGATTTCCTGGCCCTGGCTGCGCGACGAGGCGAGCGCGATCACTTCGGACGCAGGAAACTTGCGTTCGGCGAGGATGTTGAGCATTTCGCGGCCCACATTGCCCGTGGCTCCGACGACAGCGACGCGATAACCCATTTTCGACTGTTCCTTTAACCCCATCCCCGCGCCGGTATCCGGCGGCTCAACTGGCTCGGGCCTCTCCCCGGCGGGAGGTGGCCCGGGGAAAAGCGTCAGGGGGTTTTGGTGGTTTTGGTTTTGAGTCTCGACGGCACGAACACCCGCGCCGGAACAAAAATCTCCAGTTCCGGGCAGTCGATGTCGAATTCGTCTTCGCGCAGCATGGCGAAAAGCCCTTTTGGCTCAGTTGCGTGCGGCTTTTACGCCGAACTGCACAAGAGTCAATAAATCCGGGCTGAGGCGACAGTCCAGTCCAGCCCCTTCCACCGCCAAAGGCGGCCCCCCTCTGACAGAGGAGGATTCCCGACTGCCGACAATGTGCTAAGGGCGGGCATGGCACGTAGCATAGACGTATTGGTCCTTGGCGCCGGCGCCGCCGGCATGATGGCGGCGACCGAGGCCGGCAAGCGCGGCCGCTCGGTACTGGTGGTCGATCATGCCCGGGCGCCTGGCGAAAAGATCCGCATCTCGGGCGGCGGCCGGTGCAACTTCACCAACGTCAACACCCGGCCCGACCGGTTTATCTCGGGCAACCCCAAATTCGCCGTCTCGGCGCTGTCCCGCTACAAGCCCCAGCGCTTCACCGATCTGGTCAGGTCTTACGGCATCGCCTTCCACGAAAAGACCCTTGGTCAATTGTTCTGCGACGGCTCGTCCGTACAGATCGTCAATCTGCTGACCTCCGAGTTGGGCAAGGCCAATGCAACCCTCGAACTCGGCGCCGAAATCGAGCAGGTCGAAAAAACCGATGGCGGCTTCCAGATCCGCCTGTCGACCGGCGAGATCACCGCGACATCGCTGATCGTCGCCACCGGTGGCAAATCCATCCCAAAAATGGGCGCCACCGGGTTCGGCTACAAACTGGCCGAGCAGTTCGGCGTCGCCGTCACCGAGACGCGCCCGGCGCTCGTCCCGCTGACCTTCGAGCCGCGCATCCTCGAGCGGCTGGGTCCACTGTCGGGCATCGCGGTCGACTCTACCGTCGTCGCCAATGGCAAGAGCTTCCGCGAGGCCATGCTGTTCACCCATCGCGGCTTGAGCGGCCCCTCGATCCTCCAGATCTCGTCGTACTGGCGCGAAGGCGACGCCATCACAATCGGCCTGCTTCCCGATGTCGATGTGGTGGCGGGTCTGCGGCAGGCGCGCCAGAACACGCCACGCGCCGAGTTGCAAACCGTGCTGTCCGAAGTCCTGCCCAAGCGGCTTGCCCAGATGCTGGCGGAAGATATCGCGCTGCCCGGCATGATCGGCGATTTCTCCGACAAGAAGATCGCGACAGCTGCCGACGCCCTGACCCACTGGACGTTGAAGCCGACCGGCTCCGAAGGCTACCGTACCGCCGAAGTGACATTGGGCGGCGTCGACACCACCGGTCTCAACTCGACCACCCTGGAGGCCAGAACCGTCCCCGGCCTCTACATCATCGGCGAGGTCGTCGACGTCACCGGCTGGCTCGGCGGCTACAATTTCCAATGGGCCTGGGCCAGCGGCTGGGCCGCCGGGCAAGTGGCTTAGGCAGCCTTGACCGGCTCGATCGCGGCGATGTCGCTGCCCGCCTGCTGCTCGGCCATCGTCAAATCGTAGAGGCTCTGGAGATTCATCCAGAAGTCCGGCGTCGTTCCAAAATATAGGGCCAGCCGAAGTGCCGTATCCGGTGTGACGCCCGTCTGTTCGCGGCACAGCCGTTCGATCCGGGTGCGCGGCACGCCGAGCTTTTGCGCCAGCCCATATGGGGTCAGCTCAAGCGGCGCGAGATATTCCTCGCTGAGATATTCGCCGAGATGCACCGGCGGCAGGATGCGGGCCGAACGCTCAGTGATAGTCGACAATTTCCACATCCTCCGCTCGGCCGGCGATCCAGCGGAAACAGATCCGCCACTGCTCGTTGACCCGGATCGAATGCTGGCCGCGCCGTTCGCCTTTCAGCACCTCAAGCCGATTGCCGGGCGGCGACGCCAACGATTGCAGTTCATTTGCCGCAATCAATGCCGCCAGCTTGCGCTACGCTGGCCTGACCAAGTCGGACGGAAGGCCTTTTGGGCTTTGTCCGTTCGCCACAGCCTGGGCAAACCGGCCCTTGAGCGATCCGATCATACGCCCAAACAATACGTATCATATCGTGATACGTTAAGCTCTTACTCGCGGCCGTCTGCCTCGCAGAAAATGATGCGGTTGCCGGCGGGGTCGATCACAATCATCTCGGTACCGCCCCATTCCGGCGTCTCGAGACCGGGCCGCATGTTCTTGTAGTGCTTGGCGATCAGTTCTTCGTGGAAATCGTGCAGCCCGGTGATGTCGATGCGGATATGGGCGCCGGGCGAACCGTCGCCGTGATGCTCGGTAACGTGGATCACGATGCCGGCCCGGCTGAGCTGCATATAGAGCGGCAGGCCGGGCTCGAAGCGATGCTCCCAGTCGACGGTGAAGCCAAGGAAATCGACATAGAATTCGCGGGCCTTGCCCTCGTCGAAGCTGCGAAGGATCGGCACGGTGCGGAGATGGGTGAGCGTCATGATGCGCGAATTATCCGCCCGTCGCCGGAGCCGCGCAACCCTTGCCGCGTCATGGCCGCTTCGCTATAGGGGGAGCATTGCTCGCAATGCTCGGGGAGGTCGATGTCTATGCCGTCATATTCGCACCGCCTCATGGGCGGAGTCTCCGTGACCCCTTGAGTCGCGTCGCGCTCCCCGGCATCGCCGACCCAGCGCTTCTCCCCACCACCGCTGATTGACGGCCACGCGGCCGGTTGGCGGTTTCGGCTTTTTCGCATTTCTGGGACCGGTCGGCTCTGCCGCCGGACAACATCATGGCCCGTTTGAAACTCGATCTTAGTGGCGACGCGTATCGCAAGGTGCTGAGCTTCCTGTTCGGTCACTGGGCACGCCAGCCCGGCCGCACGATGCTGATGTTCCTGCTGTTCATGGCGGCGACCATCGCCGACGTCTTCACCCCGCTCTATGCCGGCCAACTGGTCAACGCCGTCTCGAACGGCGCGCCGACTTCTGTCGCGCTCAACGCCGCGCTGCTCGCCTTCGCGGCGCTGATCGGGCTCGGGCTGGGCGCCGTGGTGATCCGCCAGTTCGCCTTCATGGTGCTGATCCAGTTCACCCTCAAGATCATGGCCGATATCGCCCAAAGT
>JBDTLB010000131.1:0-9624 GCA_039934955.1 Devosia sp.
GCCACCCGCGGCGTCAGCACCATGTAAAGCACGATGGCGTTGAACACTGCGATCAGTGCGACGAACAGCAAATGCCAGGATCGGGGGCGGTAGACCGGCGGCACCGCGGCGCTCACATCAGATAATAGGTGCGGGCGATCCACGTCGGCAGAAGCAGCACGTCGAGGATCAGCAAAGCGGGCAGCAGCAGGTAGAACAGCCATTTCCAGCGGCTGAGCAGGAGCGCCGCAGTAATCAGCACCGGCGCCAGTCCCACCACGAACCGCAGCATCGAGTAGGTGTTGGTCGACAGCGGCAGCAGCACGCCGAACAGGGAGAACAGCGCCCAGTCCCACTTGCCCTTCCACGCCATCACCGCCGACAGCGCGATGCCGACGATCGCTGCCAGCCCGAAAGCGAGATCGGTCGTGATATTGAGGCCAATCGAGAACGGATAGAGGTTGAGGAACAACCCGCCATTGCCCGATTTGAACTGCATCGTCAGCGCCAGCCAGAGGTTGCTGAAGGGGTCGGTAAAGGCGCGGCCCCAGGCGCGTTGGATGTGGACGAAGGCGAGCGCATCGCCGGAGTGGAACCACAGATAGATCGCAAAACAGCAGATCCCGACCGGCACCAGCGCCACCGCCAGCAGCAGATCTGTCCGCTTCCACAATGTCCGGAAAAAGCCCCCGGCGCTGCCGCCATCCTTAAGATGGTTCTGGAACGCCGCGATCAGGATCGCCGCCGCAAACAGCAGCCCGGTCGACCGCGTCGCCGACATCAGCGCGCCGGTGACGCCCGCCGTGACGTAGTCCCGTTGCTTCAGCAGCACGAACCCCGCCACCGTCAGCATGATGAACAGCGCCTCGGTGTAGAGGGTCGTGAAATAATACGAGAACGGCCCGACGAAGAGAAAAAAGCAGAACAGGAAGTACGCCCGGAATTTTCCCTCAAACAGCGGCCAGGCGATGATCGCGCCCCACACTGTCAGCAGCATTGTGAGGATCGAGCCGCCCACCAGCATCGATATCCCGGTGATGCGATTTATCGCCCACACCATGATCGAATAAAATGGAAAGAACGCCCAATTGTTGGCGTCCCCCTTGTCGAACCCCGAGGGCCTACCCTCATAGCCGTAGAGCGCCAGCCGCTCATAGGCGTTGCAGTCATAGACGCAAAGCGCCCGCAAATAATCGTTGAATCCCCAATGGCCGGTATTGCGGATGTAGACCGCGTAGCGCAGCGCCACCCCGACCAGCATGAGATAGAACGGCAACAGGATGTAGCTCGGAATCCGCCACGTCCAGCGCTTCGCGGCGGCCTTAGTCTCGGCGAATGTCTCGTCCATCTGACGCTTACCCTTGCGGACGGGCCGTTCTAGCGCACGGATACAGCTGACCCAACAACTCGTTTCGGCCAGCGTGGTTCCGCGTGCAAAATTGCACAACAATTGTGCGTTTCACGCAACCAAAGTGCTGCATCTCGCTTTTGTGACTCATCCAACCGCGTCACGGAGTTTCGCAAAATGAACGGCATAATCTATCTCGTCGGCCTCGTCGTGGTCGTCTTGGCCATCCTCAGCTTCTTCGGCCTGCGTTGAGCGGGAGAGGATCACACATGACCATCGAACGCGATATCGTCGTCACCGCCGCGCCACTCGCCGGCACGCAAGAACATCATTCCTACATTGATTGGGCCGCCGTCATCGGTGGCATCGTGCTCGCCTCCGCGATCTCGCTGCTGCTGTTGACCTTCGGGTCGGCTATCGGCCTCAGCTTCACCAGCTTCCGGACCTTTAGCGGCGTTTCGCCGATCTGGGTCGCCATCGCCGCCGCCAGCTGGTTGCTTTGGGTCGAAGTGTCGAGCTTCATGGCGGGCGGTTATCTCGCCGGCCGCATGCGCCGGCGCTTCCACGACGCCACCGAGCACGAAAGCGACGTCCGCGACGGGGCGCACGGTCTCCTCGTTTGGGCGGGCGCGCTCGTACTGGGTGGTGTCATCGCCCTAGGCGGCTTGGGTGCTGCCCTGACGGCCGTCGGCAACACCGCTGGAACGCTTACCAATGCGGCCTCGAATGTCGCCGAAGGCTCGGCGACAAATATCGATCCCAACGCCTATTTTACCGACCAGCTGTTCCGGCTTCCCGCCGGCGCCGCAGCACCTGCCGGCACAGTGACCGACTCCCGCGGCGAAGCGACGCGAATCCTCGCGACCGGCGCAACTGGCACCGTCTCCGAAGACGACAAGGCCTATCTGGCCCAGATCGTCTCCGTCAACACCGGCCTTCCTGCCGATCAGGCAAAGGCCCGCGTCGACCAGGTGATGACCGCCGTCGACACCGCCAAGAAAAAGGCTGCCGATGCGGCCGAGACGGCGCGTAAGACAGCAGTCCTTGCCGCCTTCCTCACTGCCGCCTCGCTGCTTGTCAGTGCCGTCGGCGCCTATTGGGCCGCCATGAAGGGTGGTCGTCATCGCGACGAAGGCACGGTGTTCGCCGATGTCTTTGGCCGCTACTGATCTGGAGGAATCTATATGTTTCGCGGAATTGGACTTTGGCTTCTGGGCGTGCCGATCTGGCTGATCATCATCATCCTGTTTTTCGTGCATCGCTGAACAGCACACTGAAAACAAAAAGGCGGGCCTCGGGCCCGCCTTTTTCTTTCCCCCACCGCGGCATCGGTGGGAACTACCCCGCCAGCTGCTGCGCCATCGGGGCGAACGGCATGCCGTCGCCTTCACCATCGAGCATCTTGCGCACCTGGTCGGCCGGCATCGGCCGCGCGATCAGAAAGCCCTGTGCTTCGGTGTAACCCGCCGCATTCACATTGCGCAATTGTGCCGCCGTCTCAATGCCCTCGGCCGTGGTGACGATGCCCATCCCATGGCCGATTTCGGCCACTGCGCGCACGATCGTCTGCGCCCCCAGCGCATTGTCCAGCGCCCGCACGAACCCGCCATCGATCTTGATCTTGTCGAACGGGTAGCTCATCAAATAGCTCAGCGCCGAAAAGCCCGTGCCAAAATCGTCGAGTGCGATCTTGATCCCGAGCGCGTGCAATTGGCGCAGCGCGTCGAGGTTGGAGGCGCTGTTCTCGAAAAATACCGACTCGGTAATCTCGATCTCGACCCGTTCCGGCGCAAGACCCGCGGCGCCGAGCGCGTTCATGATCGTTACCACCACATTGCCACGCTGGAACTGCACCGACGAGACGTTGATGGCAACGCGCATGCCGCGCGGCCATTTCGCCGCCTCGTTGATCGCCTCGCGCAGCACCCATGCGCCGATCGGCACGATCAGCCCGGTCTCTTCTGCCACCGGAATGAAGTGGGCCGGAGAGATCATCCCGTCCTCCGCATGGTGCCAGCGCAGCAGCGCCTCGAAGCCCGAAAAGGTCTGTCGCTTGAGATTGAGAATCGGCTGGTAGTAGAGCTCGAACTCGCCGCGCTCTAACGCCAGCGCCAGATCACGCTCCAGCCGTCGCCGGTCGCGTAGCGCCTTATCCATAGCCGGCTCGAAGAAGCGGTAGCTGCCGCGACGCTCGGCCTTGGCCGCATAGAGCGCCAGATCGGCGTTCTTCAGCAACTCGTCAGTTGTCGCGCCGTCGCCCGGCGCGACAGCGACACCCACCGAGAACGCGATGTCGACGGTCTGCCCATCGACCACGAACGGAATCCGCCCCACATCGGTCAACGTTACCGCCAGCATGTGGGCATCGCGCGCCATCATGCCGACGTCCATCACTACGGCGAATTCGTCGCCGCCCATGCGCGCCGCGATACCGCTGGCGGCGGTGGACTTTTCGATCCGCTTCGCCACTTCCTTCAGTATCGCGTCGCCGGCTGAGTGTCCGAGCGTATCGTTGATCGATTTGAAGCCGTCGAGGTCGATAAACAGCAGTGCAAAACTGCCCAGGCCATCAGCCTCCTTGACGCACTGGCTCAACCGCTCCTGCAGCATGTGGCGGTTGGGGAGGCCGGTGAGCGCGTCGTGATAGGCTCGGTGCGCCAGCTCCTCCTGCAGCCGGGTGAATTCGGTGATGTCCTTATGCGTCGCCACCCAGCCGCCATCGGGCAGCGGCTGGTGGTTGATCGACACCATCTCGCCAGTGTTGAGCCGGTGGATGTCGATGAACGGGGCGCCGCGGTCGACGCCATTGGCGCGCTCCTCGTAATAGGCATCTGGATCGTCGCCCACGTAGGAATTTGCTGCGATGCGTGCACTGAGGATGTCGAGGAACGGCGTACCCGCTCGGCCAAACCGCCTGGGCAGATGATAGAGATCGAGGAAGTACTTGTTGCAGTAAACGAGCTGCTTCCGCCCATCGAAAATCGAGATCGCGTAGCCGGTGCTGTCGAGCGCGATTGCCATCCGCTTGTTCTGTAGCTTGAGCGCCTTGCGGCTGTCGCCGAGCTCCGACGTGCGGCGCACGATTTCGGCCTCGAGGCCCGCCTGGAATGCACCGATCTCCTCGACCATCAGGGCGATCGACCGGTCGGTCCGCTCGCGATCCTGCTCCGATTCCTCGTAGGCGCGAGCCACCAGCTCCATCAATTGGTCGAGATTGAACTCGCCGTCAGGCTGTCGCGCCTTCTGAATCTGCTTGGCGAGAAGCTTGTGCACCTCAGGCGGCTCTCTCGCTCATCAGCGTCACCGTCATCGTCTGGTTATGCAACTGCGCCCGCCCTGAAACCTCGTGCGGCGATATTTCGCCATACGAGTAGAACCCAATCGGCTGGCAATTTTCCGGCAGCTCGGCGCGAGCCGCTTCGATCTCCTCGTCGATCCGCTGTCCCATCAGCAGCCGCCGGCCGATACACGAAACCAGGATCGCCGCACTATCAGTGTGTGGCGCTAAGGCGAGACCTGCCGCCGCTTTGTGCGTCGCCTCGGCGGCGCCCGCGCAGAGCCGCCCGAAGCTTCCGCGCATCAGTTGCGCCGTCCATCCTTTGGGCATGTCACCCGCAAAAGTCATCGATCCAGCCTCGGCGTCAACCGCCAGCACAGTGCGCACGACACTCTGGTCGGGATGCCGTGGATCGGAAATGCGCATCGGGAACAGCAGCGCCGATCCGGGCAGCTTCTGGCTGTCTTCTGGCCCGAGGTAGAGTTTGTAAAGATCGAGCGCCGGCTTACCATCGACCGACTGCAGCACATTGCCGTCAGATGCTGTGATCTTGCGCTTGGGTCCGAACACATCCCAGCCGCCGGCGCTGCCATGGCCGAACTGGATCGCGGTTCCATAAAATCCAATGGCTGCCACAACGCCGCTGCGTGGCGCGGCATTGCACGCCACTAGCGTTTCAGCAAAAGCCGCGCCGTCACCGGCCAGCCCGCCGCTCACCGGCACATGCGGCCCGATGGCGCTCGCCACGCCTTCGACCAGCGCGCTGCCATTGACGTGCAGGCCGTCCGACAAAATAAAGATGCCGGCGAGATCGGGCGCCGCCAGTTGCGCACCGAGCGCCGCACCTGCGGCCCGCGACAGGGTTGGATCGCGCACATCGGCTTCCACGAGTCTCAGCGGCGTGTCGGCAAAGTCGAGCGCCAGTGCCGTAAGCATCTGGTCGCTCACATCGTCATCGGCCATCTGCCCGCCGGTCGAGCAACCCATGATCAGCGCATTGGGAAAGCGCGCCCGCAGCGCCGCGAAATGCGCGTCGGCGGAAAGCATCTCGCGGGGCCCGAAATAGAGCAGGAGATCGGCGGCCAAGACTTGTTCGGAATCGTCCGTCCAGCCCGACAAATCCTTCCAATAAGCCTGCGAAGCCAGCATCGGAGCCTCCAAAAGGCCGGATTTCCGGCAGTTTTCGAGCTCTAAGGGTAGGCGCGCCCCGTAAAGATTGGGTTAGTTTGGCTCGGCGGTTCGCGTCGATCAGCCCTGTGGAGTGGTCAGCATACCGGCATAGATGCCCGGCTTCGATTTGGGGATATCGAGCGCGTCGAGGCGCTTCTTGTAGAACGCCACCGGCCCGGGATCGCCGATCACTGCATAAGCGTAGCCGGCCTCGCGCATGGCCTTCAGAGTCGAGATCAGCAACGCCTCGCCGATGCCCTGCCCCCGCGCCACCTCGTCCACGCCCGTCGGCCCGAAGAACCCCTTGGCGGTGGTATCGTAGCAGGCAAAGCCGATCAGGGCCGCATTCCTTACCGCAACGTAAACACTCGGCGGCTGCTGGCTCATTCCGAGCGCTACCTCCGACGCCCAGAGCGACGAGAATTTGGTGGCGACCCAGTCGAGGATGATTTGCCGCTCCGGCGGCAGCGTCCGTCGCACCGAGATGCCAGCGGCCTTCAACTTGGCCTCGGCCTCAAAGACTGGCAGATCGTAGAGGCGCACCAACAGATCAGACATTCGTTAAGCTCCCAGCGGAGCGCATTCAGGAAAAGTGGCCACCGGCTTTCCGGTTCGAACGCGCGATCAAGAAAGATAGCGACAGCCATTTCTAGCTAGTCGAAATGGCTGTCGCGGCAACCATAAAGATTGGGCATCAACCCCGCCAGCGCAGCGAACCGGGCGTAGCTCTTGTGCTCGGCCTTGGTCCACGCCGTCTCGGCGATCGCCGACAGCCGCGGGAACACCAGCCGGTCGAACACCGCACGGTCGGACATCGGCTCCGACCAGACGCAGGCCTGGACGCCAAGGAAATTCGCCCGCTCGGTCTCGCCCCATCCGGCCACTGGGTCGAACCCATAGGTCTTTTCCGGCGACGACCAGCCCGCCCAGCCGGCGCCTGGCTCGTGCCAGTCGATCGCATTGGCCATGTCGAGATAATACGCCTGGCCCGGCGCGACCACGACCTCATAGCCCTCGGCGGCGAGCTTCTGGCTGCCTTCGACATTCACCCAGCCGACGAGGTAGCACTGCGCCTTGTCGATGCCGCCCCCATGCGCGGCTTCCTCCCACGCGCCGGTGATCTTGCCCTTGCCGGTGAGGAACGCCTGGATGCGCTGCAGGAACTTTGCCTGCAGCGGAGCCGTGCCGGTCGCGCCCAGCGCCTCGCGCATCGCATTGGCCGCCGGGGACGTTTCCCACGCGGCGGCCGGCACCTCGTCGGCCCCGACATGGAAGTAACGCGACGGAAACAGCTCCACCATCTCGCCGAAAATCACCTCGAGGGCGGTGTGAACGCCTTCGATCGCCGGGTTGAGGCAATTGTTAGGGAAGCTCTGGATCGAGTGGGAGAGCCCGTTCTCGCCCGGATCCCTCAGCTCGGGGATCGCTTCGAGCATCGCGTAGCAATGGCCCGGCACATCGATCTCTGGGATGATTTCGATGCCGAAGCGTCCCGCCTGCGCCACCAGTGCGCGGATATCGGCCTTGCTGTAATAGCCGCCCGACTTCTCGGGTCCGCTGCCCAGCAGCGGCGGCAGCGGCAACCCGTGACCGCGCCACGCCCCCAGCTCCGTCAGTCGCGGATAGGCGTCGATCTCGACCCGCCACGCCTCGTCGTCGCTCAGATGCCAGTGAAACACGTTGAGCTTGTTCCAGGCGAGAATCGCGAGAAATCGCGAAATCTCTCCGGTCCCGTAGAACCGCCGCGCCACGTCGAGATGGCAACCGCGGAACCGCATCGCCGGCCCATCCTCAATCGTCCCGCTCGTCGGAAAGCTGAAGCTCTGTTGTTCGAGCCGCGCGCCGCGGACCATCTGCCCCAATGCTATGAGGCCATACAAAAACCCGGTCTCGCCCGCCGCCTCGAGCTTTGCGCCGCGCGAATGGAAGCCGACGCGGTATCCTTCCGCCGCCAGCGCGCCGTCCTCGACCAGCAGGACGCCCAGCCCATCCTCGTGCGGTTCGCGCACCAGCCCTTCGCCGGGGAACAGCAGATCACCGAGTTCACCGAAGGCGATCGCCGCTGTCGTCGCGGCCTTGATGCCGCCGGCTGCGATGCTGAGCCCCTGCGGCGGGCTGCGCCGTCCGGCGATCTCGATCTTGTTCGGCCACGGAATCAGCGGCGCCATCATTTCGGCCTCGCCACCGAGCCGCATCGTGCCGCGGCGATAGGGCTCGCTACCGGCCCGCGCAGTTGGCAAAGTAATGGCCGGAACGGCCCGCCCGTCGCTGAAGATCAAAAAACCGGTCGTTGCGCCGTCGGTCCAGTGCCGCAGCGGGAAGTTGAGCTTGTCGATCTCCACCGTCCAGGTCCCGCCCGGTGTCAGTACGAAGCCCGTGGGCGGCGCGATCTCGGCGTAGTTCGACAACTGCATGACCACTCGCCCATTGCTGAGCGTCGCCGCTTCGTTGATCCGTACCGGCCCGGAAATTCCCAGCCGGAATCCTTCAACCGACGCCTTGCTGCGATTGCTCAGCGTCAGCCTGTAAAGCCCGCTGGTGCCATCGCCTGGGACCCATTCACTGCTAACGGTGAAGCCGTCATGCCAATCTGCTACCATTTAGATACCACTCCCGCGTCGAGAGCTTTAGTCGACCCGTCCGCGGGCCGCAACCGGCACCGTCTCAATCTGTCCGTTCGCACTGAGCAGATGCACATTGTCGAAGAGGTTGGACACGACGCACGCGTGGTTCGGGAGGATCCGGAGCCGGTCGCCCACCCGCGGCCAGTCGGAGGGCTCCTTGAGTTCGATCACCCCATGTTCTTCCGACACCCCCGCGACGGTCACCGTCTCGTTGCCGAGCACTGCGCCATAGTCGGTCTGGTTGAGCAGATCGCTGCTCAGCGACTTCGATCCGGCATCGATCACCACCCGATTTGCCGTCGGCCGCGATACGACCGTCGCCAGCACCGTCAGCGCGCAATCGGCGAAGCTCGCAACGCCGTACGCGACCTGGCTGCGATCGAAATAGATATAAGTCCCGGGCCGCCGTTCGGTGACCGTCCGGTCGCCCTCGTGCCAGATGTCCGGGCTGTTGCCCGAGGTCACAACCGGCACGTCTATCCCCGCCGTTTCGAGCATCGCCTTGGCATCGCCGAGCCAGCGATCCGTCTCGGCAAATTTGCCGCGCCCCGGATAGGTCATCAGCCCGCCGAAGCGTAGCCCCGGCGACGTCGCGATCTGTCGCGCCAGCGCCAATGCCTGCGCCGGCGACTGCACGCCACAGCGCCCACCACCGGTGTCGCATTCAACCAGCACGGTCAGTGTTTTTGCTGATCCTAAAAACCGCTCGGCATAACCAGAAACAGTGTCGGGACTATCCGCAGTCACACTCAATTTCACTTTGTCGTTCAGGGCCTTGAGGCGCGCCAGCTTCGTCGCACCAACGATATTGTAGGGCACGAAAATATCGTTCAAACCGGCTGCGGCCATTACCTCCGCTTCACCAAGTTTCTGCGCCGTGATCCCCACCGCGCCGAGTTCCACTTGCCGCTTCGCGAAGCGCGGCAGCTTGTGCGTCTTGATGTGTGGGCGCAGCTTATAGCCATGCTGGTCAGCATGCGCCTGCGCCCGTTTGAGGTTGGCCTCGACCCGGCTCAGATCGATCACCACGCAGGGTGTTTCGAGTTCGGAAATGTTGGTCATCCGGCGCCTCCTCCGGCACGCTTATCCCCGCTGCTTTGGGGCGCGTAAAATGGGCGGCAACGCAACCGTTCCGAGGAACCAATGTCGACGACCGCCCGCCTCTCGCTTCCCTACATCGCCCCGCAGCAGGCACAAAAGCAAGTGACCTACAACGCCGCCATGGT